>NZ_WTEX01000029.1 GCF_009795845.1 Gilliamella sp. Lep-s35 | reverse complement strand
ATACCGAAAGACCGCATGAGGCACTAAATAATATGACGCCGATTGAATTTAAAACACAAAAACAGGCAGCGTAATTTTCTATGTGAGTTTTGTGCTAAAAATGGGGTATTTACATTAGTTTAATTATGAAGTGTAAACAACTCGGTGTTTTTCTACACATAAGCTATCTTTATAAATTGCTATGCATAGATAACCTCACATATCTAATAGCCACACTTAATATAATTTGCTAACATAGAACACTTTTTAAAAGTGATAAAGCAACAATACAATAACATGGATTACGATATTGCAATCATAGGTCTTGGACCTGCTGGTAGTACACTAGCTCGTTTACTTAGCCCTTCTTTTAAAGTCATTGCATTAGATACAAAACACGAAGTAGGCAATGAGGGTTTTCATAAACCTTGTGGTGGATTATTAGCGAATGATGCACAAAAAGCTTTTATTAGACAAAAATTAAATTTACCGAAAGCTATCTTAACAGATCCACAAATTTTTAGTGTTAAAACGATAGATTTACAAACCCAAATTTTTCGTAATTATCAACGAAGTTATGTAAATTTTGATCGGCATAAATTTGATCTTTGGTTAAAATCATTGATACCATCAACAGTCACCGTCTTGCATAATACCCTTTGTAAAGAAGTCAGGCGTATTATTGATGGTTATCAAATAACCTATATTGATAAAAATAAGACAGAACACAATATCACAACACAATACGTCGTTGGTGCTGATGGTGCTAATTCTCTTGTCAGACGAATGCGATACCCTAATCATACAATAAGGCAATATGTAGCGATACAACAATGGTTTACAGAACAACATACAGAACCATTTTATTCGTGTATATTCGATAATAAATCCACAAATTGCTACGCTTGGAGTATTTCAAAAGATGGTTATTTCATCTTTGGTGGTGCCTTCCCCAAAAAAGTCGCCAATCAAAATTTTGAAAAATTAAAAGAAAAATTATCAACTCAAGGTTTTATTTTTGGAGAACTTATAAAAACAGAAAAATGTTTAGTCGTTTATCCAAATCGATTCCGGGATTTTTATACTGGTAATGAAAATATTTTTCTGATTGGCGAAGCTGCTGGTTTTATTAGTGCAAGTTCTTTAGAAGGGATAAGCTATGCGCTAGATAGTGCTGAAATTTTAAGTAAAATCTTAAATAGTGGTAAACCAAACCCTAATAAGCGTTACTATAAAAAAACCATCCCATTACGTTTAAAACTTTATAGTAAAATTGTTAAAGCAAAAATATTGACTACACCATTATGGCGAAAATTACTTATGAAAAGTAAAGTCCAACATATTAAAAGAATTGAGTGAAACTATAATGGTTTTCAAAATGACAACCTCACTTCAATAAAAATAATGAAATATAAAAGGAAATATAAATTATGTTTGATGTAAACGATTTGATTCGTTTTAACCACGAATGGTCAGAAAAAATAGAGCAAGAAGATCCTGAATTTTTTAAGCAACTTGCCGTTGAACAAAACCCGAAATTTTTATGGATCGGCTGTTCGGATAGCCGTGTTTCTGCAGAAAAACTTATTAAGTTAAAGCCTGGTGAATTGTTTGTACATCGTAATGTTGGCAATCTTGTAATACATACTGATTTAAATTGTTTATCAGTCGTTCAATATGCTGTGGATGTACTTAAAATTGAAGATATTATTGTTTGTGGTCATCTAGGTTGTGGTGGAATTCGTGATGCGGTTGAAAACCCTGATTTAGGGTTAATTAATAACTGGTTACTGCATATTCGTGATCTTTGGTTTCGAAACAGCTCGTTGCTAGGGGAATTTCCTCCTGATATCCGTTTAGATGTTTTATGTGAGCTTAATGTAATTGAGCAAGTTTACAACCTTGGTCACTCCACAATTATTCAATCCGCATGGCAACGAGGTCAAAAAGTGAATTTACATGGTTGGGTGTATGGCATTCATAACGGTAAAATTACTGATTTACACATAACATCATCCAGTAGTGAAAATCTTGAGATTAATTACCGTGAAGCAATTTCTTATCTTTTAAATTTACATAAGTTGCAAAAATAACTTGATGGTTCTTATTTAAAACGATAAATAACCTGATTGCTGCTTCCTCGCCACAAAAGCCTTGGATCAGCAAGTTCTTGCACAAATTTACCATCAATTAACACATCAATATAAGGCATAACGGCTTGCTGCTCCTTGGTTAATTCATCTAGTTTATACCCAGTCCAAAGCCAAATATCTTTGTTATCACACTCAGATTTAACGCGTTGAACCAGTTTTAATATCGCTAGTATATTTTTAGGATGCAACGGATCACCGCCAGAAAGCGATAATCCTTGACGCTTTATTTCGGAATCTTGTAAATCTTTAATGATTTGATCCTCAAGGGATTGTGTAAAAGGCAATCCAGAATCGAGGGGCCATGTACTTTTATTATAGCAACCACGGCATTGATGAACACAACCTGCAACAAAAAGGGTACATCGAGTCCCCTCACCATTTACAACATCAACTGAATAATAACGATGATAATTCATAAATATTTATTGATTATTAACCAATTTGACCATTATTTAAATGTTTAACTCGACGTTTTACTTCTTCTTGTTTACCTGCATTGAATGGGCGGGCATCAGGACTACCTAAATATCCACAAACACGGCGAGTAACCGATACTTTTGAAGAATCATGATTACCACAACTTGGGCAAACAAAGCCTTTGCTGGTACAAGAAAATTCACCGGTATAACCACATTCATAACATTCATCTATTGGCGTATTAGTCCCATAATAAGGAACTCGTGAATAACTATAATCCCAAACATCTTCTAATGCTTTGATATTGTTAATCATATTTGGATATTCGCCATAACAGATGAAACCACCATTAGCAACTTGAGGGTAAGGTTTTTCAAATTCGATTTTTTCGTACGGATTAACCTTTTTCTCAACATCAAGATGGAAACTGTTAGTATAATAACCTTTGTCTGTAACACCAGTAATTACGCCAAACTCTGCCGTATCAAGTCGACAAAAACGATCACATAAGTTTTCGCTTGGTGTACTATATAGGCTAAAACCGTAACCAGTCTCTTCTTTCCATTGATCTACAGCTTTACGTAAACGATTAACAATGGCTATGCCTTTTTCACGTAGTTCGCTACTATCAAATGGATGCGTTTGATTTCCGTAAAGTGCATTTAATGTTTCATGAAGACCAATATAACCTAAAGAAATTGAAGCTCGCCCATTTTTGAAAATTTCAGAAACTTTGTCATCTTCGTTAAGCCTTACACCACAAGCACCTTCCATATATAAAATTGGTGCCACTCTTGCTTTTACGCCATCAAGTCTAGCAATACGCGTCATCAATGCTTTTTTACAAAGTTCTAATCGTTTATCTAAAATCGCCCAAAATCGTGTTTCATCGCCTTTAGCTTCAATGGCTATACGAGGCAAATTTAGACTAATTACACCTAAATTATTACGACCATCGTGAATTAGTTGTCCATCCTCTTCGTAAACACCTAAAAAGCTTCGACAACCCATTGGCGTTTTAAATGAACCCGTCACTTCAACAACTTTATCGTAATTTAAAATATCTGGGTACATCCGTTTACTTGCACACTCAAGTGCAAGTTTTTTAATATCATAATTAATATCGCCCTGTTTATGGTTAATACCATCTTTAATGGCAAAAACAAGTTTTGGAAAAACTGCTGTTTTATGATTTTTACCTAATCCTTTGATACGAACTTTTAAAATAGACTCTTGAATTAAGCGTGATTCCCAACTAGTCCCTAAACCAAAACCAAAAGTAACGAATGGAGTTTGTCCATTAGCTGTGTGTAAAGTGTTTACTTCATATTCAAGAGATTGAAATGCATCATAACACTCTTTTTGAGTGCGACTTTCAGCATAAGCTTCTGGATTTGGGATATTCCATTCTTCAGCCACTTGTTTGTGTTTGTTATAACTAATAGTAACAAACTTTGCTAAAACCTCATCGATACGATTAATGGTCGTGCCACCATAAATATGGCTAGCCACTTGCGCTATAATTTGTGCAGTTACCGCAGTTGCGGTTGCAATTGATTTTGGAGGTTCAATTTCAGCATTGCCCATTTTAAAACCGTTAGTTAGCATTCCGTCTAAATCAATTAACATACAGTTAAACATCGGAAAAAATGGCGCATAATCTAAGTCATGATAATGGATCTCACCACAATCGTGAGCACGTGAAATATCTTTAGGTAATAAATACTGTTTAGCATAATGTCTTGCCACAATACCTGCTAATAAATCACGTTGAGTAGGTATTACTTTACTATCTTTATTGGCATTTTCATTTAAAATGGCAACGTTGCTTTGCTCAATTAGTCCTCGAATATCTTGATTTAATCGGCTACCTTGTTCACGAGCACGATCACGATCATGGCGATATTCAATATAAGTTCTTGCTAATTTTTTATAAGGTCCTGACATTAATTGATTCTCAACCGCATTTTGAATTTCGTTGATATCCACATGTTCGCGCTCAATCATTTGGTTAGTAACGACACGAGCAACCGTTGCGCAATAATCGGGATCATGGACATTTGCAGCCACAGCAGCTTTGACAATTGCATCTTTGATTCTAGCCTCGTTAAATGCAGTTTGGCAACCATCTCGTTTAATTACTATGGGCATACACACTCCTGAATATTCATTAATAATTAGTATAAATTTATACCGGTAAAAAGATTCATTTAATTTTTGATTTTTATGATATAAACCTAAATTTCTAAATTGTTTAGAAATTACTATATATAGTAAATAATCGCGAATTATACACTATATATAGTGCTTTTCTAGGATTTTTAATAAATAAAATAACTTGACAAATTTAAAGCTAATAATGATATGTATTTATGGCATATTAAGGTATGAAAAGAGAAAGAATAAATAAATTTACTAAGACAATAGATAAACAAAGGAGCAAAGCTTGCTTGCACTTTTGTCTATCTATAAAGTTATTAATTGAATAATCTATGATTCAATATTTAACCAATCTGTATGGAACACGCCCTCTTTATCAATACGTTGATATGTGTGTGCACCAAAATAATCCCGCTGTGCTTGAATTAAATTAGCTGGTAATACTGCTGAGCGATAGCTATCGTAATAAGCAATCGCCGCTGAAAGTGTTGGAACAGCAATACCTTGTTGCACCGCTAAAGACACTATATCGCGTAATGATTGTTGATAAGTTTCGACAGTTTTATTGAAATAAGGTGCTAACAATAAGTTATCGATCTCATTATTTTCAGTATAAGCATCAGTAATTTTTTGTAAGAATTGCGCACGAATGATACAGCCTGCTCTAAAAATTTTAGCTATTTCACCATAATTTAAATCCCATTGATACTTATCAGATGCAGCTTTTAATTGTGCAAAACCTTGAGCATAAGAAATAATTTTCCCCATATAAAGCGCTTTACGGACTTTTTCTATCAGTTCCTTCTTATCACCACTATAAGGTGCTTTTTTAGGGCCATTCAACACTTTTGATGCAGCAACTCGCTGCTCTTTAATTGCTGATAAATAACGAGCAAATACAGACTCCGTAATTAATGACAAAGGCTCACCCAAATCTAAAGCACTTTGACTGGTCCATTTTCCAGTGCCTTTATTACCTGCAGCATCTAAAATCACATCAACTAGATAATTACCATGCTCATCTTTATGTTTAAAAATATCAGCTGTGATTTCAATTAAATAACTATTTAGTTCACCGTTATTCCAATCAGCAAAAACATCAGCAAGTTCATCATTAGTCAAATTAACAATATGTTTTAACACTGAGTAACTTTCTGCAATTAACTGCATATCACCATATTCAATACCATTGTGTGCCATTTTTACATAATGACCAGCACCATTTGGACCAATATAAGCGACACAAGGTTCACTGTTAGCTTTAGCAGCTATTTTTTCTAATATAGGAGCAACTAATTCATAAGCCTCTTTTTGTCCTCCAGGCATAATTGAAGGCCCTTTAAGTGCACCTTCTTCACCACCAGAAACGCCAGTGCCAATAAAATTAAAGCCTTCATCTGAAAGCATTTTATTACGGCGGATGGTATCTTCAAAATAAGCATTACCGCCATCAATAATAATATCGCCTTTATCTAAAAGTGGGCGCAGCTCATCAATTACCGCATCAGTACCTTTACCCGCTTGCACCATAATAAGGATACGGCGAGGCTTTTCTAAAGAATTAACAAAATCTTCAATCGTAAAGTAAGGAACCAATTGTTTATCAGAATGTTCAGCCATGACTTGTTCAGTTTTATCTTTAGAGCGATTATATATAGCAACAGAAAATCCACGACTTTCAATATTGAGCGCAAGATTTCGCCCCATAACTGCCATTCCAATAACACCGATTTGTTGTTTTGACATGATTTGGCTCCTTCATAAACCTTTACAACCTTAACCACAACAAGGTTTTTAACGATATCTAAAACTTAATTACGCTATATTTTGCCATAAAAAAAGCCGTATCAGAATATAAAACGGCTTTTTTTCATTACCTTAATAATATTTACTATCCATGGTGTAAATTATGAACGTTTCATCATTTCGAAAAACTCATCATTGGTTTTAGTCATGGCAAGTTTGTCGATTAAAAATTCCATTGCATCAGTCTCACCCATAGGGTTAAGAATTTTACGCAGAATCCACATTTTTTGTAGTTCATCAGGTGAAGTCATTAAATCTTCTTTACGCGTACCTGAGCGGTTAAAGTCAATAGCAGGAAACACTCGACGTTCAGCAATTTTACGCGATAAATGAACTTCCATATTACCCGTACCTTTAAACTCTTCGTAGATAACTTCGTCCATTTTTGAGCCAGTATCAATCAAGGCAGTTGCAATAATAGTTAAACTACCACCTTCTTCAACGTTACGAGCGGCACCAAAAAAGCGTTTTGGTCGATGCAACGCATTTGCATCCACACCACCAGTTAATACTTTACCCGATGAAGGAACAACCGTGTTATAAGCACGCGCCAAACGTGTAATTGAATCTAATAAAATAATGACATCTTTTTTATGTTCAACCAAACGTTTTGCTCGCTCAATCACCATTTCAGCAACTTGCACATGTCTTGCTGCTGGCTCATCAAATGTTGACGCAACCACTTCGCCTTTAACTAGACGTTGCATTTCGGTCACTTCTTCTGGGCGCTCATCAATCATTAATACCACTAATTCACATTCAGGATGATTAACTGCCAAACTTTGTGCAATATTTTGCAAAAGCATCGTTTTACCTGCTTTTGGCGGTGCAACAATCAAACCACGTTGACCTTTACCAATTGGCGATGCTAAATCAAGTACTCTTGCGGTGATATCTTCTGTTGAGCCGTTACCTCGTTCCATTCGTAAACGAGAATTTGGATGGAGTGGAGTTAAGTTTTCAAAAAGGATCTTATTGCGAGCATCTTCAGGCTTATCGTGATTAACTTCATTTACTTTTAACAAAGCAAAGTAACGCTCGCCTTCTTTTGGTGGGCGAATTTTACCAGCAATGGTATCACCAGTCCTTAAATTAAATCGTCGAATCTGGCTTGGTGATACATAAATATCATCAGGCCCAGCTAAATAAGAGCTATCGGCTGAACGTAAAAAGCCAAATCCATCTTGCAATATTTCCAGCACACCATCACCAAAAATATCTTCACCACTTTTGGCATGTTGCTTCAAAATTGCAAAAATAATGTCTTGTTTTCTAAGGCGGGCAAGATTTTCAAGCCCCATTCGTTTTTCACCAAGCGTCACAAGCTCAGAGACAGAAGTGTTTTTTAATTCAGTTAAATTCATAATTTTAAAAATTCTTGAGGATAAAATTGATATGTTTGCAATTAATATTCTTTTTGTCTATTTGTTTCATTTACTTATAAAAATCTCCTTTCCTTACAGCACATAAATTCAATCGATTACTAAGCTTTTTATGATAATTGAAGATCTGAATATAGAATTTTATCACTTTACCAATAAAAACAATGAATTTTAGAAAGGAATATTTGTAAGAGGCTAGCAATTTACACTAAAAACATTAATATGTCTATATTTAATTAAACTAGCTCCTTTAAACTAATAAATAAAGCAAACATAGAAGGAAAAGAGCAATGAATAACTCACCACTCTCTTAACTATACTTATTGAATATAAGGTATTTATTATAATTGAGGATCAATAAAATTTTTAAGTTGAGCCTTAGATAGAGCACCCACTTGAGTTGCAACAACTTTTCCGTTTTTAAAAATTAATAAAGTCGGAATGCCTCGAATACCAAATTTAGGCGCTACATTGGAATTTTCTTCAATGTTCAATTTAGCAATAATAATTTTATCACTATATTCTTGCGCTATTTCTTCTAAAATCGGAGCAACCATTTTACAAGGCCCACACCATGGAGCCCAAAAATCAACAAGTACAGGTTTTATTGATTCACTAATTGTTTTTTCAAATGTATCTTCCGATAATTGAACGATATTATTACTCATTTTATTCTCCGACATACTTTAACTTGTATTTAATAATAGATTACTTTGTATAACTCTACTAGTAATTAGTATAATAGGGTATAATTATTAGTGATGTGACGGTATTTAGTGTGTTATAATGTCACAATTCTGGTAATTATATTCACAACCGCAATGATTCAATCATATCTTACTAAAACAACTTTTAACCAGTTTCCTCTTCATCCTTTGGTATTAAAAGCTATTGAAAAAAAAGGGTTTACTTATTGTACCCCTATTCAAGAAAAAACATTACCATTAACAACCAAAGGGATTGATATAGCAGGGCAAGGGCAGACAGGAACAGGCAAAACCATTGCATTTTTGGCCTCAACTTTTAATTATTTGTTGAACCATGAACCATTGTCAGATCATAAGACAAACCAACCGCGAGCAATCATTATTGCACCAACACGTGAGTTAGTTGTACAAATTTATCATGATGCAGAAGCTTTATCTGAAGAAACAGGTTTAAAATTAGGGTTAGCTTTTGGTGGTGATGGTTATGATAAACAATTAAAAATGCTATCAACAGGTGTCGACATTTTAATTGCAACGACAGGAAGGTTGATTGATTATGCAAAACAAAATTATATTAATTTAGATGCAATTCAAGTTGTGGTATTAGACGAAGCAGATCGCATGTTTGATTTAGGATTTATTCGCGATATACGCTGGGTATTCAAACATATGACACCACCACAAAAACGCTTAACTATGTTGTTTTCTGCAACATTAACACATAATGTGCGTGAATTAGCCTTTGAACATATGAACAATCCTCAATATGTTGAAGTTGAACCAGAACAAAAAATTGGTCATCGCATCAAAGAAGAGCTATTTTTCCCATCAAATGAAGATAAATTAGGGCTTTTGCAAACACTAATTGAGGAAGAATGGCCAGATCGTTGCATAGTATTTGCTAATACCAAAGTAACCTGCGAAAAAATTTGGCGACATCTTATTGCCGATGGTCATCGTGTTGGATTATTAACTGGCGATATAGCTCAGAAAAAACGCTTATCCATTTTAGAACAATTTACACAAGGTAACCTTGATATTTTAGTTGCCACCGATGTCGCGGCGAGAGGATTACACATTCCTAATGTTACTCACGTTTTCAATTATGATCTACCTGATGATTGTGATGACTATAGACATCGAATTGGACGTACAGGCCGTGCTGGCGCAGATGGCTGTTCGATTTCACTAGCTTGCGAACGTTATTCGCAAAATTTACCCGCGATTGAAAAAGCAATTGATCATGCTATTCCTGTTAGCCAGTATGACCCTTCTGCGCTACTGGTTGATTTACCTCGTCCAAAACCATTTAGGCGGTCACCTCGTAGAAAATATTCAAACTAGATATAGTAAGTAGAAAATTAAAATCATTATGAAAAGTTATCTAATAATATTTTGTTGCAAATTATTTTTAGATAACTTTTTGTAATGTTACAAATAGATTTTAACTAAAATGACATATTAAGATTATTCTTCATGTAAATTTTTATTCATCCTTTTTAAAAAACATTGATATTCAAGTTCAATTTCTTTTTTAGTTTCTTTAGATAACGTAGCTACATGAAATCGATGTAATGAACTATATAAAACAAACAATATATTCATTGAAATTGTTTTCTTTTTCTTTTTTATCTTATAAAATGCGTGTAAATATCCGGTTTTTTCAAAAGTTTCAACATCTTTTATTCCAACACTACATAATAGCCTTTCCAATGACAAAGTCATATTTGGTAATGCTTTTATTCGTTTTGATTCGGTTTCACTTTTTTCATGTTTTTCTTTTTTAGTATATTCAATCACCATTTTTACCATAGCTAATAATTTTTCTTTATCCTTAAAAATTTCTTCATCAACTTTATAGTAATCAAGTAATTTGGTTGTTATACCTGTTGTTATACTTAACGGTTTCATACCTAAATCAATAAAAAATGATCGATAATCAGTATGTCCTCTTAAATAAAAATCTTTTTGGGTAATCCAACCAAACATTGTACCTTTACTATTAACGCTAAACCCACCAAAAAATGTTTTAATTGAAATATCTTTGAGCTCAGAAAGCTCTGTTAGAATTTGATTTGCAAATGTTGGGCACATAATTAACTCCCATCTGAACTTTATTAATTAACCAAAATAACTTACTGGTTAATCTAAATTATAGCTACTCTATATTCAAATTATTTCTAAATAAATTCATAAATATGCGATCTGTATTCCATATATAAACATAAAACCTAATAATTCTTAAAAAGAAAATGGCTTTAATGTTGTTATTCTGCCGTAATAATTATACAATCAGAAATAACTAATTAATGACACTCAATTTTTGTCAAATCGAATCAATATGATAAAAAAAATTATTATTGCTTTATTTCTTATGCATTACCCTTTTGTTACATCGGCCGATAAATTACCGTTAATTGACTCATTAGTACTATGTTCTCCTAATTTTTTTAAAGATATTTATATCAATAAAGAAGAATTAGAAAAGCATACCGACATCAAACTTATTGACCAAAACCAAGCTTACATTTATGTTGAAAATCGTGCTGATATAGCCAAGAATTATGTTTATTTTACCCATCCCATAACTTATAAAAACCTAACAATCACTGGCTATTATGATAGTGCAATAGATCTTGGCAAAATGGGGAAATATTATTTTTGGGGTTTTATTATCGATAATGATATTAATCAAATCAAAGAGACTTTAAATTTTGTGGAGTGGAAAAATATGGAAGATAATCTATTGTACATTGCAAATCCAAAGATTCGTAATATTAATGATGATCTCCAAACTTGGTATAAAAACACCGATACAGTTGTAGGTGTCAAAACAATCCCTGTACCAGATACTACCGAAAAGTTATTATTACTTGAAAAGGGACCAAATATGAATCTTCTTATTTGTTCTATTCAAGGTATTGTAACGCCAGCATTACTAAAGCAAGAACGACCGGACATCCAATAATATTAATTTAAATCGCCGATTCATCCATTTCACCGGTACGAATACGAATGACTTGCTCAACATTATAAACAAAAATCTTACCATCACCGATTTTACCTGTTTGAGCCGTTTTCATAATAGTTTCAATGCACATTTCTAAAATATCATCAGGTACAATAAGCTCGATTTTTACTTTCGGTAAAAAATCGACCATATATTCAGCGCCTCGGTAAAGCTCAGTATGCCCTTTTTGGCGCCCAAAGCCTTTAACTTCGGTAACAGTCATACCTGTAATACCTTGTTCAGCAAGCGCTTCGCGAATATCATCTAATTTAAATGGTTTGATGATTGCTTCAATTTTTTTCATATCTAGTTTCCTTTAATTCAAGATTACCAATTTTTAAATCCAAAAGCTGAAGTAATAGGATATCGTCGACCTTTACCAAAGTTACGAGCTGTGATTTTAGGACCTATTGCTGATTGACGGCGTTTATATTCATTAATATCAACCAATTTAATAACTCGCCTTATTGTCGCTTCATCATAACCTTGCGCAACAAGTTGTTCAATGGAAAGATCTAGCTCAACATAACCTTTCAAAATTCCATCTAAAATATCATAAGGTGGTAAACTGTCTTCATCTTTTTGATCTGGTGCTAGCTCTGCTGAAGGAGGGCGAGTTATTACACGCTCAGGAATTACATAAGAACGCGTATTTCGATATTTTGATAATGCAAACACCATGGTTTTAGGTACATCCTTCAATACATCAAAACCACCTGCCATATCGCCATAAAGCGTTGCATAACCGACCGACATCTCGCTTTTATTACCAGTGGTAAGAACCAATCTTCGACGCTTATTTGATATCGCCATCAAAATAACACCACGACAGCGTGCTTGTAGGTTTTCTTCGGTCGTATCTTTAGGTGTACCAACAAACATTGAACTTAACGATGACATAAACGCATCAAACATTGGCTCAATTGAAACAATATCAAATTCAACCCCTAATATTTCAGCTTCTCCTTTGGCATCAGCAATACTAATATCAGCAGTATAACGAAACGGCATCATCACCGCTTGTACCTTATCTTTACCTAAAGCATCGACAGCAATTGCCAGTGTTAAAGCAGAATCAATCCCGCCAGAAAGCCCTAAAACGGCACCTTCAAAACCATTTTTAGTAATATAATCACGCGTTGCTAGTACTAACGCATCATAAACTGAGGCTAGAATATCTGCTTCAAATCCTGCTTTTTTGGGAATTACATTATGCGCTTTTGAAAAATCTAAAATAGCCATATCTTCTTTAAATGCTTGAAGCTGGCAAATTACCTCACCTTGTTCATTACAAGCAAAAGAACAACCATCAAACACCAGCTCATCTTGCCCACCAACTTGATTGACATAAATAATTGGTAAACCTGTACGTTTGGCATGATGTTTAATCAAATCATATCGTTGTTGCTGTTTTTCATAATCATAAGGCGAAGCATTAATTGCAACTACAAAATCAGCTTGAGCATGTTTAATATCATCAATTGGTTGATTTTGCCAAAGATCTTCACAAATTAACAAACCAATCTTTTGTCCTTTAAAGTTCACAACACACGTTTGGTTGCCTGCAGTAAAATAACGCTTCTCATCAAATACATCATAATTAGGCAGTAACTGTTTATGGTAACAAGCCAACAATTTTCCATCACAAAAAAATGAAAGGGCATTATAAAGTTTCCCATCTTGCCAATGAGGATGTCCAACAATAACCGCACAATGTTTGCTAGCTTGCTCAATTAAAGCAAGTGCTTTTTGACAACGATCTTTAAAATCAGATCGATAAACTAAATCTTCAGGAGGATAACCACACAAAGCAAGTTCAGAAAAAATAATAAGATCATCGGATGAATAATGATGGCGAGTCACTTCAATTATTTGTTGAGCATTCCCTTCTATATCGCCCAAGCGCCAGTTTTTTTGTGCTAAAACAATAGACATATAAAATTTAATATCACAAATCAAAATTGTTGATAAGTTTAAATGATTCTAAGTTGCACTGCCACTGTTTTATCGCTAACATGCAACAATAAATCAGCTTGGAATTGTCTGGAAATTAATATGCAAAAAATATTAAATGTAGCGTTAGCCAAACGCAGTTATCCGATCACAATTGGTGAAAATCTCCTTACTGAACTCGAACATTTTAAACTTCAAGCAGGCCAACGCGTACTCATTGCAACAAATGAAACGATCGCTCCACTTTATTTGCAAACAGTGATTGATATGTTTGAAAAGCATGGTATAAAGACAGATTCTGTCATTGTCCCTGATGGTGAACAGTATAAAACCATGGAAACATGGAACTCAATTCTTACAGCTCTACTTGCTAATAACCATACTCGTAGCTCAACCCTTATTGCGCTTGGTGGAGGTGTCATCGGAGATGTTACTGGGTTTGCAGCCTCGGCTTACCAACGTGGAATTAAATTTATTCAAGTACCAACCACACTGCTTTCCCAAGTTGATTCATCGGTTGGCGGTAAAACAGCAATTAATCATCCGCTTGGTAAAAATATGATAGGTGCTTTTTACCAACCACAAGCGGTGGTTATTGATCTCAACTGCTTAAAAACTCTACCACAAAGAGAGCTATCAGCAGGTCTTGCCGAAGTCATAAAATATGGCATTATTTTAGACGCTGAATTTTTTAATTGGTTAGAACAGCATATTGAAGATTTACTCAACTTAGATAATACTGCGCTTAGTTACTGTATTTATCACTGTTGCGAACTAAAAGCAAAAGTGGTTGCAGCTGACGAAACAGAACAAAACATGCGTGCCATTTTAAATCTTGGCCACACTTATGGTCATGCCATAGAAGCAGAGTTAGGCTATGGAAACTGGCTACATGGCGAAGCTGTCAGTGTAGGAATGCTAATGGCGGCTCAAACTGCCAAATTACTTGGCAAACTAACACAAACAGACATTGATCGAATTAAAAACTTGTTAATACGCGCTAAGCTACCTGTTAATAAACCAACACAAATGCCGATTGAATCTTACCTTCCCCACATGTTACGAGATAAAAAAGTACTATCTGGACAGCTAAGACTTGTTGTGCCAACTAAAATTGGGCATGTTGAGGTGATGGATGGCATTGATAAAAGTATCGTATTAGAGTCGATTGCTAACGTTTAATATTCACCATAATTCTTAGTATACTAGGCATCAATAAATCACTTTCTTGTTATTAAGCTAGGGTAACCTAGCTTAATCATTATTATCAGATTAAATCAACACATAAAGTTCTACACGATTAAAATGTAAATATAAATTTACTAAAACCACAAAACAAAAACATCCCTAATAAATTCTGGTTAATAATTGAAAATTTAATTTACTATTATGTAATTTTGTGTTTACATTATATGCGTTTATGTAATTAATATTTTACATATAAAATAATAAAATGATTTTAACAAGGAAAGCAAAAATGTTAAAAGATACACTAAATAATGTTCGAATTAGAGATGAACACATGCTAATTACCCCTGAAGAGATAAAAAAACTTTATCCGTTATCTCGTGATCTTGAAAACCAAATTGCCTCATCAAGACAAACTATTGTCGATATTTTAGAACGTCGAGATCACCGTTTACTAATTGTTTGCGGTCCTTGCTCTATTCACGATCCTATTGCGGCAATTGAATATGCGCATAAATTAAAAAAACTATCAGACGAAGTCAAAGACCACCTATTTATTGTTATGCGAGTCTACTTTGAAAAACCACGCACAACTGTAGGCTGGAAAGGCATGATTAACGACCCTCATATGGATAGTTCATTTGACATTGAACACGGACTTAAAAAAGCACGCAAATTATTACTTGATATCACTAAAATTGGTTTACCAATTGCAACAGAAGCATTGGATCCAAACACGCCACAATATATTGGTGATTTAATCAGTTGGGCAGCCATTGGCGCAAGAACCACTGAATCGCAAACACATAGAGAAATGGCATCAGGGCTATCAATGCCTGTCGGCTTTAAAAATGGCACCGATGGCAGTTTAGATGTTGCTATTAACGCCATGAAATCAGCATCAATGGCGCATCGCTTTGTGGGCATCAACCAACAAGGACAAGTGACCGTTTTACAAACCTTAGGCAACCCACACGGGCATGTTATTTTACGTGGTGGAAAAACGCCTAACTATGATGCACAAAGCGTATCATTATGTGAAGAGCAAATGCAAAAAGCAGGATTATTACCTAACTTAATGATTGACTGTAGCCACGCAAACTCCAATAAAGATTATCGCAATCAACCGATTGTTGCTGACTCAATTATTGAGCAAATCGAAAAAGGTAATAATTCGATTATTGGAGTGATGATTGAAAGTAATTTATTTGAAGGTAATCAATCGTCTGAACAACCACCAGAAAACTTCAAATATGGCGTATCAGTGACAGATGCTTGTATCAATTGGGAAACAACCGAACAATTGCTACAAAAAATGAATAGCCAATTAGCAAAACCGCTTACCCAAAGAAAGCAACAATCAGCTAAAGCTTAAATAGCATAAAAACTGATAACAAAATCGCCGACAAAATATCGGCGATTTTTTTTAATTAACCTAACAGCTTACGAGCATTACGGAACATTCGCATCCATGGGCTATCTTCTCCCCAATTATCAGGATGCCATGAATTACTTACCGTTCTAAATACACGCTCAGGATGAGGCATCATAATAGTTGCTCGCCCATCTTGAGATGTCACTGCTGTAATACCATTTGGCGAACCATTTGGGTTAGCAGGATATTGCTGTGTTACTTTACCAAAATGGTCAATATAACGAACAGCAACTAATCCCGAGGTTTCTAAATTGCTTAGATGGGCATCATCAACAACTTCAACACGCCCTTCCCCATGTGAAACCGCAATTGGCATATGTGAATCCACCATATCAGTAAACAGCAAAGATGGACTTGGTTGGATTTGCACTAAACTAAAGCGAGCTTCAAAACGTTCTGACAAATTACGTACAAATCGTGGCCACAAATCGGCACCTGGAATCAGATCCTTCAGGTTAGACATCATTTGACAACCGTTACAAACCCCTAACGATAACGTATCTTTACGATGGAAGAATCTTTCAAATTCATCACGCACTTGTTCATTAAATAAAATCGATTTTGCCCAACCTTCACCTGCTCCTAACACATCACCATAAGAAAAACCACCACAAGCAACCAGTGTACTAAATGGCTCAAGCGTAATACGCCCAGAAAGCAGATCCGTCATATGTACATCAATGGCTTGAAAACCTGCTCTATCAAATGCTGCTGCCATCTCGACATGCGAGTTAACACCTTGTTCACGCAAAACGGCCACTTTAGGTTTTGTACCTTTGGCAATATAAGGCGCAGCAATATCGGCTTGCAGATCAAAAGTTAAGTGCACATTTAATCCTGGATCATCGTCATTTTGTTTAGCTTGATGTTCTTGATCAGCACATTCTGGATTATCACGTAAACGCTGCATTTGCCATGTTGTTTGTGCCCACCATGTTCTTAAGGTTAAGCGTGATTCGCTATAAACAATCGCTGATTGGTTACGCACAATAAATTGCTGACCAGTCTTAGCACAACCAAGCACATGAACCCCATGAGATAAGCCAAACTGCTTAAAGCATGCCATCACATCATCTAAACGGTTATTAGCTACTTGAATAACCGCGCCTAATTCTTCATTAAATAGCGAAGCAATCACATCATGGCCTAATTGAGAAATATCAACATCAATTCCACAGTGCCCAGCAAAAGCCATTTCGGCTAATGTCACAAACAGCCCACCATCAGAACGATCATGATAAGCAAGCAACGCATTTTGGCTTACTAAAGCCTGAATCGCATTATAAAAAGCAAGCAGTTCTTTAGGATCATGGACATCTGCGGTTTTTTGCCCTAAATGACGATACACTTGGGCTAGTGCGGTGGCACCTAGTGCTTGATGCCCTTTCGATAAATCAACCAGCAATAATGTATTATCCTGATCAGTACGCAATTGTGGTGTCACTGTTTTACGCACATCTTCAACACGGGCAAATGCCGAAATCACCAATGATAATGGTGAAGTCATGGTTTGTTGCTCACCATCTTGTTGCCATGTCGTTTTCATCGACATCGAATCTTTACCAACAGGAATCGCAAGCCCTAAAGCTGGGCATAGCTCTTCACCAATAGCTTTAACAGCTTGGTAAAGACCAGCATCTTCGCCCGGATGTCCTGCCGCCGCCATCCAGTTAGCTGAAAGCTTAATCCGTTTGATATTACCAATATTGGTTGCGGCAATATTAGTAATTGCCTCGCCAACTGCAAGCCTTGCTGATGCAGCAAAATTAAGTAACGCAACTGGCGCACGCTCACCGATTGACATAGCCTCACCATAATAACTATCCAAACTTGCAGTAGTCACAGCACAATCAGCAACCGGTACTTGCCAAGGTCCGACCATTTGATCACGAGCAACCATACCCGTCACTGAACGATCGCCAATGGTAATTAAAAAGGTCTTTTCGGCAACGGTTGGCAAATGTAGAACACGTTTGACCGCATCATATAAATTAATATCAGAGGTTGAAAAACTATCACCGTGCGCTTGGTGGGTTTTAACATCACGTTGCATTTTAGGCGTTTTACCAAGTAGCACATCTAATGGCAGATCGATAGGATTATTATTAAAATGCTCATCATGCAAGGTAACCGCTTTATTGGCGGTTGCCTCACCAATCACCGCATAAGGTGCACGCTCACGCTGGCAAAGCGCATCAAATAGCGCCAATTTATCGGGGTGGATGGCAAGCACATAACGTTCTTGTGATTCGTTACACCAAATTTCTAGCGGCGACATTCCTGGTTCATCGTTGAGTATTTTTCGTAACTCAAATTGCCCACCACAGCCACCATCGCTAACAAGCTCAGGCATCGCATTAGACAAACCGCCTGCACCAACATCATGAATAAATAAGATAGGATTATCTTCACCAAGTTGCCAACAACGATCAATAACTTCCTGACAACGGCGCTCCATTTCAGGGTTATCACGCTGAACAGAAGCAAAATCCAAATCGGCATCAGACTGACCCGATGCCATAGACGAAGCCGCCCCACCGCCTAAACCAATATTCATTGCAGGGCCACCTAACACAATCAGCTTAGAGCCAGCAGGAAACTCACCTTTTTGAATATGTTCACGGCGAATATTGCCCATACCACCAGCTAACATAATCGGTTTATGATAACCTCGAAGCTCCTCGCCATTATGGCTATTAACCTTTTCTTCATAAGTACGAAAATACCCTAACAAAGCTGGGCGACCAAATTCATTATTAAACGCCGCACCACCTAAAGGGCCATCCATCATAATATCAAAGGCGCTCACAATGCGATCAGGCTTACCAAAATCTTGCTCCCAAGGTTGTTCAAAATGAGGGATTCGCAAATTAGAAACCGAAAACCCGACTAAACCAGCTTTGGGTTTAGCACCACGCCCTGTTGCGCCCTCATCACGAATTTCACCACCGCTCCCCGTTGCCGCTCCAGGCCAAGGCGATATTGCTGTTGGGTGATTATGTGTCTCAACTTTCATTAAAATATCAGCATATTCTTGATGATAGCTGTAGGTTTTATCCTCACTATCGGCAAAAAAGCGCCCAACGATTGAACCATCCATCACCGCGGCATTATCCTTATAAGCAGACGAAACATAATCAGGCGTATGTTCAAAGGTATTTTTAATCATCTTAAATAACGATTTAGGTTGCTTTTTACCGTCAATAATCCAATCGGCATTAAAAATCTTATGGCGACAATGCTCAGAATTGGCTTGCGCAAACATATAAAGCTCAACATCGGTTGGATTACGTTTTAGCTTTTGAAAATTTTCAACTAAATAATCGATCTCATCAGGCGCCAATGCCAAACCTAATTTAAGGTTAGCATCTTGTAATGCCTTGCGCCCTTCTCCTAATAAATCAATGCTGGTCACAGGCGCAGGAGAATCAATATGAAACAACAGCTCAGCTTGCTCAAGATTGCTAAAAACCGTTTCCATCATGCGATCGTGAATTAAGGATAAAAACTCATTTTTTTGCAAATCGGTTAATACCGAACTCACTTGCACATAATAAGCAATGCCTCGCTCAATACGGCGAACCTGTGACAAGCCACAATTATGCGCAATATCAGTCGCTTTTGACGACCAAGGCGAAATTGTTCCCGCTCTTGGTGTCACTAAAAAGAGTTGTTTGCTAGCTGTTTGATCGACATTGATTTGTGCAGTTTTTGGACCGTATTGTAATAATTTATCTAACGTTAACGTTTGTTCAGCCGTTAATTCGCCTGCCAAATCAACAAAATGTAGATATTGGGCTTCAATATTAATAACAGGGATGGATTTTTCACAGCAAGTAGATAAGATTTTACTAATACGAAATGGAGATAATGCAGAGCAGCCAGCTAAAATTTTCATAAAAATTACTCTTTTTAAGCCAAAAATAGGGAAAAAATAGAACAATATTATAAAAGAAAGCGCGTGATGTGGCTATATGAAATACAGTTAATCAAGCGATAGCATTAAAGTTGACTCTGTAAATAATTTTGTGTATTTTTCACCTAAAAGTGACAGTTAATTCTGTCACCAAATCCTATAATAAACCTACCCATTGCATTTTTCTTTTCTTAGAAGATAACAAATTGTCATATTAATGGTTTTGTGCTAATTTCGTACTTATTATTAACTTACAACCGCGATAATGCTGGGATGGCTTATGTCCAATTCATCTGCTAAGAAAGTCGCTTTTGCCGCTTTTATTGGTACGACCATTGAGTGGTATGATTTTTATATTTATGCTTTGGCATCAGTATTAATATTTGGTCAGCTTTTTTTTCCTGATGATAATCAATTTGTGCAAATCTTAGGCTCTTTTGCCACCTTTGCGGTAGGATTTTTATCACGTCCTTTAGGAGCGTTACTATTTGGCCATATTGGTGATCGTTTGGGGCGTAAAAAATCGTTAATTACTACGTTGGTTTTGATGGGGTGTGCCACCACCTGTGTTGGTTTATTACCCTCTTATCAACAAGCAGGAATTGTATCGCCAATTTTATTGGTTACATTACGCATCTTGCAAGGGATTGCGGTTGGTGGTGAATGGGGCGGTGCTGTGCTTATGACTAATGAACATGCCCCTAAAGGGTTGAAAAATTTCTTTTCCTCCTTTGCTCAATGGGGAAGTCCGGCGGGTAATATTTTAGCATTATTGGTCTTTTCTTATATTATCCGTTTACCTATAGCTGAGCTTATTGATAGTGGCTATTGGCGTATTCCATTTTTAGCTAGTTCTATTTTATTAATTATTGGTATTATTGCTAGAGTTACCTTAACCGAGTCACCTGTTTTTATCGAATCATGCGAAAAGCAAGCAAACTTAAAGCAAGAATCAGCACCGATTATTGATGTTTTTAAAAAAGCAACACCGTTATTAATTTTAGGCATTGGCGCTAATGTGTTGTCATTTAGTGGAATTTTTTCTAATACATTAATGATTGGTTATACCACTATTGCACTGGGTATTGAAAAAAAGATAATTGTTGATGCGCTATTTTGGATTGCTATTGTGCATTTTGTTGTGCAACCTTTTATCACTTATTTTTCAGAAAAATACTCGGCAACGCGCTTTTTAATTTTTTCGGCAAGCTTAGCAATGGGATCGGTATTTTTATTGTTCCCAATCATTCAGTTAGGTACAAAAAATAGTTTTATTATTGGTATTTCTCTCAATGTAATTTGCTATAGTGGCTTTTATGGCGTAATAGCGGGCTATTTAAGTCGAGTTTTTCCTACCAGAATACGTTACACAGGGTTATCTATGAGCTATCAAGGTTGCGCCGCTATTTTTGGTAGCCTAATTCCAATGATTGGGGCATATATTATTTATACTTACAAAACTTTTTGGATACCATTAGCCTTATTTTATTGCGGTTTAGCACTTATATCCATTATCTGCATCTACTTGTTAAGCAAATATCGTTATTATGATGAATAATAAGGCTTATATATGAAAACAGTTTTATCAATTCAGTCTAATGTTGTTTATGGTTATGCCGGTAATAAAGTGGCGACGCTGGCGATGCAATTGCAAGGTGTTGAAGTGATGCCAATTCACACCGTTCAGTTATCGAGTAATACGGTTTACCCACATTATGACGGCATTGTACTGGGCGCTCAACAAATCACTCGAATTGTCAATAGTTTAGAAAAAATTGGCGTATTGTCATCCATTGACGCCATTATTTCGGGCTATATTGGACTTGCCGAACAAGGTGAAGAAATCCTTGAAGCTGTAAAAAAGATTAAATTTTATAATCCTAATGTGATTTATGTTTGCGATCCGGTTATGGGGGGCGACATCAATAAAGGAAGTTCCCTGCCACAAAGTATTATTGATTTCTTCACTAAACAAGCGGTTAAACAAGCCGACTATATCACACCAAATTTATTAGAATTACAAATACTTTCTGATATCGAAATTAAAACATTTAACGATGTACTAAATGCAATAAAAAAACTACAAAAACAGTCTATTAAGGCTATATTAGTAAAAAATTTGGTGCACGCTGGCAAAACAACCGACCTATTTGAAATGGTGTTAGCTACGCCAACCCAAAACTATCATCTTGCCCGCCCATTATATGACTTTCCACATCGTCCATTAGGTGTGGGTGATTTAATTTGTAGCTTGTTCACTGCGCATCTAATTAATGGACAATCCCAATTAATGGCATTTGAATTAGCCGCCAATGCCGCTAATCACGTACTGGAGATCACCAAACAAAAAGAGGCCCAAGAATTGGCAATTATTGATGCTCAAGTGTGGATTAAAAAACCAGATTTGCGGTATCGGGGGATGGAGTTGATGTTATAAAAGAATATCATTTCTATGTTATTCTTCTAAACAATAAGTATTTTTTGCAAAAATTTTATATTAATATTTTGATTGATCCTATAAATAAATTTGTGTATTTGCTCATTTTTAAACTACTCTATTGAGTAAAAAAGATGTAAATACAAATGGACGAAAAAAGACTAAGAGAAATGGCAGCCGAGCTTGCCAAAGGAATAAAAAACCAAGAAGATTTAGGTAAATTAACCGGTTATTATGAATAAACTGGTGATCGAAACGGCCTTAAATGCTGAAATGATCGAACATCTTGGACATAGCGATACAACAAGCATCTAAAAAATGGACAATGCCGATTAAAAATTGGAAAAGTGCGATGAGTCGATTTAGATAGAATTTGGTGACCGAGCTCACCGTCACCTTTAACGGGTAAATACACAAAATTTGGGATGGGGTCTTTGCCACAGATCTTGCATTTTCACATGCTTGTGAATTTTTATCTATTTCACCATTACGGCATTTTTTCAAAAATACTTTAAGTTCATCTTGATGCTGTTTTCAGTATTTCACCGTTTTAAAATCCTCACTACAGGCAAATAAAAAAGCAGCTAATGGGACTAAAAATAATATTTTTTCATTGGTTATTCCTTGTGAATATTGATTAGTTAAAACTATATTTTTTTATTTTTAATTTTTAAATCAATTGATCAGTGTGATTTATCAAAAAAAATTCCTTGATTATGACCTATTTTCCCAAATTAATATATTATATACTGACGTTAGTTTATTGTTTGAAAACATGTTGTCATTCCAATTTTTCATTTCATTACATAATAAGTTTTAGGCTTTACTACATGAAAATTTATAAATAAGGGATATAATATATTATGAAAATAGCACAATTAAAATTATTAAATTTCCGTGGATATGAAGATGTTACCATAAAATTTGCTAATGATTTTAATCTAATTATTGGAAAAAACGATATTGGAAAATCAACTATTCTTGAGGCAATGGAAATATTTTTTAACAATGATGTAGTAAAGGTTGATATAAATGATCTTAATGTTTTTAGTGAAAACAAGACAATGTCTATTCAAATTTCATTTATACCAAGTAATACGACTTATACTATTGATACAATACCAACAAATATTAAAAATGAATACCTTTTGGATCAAAATGGCTATTTAACCATAAAAAAAACTTGGGATTGTAATAATGAAAAATTATCTAGCTTAAAAACGACAATTATATCAAACTATCCAAATAATTTTACTACACCTTTAGTGAATTTAAAAATAACAGATTTAAGAAAATTATTATCTGAGAAATATGCTGATGTAATTGATCTTGACTCTATAAATAAGAATAAAAGTTCAGAAATAAGACAAGCAATATATTGTGCAACTCCTCATTTAACTCTAGAAGAAACGGAAATTGACATAAATAAAGAAGATGGAAAGAAAATTTGGACAGCATTACAAAATGATCTGCCTTTATTTTTCTTATTTCAATCAGATCGAGAAAATAGAGATTCTGATAAAGAAGTACAGACCCCATTAAAAACTATTACTAAAACAGCTATTGCTGAGCTTGAAAGTGAATTGAATCAAGTTAAAGAGAAAATCATTAATAAAGCAATTCAGATAGGTAATGAAACCCTAGATAAGTTAAAAGAAATGAGCCCTGAAATTGCTAATGTATTGAAACCAGAAATGACAAATAAAGCATGGGATACTCTTTTTTCATTCTCATTTAGCTGTGATGATGGGATTCCAGTCAATAAAAGGGGAAGTGGTGTAAGAAGGCTTATCCTGTTGAATTATTTTAGAGCTGAAGCAGAGAGAAAAACATCAGGGAACCGCAATACTATTTATGCTATTGAAGAACCTGAAACTTCTCAGCATCCTGAATGGCAAGTAAAACTTTTTCATGCATTAATGGATTTACCCAAAAATGAAAGAACTCAAGTTATAGTAACGACTCATAGTCCATCATTAGCAAGCCTGTGCCCAATAAATAACATTATTTTTCTATTTAAGAAGAATGGAAAAATTAACATTCAAATAGAAGATAATGTTGATTTGACTGAAGTTGCTACAACGTTAGGTATTCTTCCCAATATACCTGTTGAAACTAGCACAAACCTTAAAGTTATCTTATGTCTTGAAGGACCAACAGACGTAGAATTTTTTGATAATATTTGTAACAACTTTGGTATAGATATTAACTCTGATCCGAAGATAATGTCTTTGTCTCTAGGGGGGGGGACATTGATCTATTGGGTTAATAAAAATTATCTTAGAAAGTTAAATCTCCCTGAAGTTCATATCTATGATAGGGATGTAGCCAAATATGCTCAAGCAGTTGAACAAGTCAATTCTAAGCCAAATTGTTGGGCTGTACAAACACAAATGTTGGAAATTGAAAACTATATACATCCATCTTTATATAAAGAATTTTATCCGATAGAAGATCGGTTTGTTAATTCAACTCCCGATTGGAAAAACTCATGGTCAAATAAAAATATTCCTGAGGAGCTTTCTGCATTTTTAAAATCTGAAAAAGAAGCAGGAAATCAGGCAATTAAAAATGAGAGTGCTAGTAAAATTAAAGAAGTATTTGCAACTCAATTATCTAAAAAGATGAAAAAGGAATTATTCGAAGAGTTGAATGTTTATGATGAAGTAAATGGATGGTTTGAGCAGATAAAAAAACATCTTTAAAATTTAGTTACCATATAGAACTAGGTGTTATTTCACCTAGTTTTGTAAATTTAATAAAATTGTTACACTGATCCTCGCCAAAAGATTAGACAGTGCCCGCCTCTATCATTTTGGAATGGCAACACATTTTCAAACAAAAAAATTAAGGGGTAAGTGTTTTTTAAATTCAACGGGAGGCAAGTAGCCTAACGAAGA
>NZ_WTEX01000028.1 GCF_009795845.1 Gilliamella sp. Lep-s35 | reverse complement strand
CATCTGTTTAAGTTTGCGATTTTCTGCTTCAAGTTCTTTTAAACGTTTGATATCTGAGCTTTCCATTCCGCCGTATTTTTCTCGCCACTTATAAAAAGTCGAGTTGCCATGCCATATTTACGGCAAAGCTCTTTAACCGGAATACCCGCTTCAGCTTCTTTTAATATCGATACAATTTGGTGTTCAGTTATTTTTTTCATGTTTAAATCCTCTTTTACTTTTATCATAGAGAATTTTCTACTTTTTTGTTGTGCTATTTTGGGGGATGGTTACATTGTAAACTTTTCAGTTTATCGGTGCATGTTTTAATGGGGATATTGCCTGAACTATTTTTGTTTTGAAAAATAGGATAGAAAATCAAGGCAAATACTTAAAATAATCATCTGTAAACTTTAATAAAATCAATGGTTTTTATGACATGTTTTGTAGTTGATTTCTCCAAAAAATCCTCAAAACTACAAAAGTTGTTTACTTTTTTGAGTCTTGGTTTACAGTATCTTTGTTATTTTTTGATAAAGGATAATACGTTAATAAAATTAAGAAGGAGGTAAAATGGCTTATGCAAATAAACAGCAGTTATTAGATGAAATAAACAAGACAGCCAAGTTGTTTATTGATGAGTTTACAGTTTTGTCTGAATCACAAAAAGACACCTTAGTGGAGGGTGTTGATCGTACTCCAGCACAAATGATTGCTTATCAACTAGGTTGGCTTAATTTGGTGAAATCTTGGGATGATGATGAGCTTGCTGGTCAAACACCTGAATTACCGGCCCCTGGATACAAATGGAATCAATTGGGTAATTTGTATCGGCAATTTTATAAAACATATCAATACCTATCATTACAGGCATTAATTCAAGCATTTAATCAGCAAATCACCATTTGGAATGATTGGATTCAATCTTTGAACGAAGACACTTTGTTTATAAAAGATAGCCGTAATTGGACTAAACCTTATCCTGAATCTTGGACTGTTGCTCGATTTATCCATATCAATTCTGTGGCGCCTTTTAAATCGTTTAGAGCAAAAATAAGAAAGTGGAAAAAGCTAAATGCATCAGTTTAAAATTATATTCAATATAATGTAAGGAGAATAATATGGCCTTTACAGAAACAGAACGACAGCAATTGATGGAGCTTAAATTCGTGGGTACCAAAATTATTGAAAGGCTTGAAGATATGAAGTTCGATTCTTTCGATAAATTGCGTAATGCTAGTTTAGATGAAATCCTTAACGAAGGTGCATTATTAACAGGTTCAACTTGTTGGAAAAACAGTCATCAAGCAAGAACGGCAATAAGTAATATTTTGAGTTTAGTCAACAATACGTAATATCCCTTTTTACGAGCAGCGAGTGCATCCAACTTTTTAATTGAACAATGATAGTCAATTTTTTGATTTCTTATCTATTTTTAAGATATTTATACTGAAACGTATAGTTACCTGAAACTTTTTTACAAAAATTAATTATCTCTAGTGTTCAAGGAACAGCGGCATTTCAACGGAAATACCGTTTTCTAACTTAGTTTATTCCCACACATATAGGGAGCAGACTAATTATCGCTAATGGTTATATAATTAAAATAAAAAAGTAAAATTCCACCAAATTTTTAGTTTGATTTTTAATCATATTATTAGGGCGTGTTGATCTTTCGTGATTATTTTTTAGACGGCATGATATGAGTTATAATAATTCTGCAAAAAACAACCATAACTCGATTCATCATGCCAAGAACAATGCTAACAGATAAACGGTGGGAAAAGCTACTACAAATAATGAAAAATACCGGCCGAGTTTATAATAAATCCGAGCATCGGATGACGTTTGAAGGGAGCCTTTTCCGAATGAGAACCGGTATTCCTTGGCGAGATTTTCCAGAAGAGTTTGGTGAATGGAGCACCGTCTATAGACGATTTAATTTGTGGTCTAAAAAAGGAATATTAGTTGATATTTTCAAACAGTTATCACAACTAGCGGATTTTAAATGGGGGTTCCTAGATAGCTCGATTATCAGGGCTCATCAACACAGCACAGGCGCTGCAACGGAGCATTGTGAGCAAATAGATCAGAGCTGTGGTGGTCATTCAACTAAAATTCATCTTGCGGTTGATAGTGGTGGTTTGCCTATTTGTTTTGAGCTTTCTCAAGGACAACGACATGATATCACTTATGTAGAAAACCTAGTTGAAAAGCTCGATGAAGTCAATACAGTGATAGCCGATAAAGGTTATGACAGCGAGCCTTTTCGGTGCTTTGTTCGTCAAAAAGGCGGACGAACGGTGATTGCTAAACGTAATTATGGTAAGGATATAGATAAAAGCAGTATGGATAGGTGCCTTTATCGCTATCGTCATTTAGTCGAGAATGCCTTTGCTAGAATCAAGCAATATCGTTCAATATCAACTCGATACGATAAGTTAGAAAGGAATTATGCCAGTATGGTATCACTGGCATTTATGTTAATGTGGCTGCCAATGTATTGTTGAGCAATTTATGTACAGCAAAGATCAACAGCCCCTAGGGACTGTTGATTTTTTTTATGAAAAGAAAAGAAAAAATTATATATGCAGAAAAACACCTGGTTTTCACATTTCATGGTTAAGATAATTCGCTAAAAACGCATAAGGCGTTTTGCTTGAAATCGCTTTATTCGGTTTAACGGTATAGACTCCTGAATATTTTTTACAAAATAACCGGCAAAATAAACCAATAAATCGCCATGCTTAATGTGGGGTTGCTATTTTTTATTGATTGGCTAGCTTTTTATAACTTAAATATGATTTTTTTGTTTTTTTACATAAACGTAGTGCGCTCCTGAAAGTTTTTAACAAAAATGTAGCTGTCTTTATTTTTTAGATAAAAATGTTTATTTAGATAAACAGCGTGATAACCGGAGTATCAATCAACAATCAACTTTCAGTGGAAAAATCAAAAGTGTAATACATATGTTAATAAGTGATTACTGAATTAGGTAGTTATTGCCGTATATCCATTAAAATTAGCTTTTCTTTTGAAAAGTTTTGTGAACGCTTTCTTTACAGTAATAAAGAGATGTTTGATTTGCTTACAAAAGCTAGCAGCGGTGATAAGAATGCACAATATAAACTAGGAGCAAAATAGTTGATCTAGGCAACTCTATGAGATAGGACTATATTATTTTGCATTGCCAGCTGATCAAGACCATGAAAAAACCAAAATTGTTATCTTTTAACTAAAAATCACCTTTGGATTAATTTTTCATGTTAGATGATTTAAAACTATGCTGATATAAGGCGCGGTTTTTATTTTATGAAATGGCTTCTAATTCGAGACGTTCTAGATGCTGAACTACATTATTGTGCTGCATAGGCTTTAATCTATCATTCATGACTTTGATAGCTTCTGAAAAATTGAATGTTTTATTCATTGCCACAAATGTCGGCTGAGCAATAATGCATAGCGATGCGTTTTCCCCCGCTTCAACCACCATTAAACAAACTTTTTGACCACTTTCTTGCAAACTTACTTCAACAATATCCGTTATTTTGGGCTTATACAACATTGGTTGTTGAGAAAAATACCAACTCTTGGGCATTTGAGGTTTTAAAAAATTAGCTGCCACAATAGCGTTAATAGATAGTTCAATTTTTTGAGAATCAGTTAAATTAAGCAACTGACAGCTATCATGGAATTGATAATAAGACGTTGCATCACTAACTGAAAATGGAAACTCTCCTCCAAAAACATCTGGAATGAGCATTTTGCTTGGATAACAAGAGCGAAATAACATTTCAGATGAAACTTCAAGCATTAAGCTATCGTATTGACTATCAAAATACCATCGCCAACAATCCGTTGGTCGAAAAGCAATTTTCATTGATACATCACCCTCGTTAGTTAAATTAAATTTGGTCAAAAAGATAACATAATTAATATCAAAAATAAATATAAATTTAAAATAAAAATTATTTAATTATATAATTTTTAAAAACTTAAAATAAAAACCAAAGATCAAAAAGATTCATTTTAGATCCTTTCGGATCTTTTTAGGATTATTTGTTTTATACTAAAACAGATGCTTTTCTGAAAGTTTTTTACAACAAAATTTAGAGATGATACTTTAATAAAAAAGTTAATAAAAAGGCGCTTTTCAGCACCTTTTTTATAGTTATAAATTACTATTTAGCTTGCTACATTAATACGTTTCATATCAGTCATATAACTACGTAATTTTCTGCCAATTGTTTCAATTGGATGATTACGTATTTCTTCGTTCACATCACGCAATAATGTATTATCAACACTACCTTCTGGAATCACTTTACCAAGATCGCCTGACTGTAACATTGGCATGAACTTTTCTTTTAATAGTGGCACAGCGGCATTAGCAAATAAATAGTTACCATACTCAGCAGTGTCTGAAATGACCACGTTCATTTCATATAAACGTTTACGCGCAATAGTATTAGCGATAAGTGGTAATTCATGCAATGACTCATAATAGGCTGACTCTGGCAAAATTCCTGATTCAAGCATTGTTTCAAACGCAAGTTCAACCCCTGCTTTAACCATCGCAACCATAACAACCCCTTGATCAAAATAAGCTTGCTCATCAATTTTACCTTGGTATTCAGCTGCTTTTTCAAATGCCGTTTCACCGGTTTCTTTACGCCACTTAAGCAGGTTCACATCATCATTTGCCCAGTCTTTCATCATCGTTGATGAAAACTCTCCTGATATAATATCATCCATATGTTTACGATAAAGATCTGTCATGATCACTTTTAATTCTTTGGCTAATGCATTTGCCCTTAATTTAGCAGGGTTTGATAAGCGATCCATCATTAGCGTAATTCCACCTTGTTTTAATGCTTCGGTGATCGTTTCCCAACCAAATTGAAGTAATTTACATGCATAAGCAGGATCAACACCATCGGCCACTAGTTTATCAAAGCAAAGTAATGATCCTGTTTGTAGCATTCCACAAAGAATTGTCTGTTCGCCCATTAAATCTGACTTAACTTCAGCAACAAATGAGGATTGTAAAACACCTGCACGATGACCACCTGTTGCCGCAGCCCATGCTTTTGCAATGGCTAAACCTTCTCCTTTCGGATCATTTTCAGGATGAACGGCGATCAGCGTAGGTACACCAAAGCCGCGTTTATACTCTTCACGCACTTCAGTTCCAGGACATTTAGGTGCCACCATCACAACAGTAATATCTGAACGAATTTTTTCGCCAACTTCAACAATATTAAAACCATGAGAATAACCTAATGCTGCGCCTTGCTTCATTAGTGGTTGTACCGCTTTTACTACTGCTGAGTGTTGTTTATCGGGTGTTAAGTTAATAACAAGGTCAGCAGTTGGAATTAATTCTTCATAACTTCCTACTTTAAAACCATTTTCAGTTGCTTTTTTCCATGATGCACGTTTTTCGGCAATAGCTTCTTTACGTAACGCATAAGCAATATCTAAACCCGAGTCACGCATATTAAGACCTTGATTAAGGCCTTGAGCACCACAACCAACAATAACAATCTTTTTACCTTTTAAGAAGTTAGCTTCTGATGCAAATTCATCACGACCCATAAAACGGCATTGTCCTAGTTGTTCTAATTTTTCACGCAAATTTAGTGTATTAAAGTAGTTTGACATTATTTCCTCCAAAAATTGAGTTATTTCTAATTAATTACTATATAGTACTTTTTATATTGCGAAAATTGATATATTTAAAAAACAATATTGCGTAAATCGCAATACGCTTGCCAAGTTAAGTACTTTCTTTTAATCTAGAGTATCTTCAATTTTCAATAAATCAATATGGATGCTCGATATAAGCAAGCAAATAAAGAAGCTAAACTATCGTTATTATTAACTTTTATTTATCTTCTTGGATGGGTTATTTGTGCTTACTGCATTAGCGATAAAATAGGATTTTTAGGATTACCATTGTGGTTTGAACTATCTTGTATTATGGTGCCTCTAGGTTTTATATTGCTTTGTTGGTTGGTTGTCAAATTTCAATTCAAAAATATTTCATTAGAACAAAATAAGTAATTAAACAATGCATTTTGATATTATTTTACCGCTTATCATTTATCTTATTTTTGTGTTTGCTTTATCCATTTATGCTTATGTTAAACGCAAAAAAATAAATCAATTTACTGATTATTTTATTGGTAATCGAACTATGGGCGGATTTTTACTCGCCATGACACTTGCAGCAACATATATTAGTGCAAGCTCATTCATTGGTGGGCCGGGTGCCGCATATAAATATGGCCTAGGTTGGGTATTATTGTCGATGATTCAAGTTCCAACTGTGCTCCTTTCCCTAGGTATTTTAGGTAAAAAGTTTGCCATATTAGCTCGCAAATATAATGCAATAACCTTAAGTGATATGCTTTATGCACACTATAAAAGTAAAACTATTGTTTGGCTAGCAAGTATTACCCTTGTCGTTGCCTTTATCGGCGCAATGACAGTACAGTTTGTTGGTGGGGCTCGCTTACTACAATCATCAGTAGGTATACCTTATCATACGGGCTTATTAATATTTGGTATTGGTACGGTTATTTATACCGCATTTGGCGGTTTTCGAGCCAGTATATTAAATGATGCTTTTCAGGGTTTAGTGATGATCATAGGTGCTATATTATTACTTGGTGCTATTATCTATGCCGGTGGTGGAATCACTGCAATAATTGATCAGTTAATAAAAATTGACCCTGCTCTTTTAACCCCACAAGGACCTAATGATTTTATAAACTTTCCGTTCATGGCTTCATTTTGGATATTAGTTTGTTTTGGTGTAGTTGGTCTGCCTCATACAGCTGTACGCTGTATGGCCTATAAAGATAGCAAAGCAGTACATCAAGGGATTATTCTTGGCACCATTGTCGTTACTATTATTATGCTAACTATGCACTTATCTGGTGCTTTAGGGCGTGCTATTATTAGCGATTTAACTATCCCTGATCAAATAGTACCGACATTAATTATAAATGTATTACCACCTTTTGCTGCTGGAATCTTTTTAGCTGCTCCACTTGCCGCTATTATGTCCACCATTAATGCTCAATTATTACAAGTATCATCTGTTATTATCAAAGATCTCTTTCTAAGCATCAAAACTAATATTAATTTCAGTGATAAGTTTCTTACTCGTATTTCGGTTACTATCACTTTTATTTTTGGTGGGTTACTTATTTGGGCAGCATGGACTCCACCTGATATGATTATTTGGCTAAATTTACTCGCTTTTGGCGGACTTGAAGCTGTCTTTTTATGGCCGTTAGTACTTGGATTATATTGGAAAAAAGCTAATGCTACTGGTGCTCTTTGTTCAATGCTTGCAGGGGCTGTAAGTTATACATTATTGGAAGCTTATAATATTAAATTACTATCACTATACCCAATAGTCCCCTCTTTAACTATTGGATTTATTATTTTTATTATAGCCAATAAGTTTGACAATAAAAGGAAGAATTATGCCTTGGATTCAACTCAGAATTAATACAACCAATGATCTTGCTGAACAAATTAGTGAGCAATTAGAAGAATCAGGAGCAGTATCAGTTACGTTTCAAGATACTTATGATACCCCTGTTTTTGAGCCTTTGCCTGGTGAAACTAAGCTTTGGGGCAATACCGATGTCGTTGGTCTATATGATGCTCAAGTAGATATTGATGAATTAAAAGCAATATTAAATCTAGAACAATATTCCTATAAATTTGAACAATTAGAAGATAAAGACTGGGAGCGAGAATGGATGGATAATTTTCATCCAATGCAATTTGGTAAGCGTCTGTGGATTTGTCCTAGTTGGCAAAAAGTTCCCGACCCTAATGCTGTCAATGTTATGCTAGATCCTGGCTTAGCATTCGGCACTGGAACGCATCCAACAACAGCACTATGTTTAACTTGGCTTGATAGTTTAGATCTTAAAGATAAATTAGTTATTGATTATGGGTGTGGTTCTGGCATTTTAGCTATTGCTGCTTTAAAATTAGGTGCCAAACGTGTAATTGGTATTGATATTGATCCTCAAGCTATTTTAGCTAGCCGAGACAACGCACAACGTAATAATGTTAGTGAAAGGTTAGATCTTTATTTATCAAAAGATATTCCAAATGATTTACAAGCCGACATCGTTGTTGCCAATATATTAGCAGGGCCCTTAAAAGAGCTTGAACCACATATAAGTAAATTAGTAAAGCCACAAGGTGAACTAGGATTATCGGGTATTTTAGCAAATCAATCACAAAGTGTTTGTATAGCTTATCAAGGTCATTTTGAGTTAGATCCTATTGTCGAACAAGAAGAATGGTGCCGTATCACTGGTAAAAAAAGTAAAAAATTAAAAAATTAACGTTATCCCCCTTTTCAGTTTGAGAAAAAATGCGTAATATACCCAACCTTAATTTGCTTAGTATTGGTGAAGTTAAATTAAAAAATAATTTAATTGCAGCACCAATGGCTGGAATCAGCGACAAACCATTTCGGAATTTGTGTCATCGATTTGGTGCAGGTCTAACTATTTCAGAAATGTTTTTGGCAAATTCAGATGTTTGGCATACCGATAAATCGACTTTGCGGATGATGGCAAACGATGATATTGGTGTTCGTGCAGTACAAATTGTTGGTTCAGATCCCGACGAAATGGCTAAAGCTGCCGAATTTAATGTTAAGCATGGAGCTCAATTAATTGATATTAATATGGGATGCCCTGCTAAAAAGGTCAATAAGAAATTGGCAGGTTCTGCTTTAATGCAGTATCCAGAACTTATTAAAAAAATTTTGCAGAAAGTTGTCGGTGCTGTTGATGTTCCGGTAACATTAAAAACGCGGACTGGATGGAATAAAGATCATAGAAATTGCATTGAAATCGCACAAATTGCACAGGATTGTGGCATAAAGGCAATTACTATTCATGGACGGACACGTGCTTGCTTATTCAATGGTGTAGCTGAATATGAATCTGTTAAAGCAGTTAAGGAAAAGGTTACTATTCCTGTAATTGCTAATGGCGATATTTGTACACCTGAACAAGCAAAAGATGTTTTTCAATATACGCAAGCTGATGCTATAATGATCGGCCGAGCGGCACAGGGGAAACCTTGGATATTTGAAGAAATTGCATTCTATTTAACACATGGAAAGTTACAAAAAAACAAAACGATTGATGAAGTCGAACAAGTTGTATTATCGCATCTTGATGAACTTTATCAATTTTATGGAGAATACAAAGGATTAAGGATTGCCAGAAAGCATGTAAATTGGTATACCAAGAATTATGCTGACAGCGATCAATTCAGGCGCTTATTTAGTGTACTTGGCAATACAAGCGAGCAAGTAAACACTCTAAAAGCATTTTTTAGTCAAATTAGAAATAAACCAAAGAGTTAAGAATACTATGTCAGAACAACGCGTTACAGCTGCAGCACTTCAATTTACAACTGTAAATTCTCAAGACCAAATAACACAAAAGCCTTTGCGAGATTCAGTTAAGCAAGCTTTAAGAAACTATTTATCACAATTAAATGGTGAAGATCCTACAGATCTTTATGACTTAGTGTTAGCTGAAGTTGAACACCCATTCCTTGATATGGTTATGCAATATACACGTGGCAATCAAACTAGAGCTGCAAATATGCTTGGTATTAACCGCGGTACACTCCGCAAAAAATTAAAACGATATGGAATGAGTTAGTCAATCCTATATTGACACCTTATGAGATAACTAAAAAGCGCCTATTCATTAGGTGCTTTTTTTATATTTAATGTATAGGAACTTTCAAAGGATTATTTTAATCATAAAGTGTAAACAACTCGTGTTTTCCTATACTATTTTACATAAAATAAAAACTTATCATTATATTGGTAATGAATTTTAAGTAAAAGTTTGATAAAATACGACAGATTTTAAATTATTTATCTGGAGATTTTTATGGCAGGTCATAGTAAATGGGCCAATACCAAACATCGTAAAGCCGCACAAGATGCAAAGCGCGGTAAAATATTTACCAAAATTATTCGTGAATTAGTAACCGCAGCAAAATTAGGCGGTGGCGATCCAGCGTCAAATCCACGATTAAGGGCCGCAATGGATAAAGCATTATCGAATAATATGACTCGAGACACAATGAATCGAGCTGTTGCCCGTGGTGTTGGTGGTGAAGATGACAGCAACATGGAAACAATCATTTATGAAGGTTACGGGCCAGCTGGCACAGCTGTAATGGTAGAATGTTTAAGCGACAATCGCAATCGTACCGTATCAGAAGTGCGCCATGCGTTTACAAAAACAGGTGGTAACTTAGGTACTGATGGTTCAGTTTCATATTTATTCACCAAAAAAGGCGTTATTTCATATCCAGCAGGAACTAATGAAGACCAAGTTATGGATGCAGCACTTGAAGCAGGAGCAGACGACGTTGTGACTTATGATGATGGTGCAATTGATGTATTTACTACGCCAGAAACATTTGGTGAAGTTAAAGATGCACTTGATGCTGCAGGATTAATTGCTGAATCAGCAGAAGTTTCTATGATTCCAGCAACCAAAGTTGATCTTGATATCGAATCAGCACCTAAACTATTACGTCTAATTGATATGCTTGAAGATTGTGACGATGTTCAAGAAGTTTATCATAATGGTGAAGTCTCTGATGAGGTTGCCGCAACGCTCTAATGGCCATTATTCTTGGCATTGATCCAGGCTCTCGTTTGACGGGTTATGGTGTAATCCATCAAGCGGGGCGTCAACTTACCTATCTTGGCAGTGGTTGTATTCGAACTGCTGTTGATGATTTGCCTACTCGGTTAAAGCGGGTATACGCAGGTGTCAGTGAAATTATTTTACAATTCCAACCTGATATGTTTGCCATTGAGCAAGTTTTTATGGCTCGCAATGCCGACTCAGCATTAAAACTAGGCCAAGCAAGGGGAGCTGCAATTGTCGCAGCAGTAAATAGTAATTTACCTGTTTTTGAATATGCGGCACGTTTAGTTAAGCAATGTATAGTTGGAACAGGCGCTGCTGATAAAAAACAAGTGCAACATATGGTAAAGTTATTATTAAAATTACCTGCTAGTCCTCAAGCTGATGCGGCAGACGCATTAGCTATAGCAATCACTCATGCTCACAGCTGCCAACAGCGAATACAATCTCGTAAGTAAAATAACCACATAATTTTAATAATAAATATCTATAAACAAAAATGCACCACTAAATTGGTGCATTTTTATCTCTTAATATATTAATTTTCAATGCATGAGCTATATAATCTAGCTCATGCATATAAGACCAACTATTCAGGCTTTATTTTTGAACGGTTTGCTAGCAATACCACTTTATTTTTATGTTTAGTAAATAGTTTTGTAATAAACAAAAAGAATAGCGGCACATAAAATATGGTTAAAAACGTTGCCGTTAACATACCACCAATTACACCAGTACCTACCGCATTTTGGCTAGCAGAACCCGCACCACTATTTAATGCTAGTGGTAACACCCCTAAAATAAAAGCAAATGAAGTCATTAAAATCGGACGCAACCGAAGACGACAAGCCTCAAGTGTGGCATCAATTAACGATTTGCCTTCTTTTTCAATCGCATCTTTGGCAAATTCTACAATCAAAATAGCATTCTTAGCCGATAATCCCATGGTAGTTAATAGGCCTACAATGAAGTAAATATCATTATCAAGCCCTCTAAACATAGTTGCATAAACTGTACCTAAAATCCCAAGAGGAATAACAAATAAGATCGAAATTGGTACGGTCCAGCTTTCATATAAAGCTGCTAATGACAAGAACACCACAATAATCGAAATAATATAAAGTGTTGTAGTTTGCGAACCTGTTTGGCGTTCTTGATAGGAAATATCTGTCCAGTCAAACGTAAATCCTTTTGGTAAATTTTTTGATAATTCTTCCATCACTGCCATTGCTTGCCCTGAACTCAGACCAAGAGCTGCTGAACCGCTTATCTCCATTGCTGCTACACCATCATAACGAACAAGTGATGGCGAGCCATAAGTTTTTGTTGTAGTAGCAAAAGCATCATATGGAACCATTTCGCCATTTTTATTTTTAACATGCCAATAACTAAAATCATCTGGAAGCATACGGTATGGCGCATCAGATTGCAGATACACTTTTTTAACTCGGTTATTATAGATAAAATCATCAATATAAGCCGAACCTAAAGCTGTCGACAATACAGTATTTACTGAGTTTACCGAAACACCCAATGCTTGTGCAGCTTCAAAATCAACATTAATTTTATACTGTGGCACATCTAGCATGCTTCCAGGTCTAACTTGTTGTAATTTAGGATGATGAGACGCTTGCCCCAACATTTGGAAAAATGCACCTACCAACGCATCATGCCCATAACTAGCCGTATCTTTCAGTACATAAGAGAAACCATTAGCCATACCTAACGCAGGAACAGCTGGCAAATTGGTAACAATTACCCGTCCTTCCGTTATAGTAGAAGTAAATTTCCAACCACTTGCAACTAAAGCATTAACTTTTTGATCTGCTCGTTTTCGCTGTTCCCAGTTTTTTAATCTAACAAAGCCTAGTCCCATATTTTGCCCACGTCCAACCATACTAAATCCAGCAACAGTAAATATTTCCTCGACTGAATCGGCTTTTTGTTCAGTATAAAATTTTGCAGTTTTATTTAATACCGACATAGTTTGTTCTAAAGTTGATCCTGGTGGTAACTCAACCATAACTAAAAGCACCCCCTGATCTTCATTAGGTAAAAATCCAGTAGGTAAACGGTTAAAACCAAATATTAATCCAACTAGAATTAAAGCATAACAAACAAAAGCAATTATTGGATTACGAATAACTTTAATAACACCCTTTTCATAAGAACGTAAACTTTTATCATAAAAACGATTAAACCATTTAAAGAAATCTTTAGTTCCTTTTGAACACCAACTAAATGGTGGTAGTGATTCTAACTTTTCGCCCAATGAGATTTTTCTAATTTTACTTTTAGATGGCGCTTTTAAAATTTGCACACAAAGAGCCGGCGTCAATACAATAGCCATCAATACTGATAATCCCATTGCTGTTACAATGGTGATCGAAAACTGACGATATATTCCACCTGCAGCACCACCATAAAATGCCATCGGCACAAATACAGCAGATAATACAACCGCAATACCTATTAATGCGGAAGTAATTTGCTCCATCGACTTAACGGTTGCATTATAAGGCGATAATCCCTCATCATGCATAATACGTTCAACGTTTTCGATAACAACAATAGCATCATCCACCAACAGCCCGATAGCAAGTACCATTGCAAACATAGATAAGGTATTAATAGTGAATCCACAAATATAAAGAATCGCAAATGTTCCTAATAGTACGACAGGTACAGTTATAGTCGGAATAAGTGTAGAACGCAGGTTTTGTAAAAACACATACATTACAATAACAACCAAAACAATTGCTTCAATTAACGTATGAATTACATTGCTAATCGACAATTTAACAAATGGAGTTGTATCATATGGAAACGCGTATTTAATATCTTCTGGGAAGATTTTAGATAACTCTTCTAATTTTTTATCCACTTTATCTGATGTATCTAATTGATTAGCACCTGTAGCTAAATATACACCAAGCCCCGCAGATGCATTACCATCATAACGAGAAATAAAATTATAATCAGATGCACCAATTTCAACTGTTGCTACATCTTTTAATAAAAGATTAGAACCATCAGTATTCACCCGCACTAAAATATTTTGGAATTGCTCTGGTGTTTTTAAACGTGACTGAGCAGTAATTGTCGCATTAAGCTCTTGGCCATCGGTTGACGGTAAAGAACCTAATTGCCCAGCGGTAACTTGTGCATTTTGTGCTTGAATAGCTGCGATGATTTCTTCAATGGATAAATTGTAATAAGTTAATTTATTGGGATCAAGCCAAATACGCATTGCATATTCAGAGCCAAATAATTGAGTATCGCCAACACCTTGTACGCGTCGAATCTGATCTTGCACAGTGGAATAAACAAAGTCAGCAATATCTGCTTGTGTTTTTTGAGGGTTTGTTGAGTAAAACCCAACAACTTTTAAAAAGTTAGTATTATTTTTAGCTACTGACACGCCGTTCTTTTGCACACTCTCAGGAAGTCGAGATTTTATACTTTCTACTTTGTTTAACACTTGTACTTGAGCAAAATCGGGATTGGTTCCAGGAGCAAAAGTTAACGTTGTTTGCACAACACCTTGCGCACTACTGGTTGATTTCATATAAATAAGATTATCTAATCCGGTTAAATTCTGTTCAATCAACTGAGTAACAGTATTCTCAATAGTTTGCGCATCGGCACCAGGGTAAACAGCACTAACAGTTACAGCAGGTGGAGCAATATCAGGATACTGCTCAACAGCTAGTAGCTTTATACATAAAGCCCCTCCTAACATCATCATGATAGCAATTACCCATGCAAAAACAGGTCTATCAATAAAGAACTTAGCCATAATTAAATCTACCCCTGTTTTATTTCATGCTTTTTTGGATGATACTATCTAACTGCCCTTGAGTAAGCGTTGTCGGATCGCCAACCATTTGCCCTTTCATAGGTTTTCCCATTTCAACAGCCGTCAAATTAAGTAAGCCAGTCACAATGACTTGTTCACCAACATCAATACCTTTTGTTACAACCCAATAACCTCCAATACCTGTATATACTTGAATATCTTGACGATATTCCACTGTATTATCAGCTTTTAAGATTTTTGCAGTATATTGTCCCATTTTATTACTAGTAATACCTTGTTGTGGAACAAGTATGGCGTTTTTAATATAACCTAATGTCACTTGAGGTTTAACAAACATACCCGGTAAAATTTTACTTTCATTGTTAGCAAATTGAGAGCGTAATGTCACAGTACCTGTCGTTTCGTTTACAGTCATATCTGAAAATTTGATATTACCAGGTAGCGCATATTTTGTACCATCGCTAAAAAATAATTCTACATTATTTTCTTTTGCTGGTTCATAAATAACATTTTCATCTTGAAGATATTTATTATAACGAGTAGCTGCTTCTGTCATATCGACATAAATAGGGTCTAGCTGTTGAACTAATGCAAGTGGCGTTGACTGACCCGCTGATACTAATGCACCTTCAGTCACACTTGATTTACCAATATATCCATCAATTGGTGAATACACTTTCGTATACTCTAAATTAACTTTGGCTGTATGCTCAGCTGCTTGGGCAACTAATACAGCGGCTTCTGCCTGTTTAACATCGGCAGCAGCTTTATCATAATCTTGTTGGCTAATTGATTTGGTATTTAATAATCCGGCATAACGTTTTAGGGTAAGCTGTGCAATATTGGCATTTGCTTTCGCACTAGCAACACTAGCAACAGCACTATCATAATTAGCTTGATAAATAGCAGGGTCTATTTGATATAGTGATTGCCCTGCTTTAACATTAGAACTTTCGTCAAACTCACGTTTTAAAACAATACCACCAACTTGAGGTCTGATTTCAGCAATTTGAGATGCAACAACCCTGCCTGGCAAACTGATTTTTAATGTATAGTTTAATGGTTCAACTTTAAATACAGTTACTTTTGGTAATTGATTATTACCGTCTTGTGATTTACCATTATCGCAACTTGTTAATAAAAGCAGACCGGCACATGCCACAGGCAAGGCTAATAATAGCTTGTTAAATCTCATATAAAAATGACCTCAGTAAACTTAATAATTATTTATTTTTAATAATAGTTATTATTTAAAAGTAATCAGCAATTTTACAAAAAATATGCATAGATTGTAAGTATCTTTACAGGTCAATAGCACAGAGTTCTAAAAAATGGCTAGCTAGATTATGATGGTAAAAAATAATATTGTTAATTATGATTATTACTAGAAATAAAGTAATATAGATTAATTGATTTTTTGTGCTATAAAGTATCTTAAATATGATGCTATACTATAGACATAAAGTATGGTTGTTTTAAATAGAGTGAAATTTTACATTGCAGTACTCCGTAATCATTTTTTTAATATGATTGGATAATTTGAGTGTATATTTAATTTAATACAGAGATGGTTATTATGGATAATTTACGTATTGTTCTAATTGTTGTTGCATCCTTAGTCATTGTTGCATTGCTCATCCATGGATTTTGGCTCAATAAAAAAGAACGTTCTTCGCTTTTTAGTTCAAATAATAAAAGGAAGTTTGAACAAAACACTCAACAACATCAAAATTTTTCTATGTCTATGGAAGAAGATGATGTAATTTTACTTAAAACATCAAAAAATAATGACCAAGTTGAAAATAATACAATTATAAATGAAGTCAAAAAAGAGCAACAAAAAACACCTCAACAAGATGATTTATTTGTTGATAACGATAGCCAACAAGACATTAATACTGAAACGACAAAAGAATCAGTTATTGACATTAACCGAGATTTTTTTGATGATGAAAAATTAGACGAAAAACAACTTAATTTAACCCAACCCGTAAAGGAAAAACAAGTTAAAAGTAATAGTGAAATATCGGTTAATGAAAAACCTAAAAAACTAAATACTGACAACAAACAACAATCTGCAACTGAAATTATTATTCTTAATGTCACTGGCCTCAATGGAAAATTATTACAAGGCGATGTGCTACTTGCTAGTATTATGCAATCGGGTTTTCAGTTTGGTGATATGCAAATTTTCCACCGACATGTAGATCCGGCTGGTAATGGTCCAACATTATTTAGTTTAGCCAATATGATCACACCGGGGTATTTGGATCCTGAAACTATGCATGAATTTACAACTCCTGGTGTATCAATTTTTATGGTTGCGCCAACTGAGGGGAACAATCAACAAAACTTCAAATTAATGTTACAAACAGCACAACGCATAGCTGATGATGTCAACGGGGTGGTATTAGATGATGAACATCATATGCTAACACCACAAAAAATTGACAGTTATAAAAACCGCATAAAAAAAGCCTGTAACGAAATTTAATTACCCTATTTTCAATAAATCTTTAGCACCCCACCAACTTAAGTTGGTGGTTATAAATACATATTGTTATAACTTATTTTATTTAAATGATTTAATTTAGTTATGCATTACCTACCATTAGATTAATGCAATTGTAATAATATTTCCAAAACCGACGTTTTAATTTAAGAGCCTATTATCATGTCACTATCGAATAAAACCGAAAATACAACAAATTTACCTGAATCGATTAAAGATATAACAGAACAATTAACTTCATTACGAAACCAAATTAGGCATCATGACTACTGCTATTATGTACTTGATACGCCAGAAATTCCCGATGCTGAATATGACAAATTAATAAAACAACTGCAAACATTAGAGCAACAATATCCAGATCTTATTACGCCCGACTCACCAACTCAACGAGTTGGCGGTTTTCCATTAGCACAATTTGCATCAATCCAGCATGAAATGCCTATGTTATCACTCGATAATGTTTTTGATAATACAAGCTTTATTGCGTTTAATAAACGAGTAAAAGATCGCCTTCACCTAAATGACACTGAGCAGGTGGAATATTGCTGTGAGCTAAAACTTGATGGCCTTGCCGTCAGTTTACTTTACGAAAATGGTCGCTTTGTACAAGCAGCAACTCGAGGTGATGGCACAACTGGGGAAGATATAACAGCCAATGTAAAAACCATCAAAACAATTCCACTAGTTCTAAGAGGCGATAACATCCCTTCTAGATTAGAAGTTCGAGGGGAAGTATTTATAACACATAAAGGCTTCGACAAACTTAACGCTAATGCTCTAAAGCATGACGAAAAGATCTTTGCCAACCCCCGTAATGCTGCAGCTGGTTCATTAAGACAATTAGATCCTAAAATTACAGCAAAACGACCATTAACATTCTTTTGTTACGGTGTGGGTATAGTTGAAGGTGCTACATTACCTAATACACATTACGAGCGTTTAATGCAATTCAAAGCTTGGGGCTTACCCGTTAGTAATAAGGTGGAAAAACATCAAGGTGTACAAGCTGCCTTAGACTACTTTACAAAAATTGGCGAACAACGCATGTCGTTAGGCTTTGATATCGATGGCGTAGTAATAAAAGTTAATAACATTGAACAGCAAAACAAACTTGGCTTTGTTGCACGAGCACCAAGATGGGCTACCGCATTTAAGTTTCCTGCTCAAGAGCAAATTACACAATTAAACAAAGTAGACTTTCAAGTTGGGCGAACAGGTGCTATTACACCAGTTGCAAGATTAGAACCTGTTTCAGTTGCGGGGGTTATTGTTAGCAATGCCACATTACATAACAGTGATGAAATAGCCCGACTAGGCGTGCGTGAAGGCGATTACGTTACAATACGTCGAGCTGGTGATGTTATTCCCAAAATTGTAGCCGTAATATTGGATAAAAGACCTAAAGATACAAAAGAGATCGTATTTCCAACACACTGCCCTATTTGTGGATCGCTAATCGTTCGAGATGAAGGTCAAGCTATATCACGCTGTGCAGGTGGACTAATTTGTCCTGCACAACGAAAAGAAGCTTTAAAACATTTTGTTTCACGCAAAGCAATGAATGTAGAAGGTATGGGTGATAAAATCATTGAACAACTGGTTGATAAAGACTATGTCAAAACACCAGTAGATTTATATAAACTAAATCTACCAATGCTATGTAGCTTAGATAAAATTGGGGAAAAATCTGCCAATAATTTATTAAATGCACTAGAGACATCTAAAAATACAACATTAAGCCGATTTATATTTGCTCTTGGCATTCCAAATGTCGGCGAAGTTACTGCCGAAAATCTAGTTAACCAATTAGGTAACTTATCAGCAATTGAAAACACCTCACTTGAGCAATTACAAACAGTAAAAGATATCGGTGCTGTCATTGCAGAAAGTATTATCGATTTTTTTCAAGAGCCTCATAATCGCCATATCATTGAACAACTAACCAGCAATGAAATTGGTATTCACTGGCAAGATGTTAATCCGCAAATACAATCAGTTGATACTAACTCACCTTTTTTTGGTAAAAAAGTAGTATTAACTGGCACTCTATCAGTTTTAACACGAGATGAAGCCAAAAATAAATTAAAACAATTAGGTGCTAAAGTAACAGGAAGTGTATCAAAAAATACCGACCTAGTCATTGCAGGTGAAGCCGCCGGCTCTAAACTTGATAAAGCCCAAGAATTGGGGATTAAAGTTATTGGCGAACAAGAAATGCTAAATTTACTTGCTCAATAAAAAGATAAAATCTATTGGTACTTGTTAGTTGATTGATTACAATAACAAGTATCAAAAAAATAAGGAGGACATTATGCCTTTACTCGATAGTTTTAAAGTTGATCATACCAAAATGAAAGCACCCTTTGTGCGAATTGCAAAAACTATGGCAACACCAAAAGGAGACGACATTACTGTGTTTGATCTACGCTTTACTATTCCAAACAAAGCTAATCTACCTGAAAAAGGAATTCATACCTTAGAGCACTTATTTGCTGGCTTTATGCGCGATCATCTAAACAGCGACAAAGTTGAAATAATTGATATTTCACCTATGGGATGCCGTACAGGTTTTTACATGAGCTTAATTGGCAAGCCAAACGAAGTGTTAATAGTCGATGCATGGTTAAAATCAATGCATGATGTATTAAATGTCAAATCACAAAATCAAATTCCCGAATTAAACGAATATCAATGTGGTACTTATAAAATGCATTCATTAGATGAAGCCAAAACCATTGCCGAACAAATTATAAAATCAGGTATTAGTGTATGTCATAACGATGAAATCGCATTGACTGATGAACAGCTAGCCCAAATTAATCACTAGGAGGTATCTATGCCAAACGTCGTCATAGACTTTTTAGAAGGTCGCACTATAGAGCAAAAAAGAGAAATGGCAAAACGCGTAACAGATGCAATTGTCGAAACGCTTAACTGCAAACCTGAAGCAGTACAAATTATCATGCATGAAATATCAAAAGATCAGATCGCTAATGGTGGTGTGCTACGTAGTGATAAAAAATAGTGATAAAAAATCTCAAAATAGCTTTATTTTGAGATTTTCCAACATGATTAATTATTTCAAATAATTTAAATTATAAATAAATTTTTCATAATTTAACACATCACTTAATGCTTACAATTACAATGATGTAAATGAAGCAAATGTCCCAGTTTATTCGCTTTTGTTTCTAAATAATGTTCATTATTTGGATTTTCACCGACTTCCAGTGGCTCTCGTTGCGTAATTTTGATACCTGCGTTTTCAAGTACTCTTATTTTTTCTGGATTATTGGTTAATAAACGGATTTGAGACACCCCTAATAAATTAAGCATATCAGCACATAAAGTAAAATCGCGTTCATCGGCTGCAAAACCTAATTGTTCATTAGCTTCAACTGTATCTAATCCTTGATCTTGTAATGCATAAGCTTTAATTTTATTCAATAAACCAATATTACGACCTTCTTGACGGTGATAAATTAAAATCCCTTTACCTTCTTTTGTAATTTGTTTTAAGGCAGCTTCTAACTGAAATCCACAATCACAGCGTAAACTAAAAAGCGCATCACCCGTTAAACATTCAGAATGAATTCTTGTAAGAATTGGTGTATCGCTAGATATATCACCAAATACTAATGCGACATGATCTTTTTTTGTTGCAATTTCTTCAAATCCAACAATAGTAAAACATCCCCATGGCGTTGGCAGTTTTGCTTGTGCAACACGTTTTAATTGCATTATTTTCTCCGTTTTAAATAAAACATAGATAATATTTTATAAAAATAAAATTATATTCTATGTTAAAATATTAAGTAATATGTACTTAATTGAGCTTATAAATGGGGTTAGTAATAAAAAAAACAATAGCTATACTAGCTATTTTCTTAGTTGTGCCTTTAGTTATTATAGCCATAAATTGGCATTGGCAGCCAACATCATTAAATAATACATCTAAATATTTATTCTTAGTAACCGAAACAGCAAGTTTTCCTTGGGCAATAATAACATCGGCAATTTTATTTTTAGTGTTTTATTTGTTATTACCCAACAAAACGAAAATTATCTTATTATGGCTGCTACTTGTTAGTGCAATATTAAGTGGGCAAATAATTAAAAGCCTTTTAAAATCACAAACAACAGAATCAAGACCTTATGTACTTTGGATGGCAGACGAATTTAATATTACTGACCAACAGTTTTATTCACTAACAGATTTAGAAAAAAAAGAAATTATCTATCAATTATTAAATAATTCAACAACTATTCCAAGTTGGTTATCTAAACATTGGCAACATGAAACTGGATATTCCTTTCCTTCTGGTCATACTTTATTTGCCGTAACTTGGGCATTTTTAGCTTTAATGTTACTAAAATTCAAACAACATTATATAATAATAACAAGCGCCATTATTTGGTCAATATTAATTGAAATTAGTCGATTATTGCTAGGAATGCACAGGCCTATTGATCTAATAACAAGCATATTAATTGCTTGGATAATTTCATTAATATGCTATTTTTATGCTAAAAAATGGCATATAGTAGACAAATAGCTATTAAATGAAAATGAAAGAAGTTTCATTTATAACAGACAAATATAATAAAAATATTTAACTAAAACAAAAAGGTCAACATTATGAAATTTGTTATATCAATTTTATTGATAATTATCGTTTTTGCTATCTCAATAGCGATAGGTTCAGCAAATGATCAACTTGTAATATTTAATTATTTAGTTGCAAAAACTGAAATCCGCCTATCGGTATTATTAGCCATTTTATTTGGTTCAGGCTTTATTATTGGTTGGGTATTAACGGGCATTTTCTTTTTAAGAGCTAAATTCCAACACTCATCAACAAAACGTAAATTGAACAAATTACAAAAAAAATACGATGAAGGTGTAGCAAATCATCAACAAACAACCTTAACTAAAACCAATTAAGATAGGTTATTATGTTTGAGCTGTTATTTCTGTTACTTCCTATCGCCGCTGGATATGGTTGGTATATGGGTAACAGAAATGCAAAACAAAAATATTTAAATGAATCTAATCGGCTATCTCGTGAATATGTAGATGGTTTGAACTTTCTTTTATCTAACCAAAAAGATAAAGCCGTTGATCTTTTTTTAGACCTATTAAAAGAAGATGATGGCACACTTGAAGCTCACTTAACATTAGGTAACTTATTTCGCTCTCGAGGCGAAGTTGACAGAGCAATACGTATTCACCAAGCATTGTTAGAAAGCGCATCATTAACCTTTGAACAACAACTATTAGCCATTCAACAGTTAGGCCGAGACTATATGGTTGCAGGTCTTTACGACCGTGCTGAAGAGATGTTTTTACAATTAATCGATGAAGAAGACTTTCAACAGCATGCTTTGCAACAACTTATCATTATATATCAATCAACCAGTGAATGGACAAATGCTATTAACGCAGCAACAAAACTAGTCAAACTTGGTAATGAAAAATACAAAATCGATATTGCACAATTTTATTGTGAATTAGCCTCACAAGCTATTACTAATAATGAACTGGATAAAGCAAATAATTTATTACAAAAATCAGCAACAGCAGATTCAACGTGTGCTCGCACTTCACTCATGTTGGGTCGAGTTCTTATGGCTCAAAACAAAATAGAGCAAGCAATCGAATCATTTCAACAAATATTACAACAAGACAAAGCATTTGTTGGCGAAGCACTGCCTTTATTAAAAGAGTGCTATTTAAAACTAAATAATCAACAACAATTCCAACAATTTTTACAATTATGTGTCGAACAAGATAGCGGTAGCGTAGCTGAATTAATGCTTGCCGATCTTATTGAAAAACAGAAAGGTTTAGATGCTGCACAACATTACCTGTACCGTGAGTTACTAAAACATCCTAATTTAAAAGGATTTTATCGATTAATGAACTATCATGTTGCTGATGCAGAACAAGGCAAAGCCAAAGAAAGCCTTTTACTTTTAAGAAACATGGTGGGTGAGCAAATAAAAACCGTACCCAATTATCGATGCCAAAAATGTGGATTTACAGTCAACTCAATCTACTGGCTATGCCCTGCTTGCCGTTCATGGTCAACCATAAAGCCTGTTCGTGATTTTGAACAACACTCAAATAAATAAAAAGAGATTTCTATGTTTTTAATTGACTCTCACTGTCATTTAGATAGTTTAGACTTTAGCACTAAATCCATTAAAGATGTTTTACAAGAAGCAACAAACAACGATGTTAAACATTGCTTAAGTGTAGCAACAACATTATCGGGCTATGAATCGATGAAACATCAACTTACCCCTTATACAGATCAATGCTCTTTTTCATGTGGGATTCATCCTCTTAATTTAGACGATGAAAAATATGATGCCGATCGTTTTCAAAATTTAGCGCAAGAAGATAACGTTATAGCGCTAGGCGAAACAGGTCTTGATTACTATTATCAACAAGATAATTTAGAACAGCAACAAGAAAATTTTAAAGAGCATATTCGATTAGGTCGCAAATTAAATAAACCAATTATTGTCCATACCCGTAACGCCAAACAAGACACATTAAGAATATTAAAAGACGAGCACGTTCATTCTGGCGTTTTACACTGTTTTACTGAAGATATCGAAACAGCCAAACAACTCTTAGACATCGGCTTTTATATCTCATTTTCAGGAATCATCACCTTTAAAAATGCCGAAGCTCTGCGCGATGTTGCCAAATATGTACCGCTTGATCGTATTTTGGTCGAAACAGATTCCCCTTACCTTGCACCAGTACCATACAGAGGGAAAGAAAACCAACCAGCGTATGTTCGTGAAGTGGCACAATATTTATCAGCTTTAAAAGGCGTCTCATTAGAAGAAATAGCCCAAAAAACCACAACTAACTTTTGTCAATTATTCAATCTGCAAGGAAAATTAAATGAATTATAAATTAACCATTGATTGGAATGATTTTTTAACAAATTATTGGCAAAAAAAACCAGTAATCTTACGCAAAGCATTTGCTAACTTTATTGATCCCATTACACCAGATGAACTTGCAGGGCTAGCAATGGAAGAAGAAATTGATAGCCGAATTGTCTCCAATAAAAATGGCGTTTGGGATGCAAAATATGGGCCATTTGCTGAATATGATAACTTAGGTGAAGATCATTGGAGTTTACTTGTTCAAGCGGTTGATCACTGGCACGAACAAGCAGCCACATTAGTTGAACCATTCAAATGCATACCACAATGGCAATTTGATGATTTAATGATTTCTTATGCAACACACGGGGCTGGAGTTGGACCTCATATTGATAATTATGATGTATTTATTATTCAAGGCATGGGGAGCAGACGTTGGCAAGTAGGTGATCGCAACCCAAATTATAAACAATTTAATGCACACAAAGCATTATTACATGTTGAAGAATATCAACCTATCATTGATGAAGAGCTAACAGCAGGCGACATTTTATACATTCCAATAGGTTGCCCTCATAATGGCATATCTATAGGCGAATCACTCAGCTATTCTGTTGGTTTTATGACACAAACATCGCAAGAACTACTTAGCAGCTTTGCCGATTATGTTATCGATAACTTACCTAACGGTATTTATTATCAAGACCCGAATTTAAAACTACCTAACGATCCACACCGTGTTCAACCTTATGAACTAACAAAACTACAGGATCAAATTATCGAATTAATCAAAACACCGCAATTATTTAACGATTGGTTTGGCAAACACATTACACAACCAATGCACGAATTAGATATTGTGCCTGTTGAACCGCCATACGAATATAATGAATTTGAATCACTACTAAAAAATGGTTTAAAGCTACGCCGAGTACTTAGCATTCGCATTCTTAAAATAGGTGATTTTGGCTACATTCATGGCGAAAAAATTAGCTTACCAATACAGGTCATAGATCTACTTTGTGAAACTGAAACATTGTATTACAAGCAGTTACAAGATAAAAACACGCTTCAAATAATGCTTGAGCTTGTCAACAAAGGCTACTGGTATTTTGCAGAAGAATGACATAACATCCCGCCGATAATAAAATCGGCGGTAAAACAGCCTTTTAAGCTTTAAGTTTGGCTTTTTATGAGTTTTAAGTATATACTTTCCCCCGCTTTTATTTACCTGCCGTTTAATCACAAATTAAACATTATAAAATGCAAATTTTAAGTAACTATCTAATTTTAAAAACTAGAGGTATACATGAAAACTGAAGCAAACACAGCCCAGCAAACTAAAAGCGAAAGTGAACAAACAACGCCATACCAAAAGAAAACACTTTTTGCTTCCACCGTTGGTTATGCACTTGATGGCATGGATATGATGATTTTAGGTGTTTGTTTTAGCCTGATTTCGACAAGCTTTAACCTAACTAAAGCAGATTTAGGAACCTTAACATCAGTAACCCTACTTGGCGCAGTATTAGGTGGCATTTTATTTGGTGTACTTGCTGATAAATATGGTCGAGTTAGAGTCTTTTCATGGACGATTTTAATATTTTCCTTTTTCACTGGACTATGCGCTATTTCACCCAACTATGAGTGCTTTTTAATATTTCGCTTTTTGAGTGGACTTGGTCTTGGTGGTGAATTTGGTATCGGCATGACACTGGTTTCTGAAAGTTGGCCTAAAAACAAACGATCAAGAGCAACATCAATTGTTGCACTAGGCTTTCAAGTCGGGATCATTTTAGCCGCACTAACAGTCAATTTTGTTGGTGAAACTTATGGTTGGCGTTGGGTTTTTGCTGTGGGCGTATTGCCAGCACTATTTGTTGCATGGACTCGTAAAGGTCTAAAAGAACCTGAAATTTGGCAAAACCTTAAAAATCAAAACAAAAATAAAATTGCCATTGGCAAATTATTTAAAGACCCTCGAACAATAGCAACAACAATAGGATTAACCATTGCTTGTGCGGTACAAAACTTTGGCTTTTATGGACTTATGGTTTGGATGCCGAGCATGATTGCAACCGAACTCAAATTACCATTTAAAAACACCATGTTTTGGACCATTTCAACCACTATTGGCATGTCATTAGGGATCTTAATTTTTGGTTGGTTATGCGACAAATTTGGTCGTCGCCCTTCTTACATTCTATTTTTATTTGTCTCGGCCGTTTCAATTTGGTTCTACTTTCAACAAACAGATATGGTTATACTCATCATATTTGGCTCGGTGATTGGCTTTTTTGTCAATGGCATGATGGGCGGATATGGTGCGTTACTTGCTGAGCATTATCCAACAGATGCACGCTCAAGTGCTGAAAATATCATTTTTAATGTTGGTCGAGGACTCGCTGGCGTATCACAAGTGCTTATTGCCTATTTGGCCATATTCTACTCAATTAGCTATGCATTAGCTTTACTATCTGCTGCTTATTTATTATCAGCTGCTGCATTTGTCTTTTTAATACCTGAAACCAAAGGCAAGGCGCTCGAATAAAATAACTCAAACATCAAAAACAGGACGATTGTCCTGTTTTTTTATATCAATACAAACTTATTATATTAAACAATTAAAATACGGCTAAATTGTTTAATTTGTTTTAATGACAAATTAAATATGCCATATTATAGTAAAGAAAAAAATAATATTGTAACTGCGATATTGTTGATATCTAAATCATTCCTAGCATATTCGTAAAGGTACAATAATTAACTAATAAAACTAATTATAAACAAAATTAAGGTGTGTATTTATGTTGTGGAAACTATCTAACCGAGCTATCGCATTGAAAAGCTCTGCTATTCGTGAAATTTTAAAAATTACCGAACAGCCTGATGTCATTTCATTTGCTGGTGGCTTACCTTCGCCAAATACCTTTCCAGTCCAAGAAATAAAAGATGCCTTTAACCATATTATTACTGCTGACGAAATGAATGGCTCTTTACAATATGGACCAACCGAAGGTTATGCTCCACTACGCATATGGTTAGCTGAATATTTATCTAAGCGTGATAACACCAACATAAAACCTAACCAAATTTTGATAGTCACTGGTTCCCAACAAGCTTTAGATCTTATTGGTAAAGCATTGATAGACAAAGGAAGCAAAATCCTAGTTGAAACCCCAACCTATTTAGGTGGATTACAGTCATTCACTCAATATGAACCTGAATATATTTCGCTAGAAAGTGATGAACAGGGTATTATTCCTGAAAAACTTGACAACAAAACGGCAGCCGATGCCAATTTTATGTATGTAATTCCTAACTTCCAAAACCCTACAGGACGCCGTTTACCATTAGCTCGACGCCAACAATTAGCAGAAAAAGCAATCCGCAATAACCTTGCATTGGTCGAAGACGATCCTTATGGAGAATTAGATTATCAAGGACATCGTTTACCAAGCTTATATACATTAGCGCCAGAAAACACTATTTATTTAGGCTCTTTCTCAAAAATTTTAGCCCCAGGACTACGCCTTGGATATATCGTTGCCAATGAAAAACTAATCAACAAATTAGTACAACTAAAACAAGCAGCCGATCTACACACTCCAAGCCTAACTCAACGTATTGCTTACCATGTAATAAAAGATGGCTTTCTTGATAAACATATACCAACTATTCGTGAATTATATGCTCAACGTTGCCAAGCAATGTTAAATGCATTACAAAAATACATGCCAAGCACAGTCACTTGGAATAACCCCGAAGGAGGTATGTTTATTTGGATTGAATTGCCCCAAAATATCAATGCCACAGAACTACTTAGCGAAGCAATCCAACATAAAGTGGCTTTTGTTCCGGGCGAAACCTTTTTTGCTAATGCTATTCGAACTAATTGCATGCGACTTGCTTTTGTCACAGTACCAGAAGAAAAAATTGAACAAGGCATCAAAACATTAGCTAAACTAATCGCTAACTGGTCAGATATACTAGAAGAAAGCCCAACAATAATGTAGATTCATATGTAGTAGCTCAAACTTAGTTATAAAAAAAATTGTAATAGTCTTCACTCAATCTGACATTTTAGTTATTTTATAACACAAAAGGAGAGTCAGAAATGAATCAAACTGCCAAAATCATTAAACCTAAATTAGGACTTTTAGAATTAGC
>NZ_WTEX01000027.1 GCF_009795845.1 Gilliamella sp. Lep-s35 | reverse complement strand
TATAATACCGAAAGACCGCATGAGGCACTAAATAATATGACGCCGATTGAATTTAAAACACAAAAACAGGCAGCGTGATTTTCTATGTGGGTTTTGTACTAAGTTTGGGGTATTTACACCAGCTTGCTAATACTCTAATTTTTAGTTTAGACAAAATTATAGTTATTTGGATCGCTGCCTCATTAATCTTAGATAATTTATTTTCAATTGGTATGCTTTTTGCGTTTATGAGTTATAAAGAACAACTATCAGATAAAATTGTATCTTTAATAGATAAAATATGTGAAATATCAATGTTAAAACTTCATGTAGAACGTTTAGCGGATATTGTTTTTAGCTCTAAAGAAAACTATCAAAAAATAGACCAAATTGTTGATACGAAAGTAATTTCAGATTTTACTATTAAGCTTGTAAATGTATCTTTTCGCTATTCAGAACATGAACCTGATATTCTAAAGAATATAAACTTAACAATACCCATGGGGCAGTGTATAGCTATAACAGGAGTGTCTGGATGTGGCAAAACAACACTTTTGAAATTAATTTTAAGACTTTTAGAGCCTTATGAAGGACAAATTTTTATTGGTAACACACTTCTTTCTGATTTAGATATTAATAAGTATAGAAAATTATTTGGAACTATTATGCAAGATGATCAGTTATTTGCAGGTACAATAGCAGATAATATTTGTTTTTTTGATTCAGAACCTAATCAAGAAAAAATAAAGTTTTGTGCTTTAAAAGCTGTTATTCATGATGAAATAATTAAAATGCCAATGAAATATAATACAATAATTGGTGACATAGGCTCTGGATTATCTGGTGGACAGAAGCAAAGAATATTATTAGCTAGAGCACTTTATAGAGAACCTACAATTCTAGCATTAGATGAAGCAACTAGCCATTTAGATGTCACAAATGAGAACGCTGTCAATACTTCGATGCTCGGTTATCATTTTTCAAAAATTGTTGTTGCGCATAGGCCTGAAACCATAAAAATGGCAGATAGAGTAGTTATACTTGATCAAGGTTCAATCATTTCTGATACACTTAATTGAGATTAAATAAGATTAAATTATTTAAATCTTTACTGTTTTTATTTTAAAGAAAAGGAATTAATTTTTATGAAGAAAATATCAATTTTTTTTATTATATTATTAACAAGTAATTATGTTCAAAGTTTAGAAATAATTTGGGATCTTGTTTTTGATGCTAAATATAATTTAGCACATATACCAATGAATATTGAAGACGAAAAAATTTTATTAACATTTGATACAGGAGCAAAAGAAGCCTTATATTTACCAATAGATTTAATTAATAAAATACCGAATAAATCAGAGCAATCGAAAAAAATAAGATATATAGATCTATCTGGTAATATCATAGAGTCTCGATCATATATTATTGAAAATTTATGTATAAATTCATTCAATTTTAAAAAAGTTTCTGTTGCAGAATATAAATATTGGGGATTCAATTATTTAAACGATGATACAGATGTTAACAAAGAGAATAAAGGTTTAGATAATCCCGTTATTGGATTAGGTCTTTTTAAGGATTATGTATTAACTATTAATTACCCTGAAAGTAAAATAACAATATCTGATTACGAGGATATTTCTAATGATTTAGATGAAAAATGGATTTCAGCTCCCTTTCAAGTTAATAGCGAAGGTTTGGTGATAAATATGTCTGATGGTATAAAAAATTATAATATGATCTTAGATAGTGCTGCCACTACTTCAATTTTAAAAGAGCAATCACTTTCACCAAAAACAACTATAATTAATAATGATGAAAGCGATGATAAATTTGTATCTATTAATTTTAATAATATTATTAATGATAACATTGAGGCTGTTATTCTAGATTCTATTCCAGATGAATTTCAATCGGATGGTATAGTAGGACATGATTTTCTTAGTAAAAATATAGTAAAGATTGACTTTAAGAATAAGCGACTTTGGGTTAGGCTTTATGAACTAAAATAATTTTTTACTTTCTATTATTCAATGCTGAGAAAATAATAATGTAAATACTCCAAACTTAGTACACAACTCATGTAGAAAATTAAGCTGCTTGTTTTAGTGTTTTATACTCAATCGGCGTCATATTATTTAGTGCCTCATGCGGTCTTTCGGTATTATAAATGGTTAGCCATTCTTCAGTCATTCTCCTTGCTTGCTCTAGGTTGTTAAAAAGATATAAATCTAACACCTCGGTTCGATAAGTCCGGTTAAATCGTTCAATATAGCCGTTTTGATATGGGCTACCAGGCTCAATATAATCAATAGTAATACCATGTGATTTTGCCCAATTAGTAAACGTTTTTCCAGTAAATTCCGGTCCATTATCGACCCGTATTTTTAATGGATACCCATGATATTCGGCCAGTTTATCCAGATAACGAATGATTCTACCTACAGGTAAACTGACTGCAATATCAATGCCTAACGCCTCACGATTAAAGTCATCGATGACATTGAATGTCCTAAAGCGACGTTGATTACAACTACTGTCACTCATAAAATCCATTGACCAACATTCACTTGTTTATTAGGAGCCAATAGCTTTTCTGGTGTTCGTGGGGGGATACGTTTTTTACGCTTTACCCTGAGATTAAGTTTCAACTCACAATACACCCGTTTATGATTCCATTGATAACCGAGCTTTCTAATGCGATGAAAACATTTAGGAAAACCCCAACGTAAATGTCTTTCTGCGATATCGCTCAATATCGCAATAATCATCGAGTCATCCGGTAACTTAGGTTGATAATAATAAGCACTGCGACTTAGTCCCATTATTGCGCAACTCATTGCAATTGTAATTGAATGTGTTGCTTGTCGCTTTTCCGCCCACGTTTTACGTTCCTGCGTGGGCATTACAGCTTTTTTATAATTTCTTCCTGAAGTTGGGATTTTAAACTTAACTCAGCAAACATCTGTTTAAGTTTGCGCTTTTCTGCCTCAAGCTCTTTTTAGCGTTTGATATCTGAGCTTTCCATTCCGCCATATTTTTCTCGCCACTTATAAAAAGTCGAGTTGCCCATGCCATATTTACGGCAAAGCTCTTTAACGGGAATACCCGCTTCAGCTTCTTTTAAAATAGCGATGATTTGATGTTCAGTCATTTTTTTCATGTTTAAATCCTCTTTTACTTTTATCATAGAGAATTTTCTACTTTTTTGTTGTGCTATTTTGGGGAGTAGTTACAGTTGCTAATTGCAACTCTTGTTGTAATGCTACAACTAATTGCTGTGTCATTTGCTTGTCTGCTGTTTTTGATTTGTACTTAGTGGCTAAATGCATAATTTTTTGTTTGATTAATGACTCTGGAAAGGCATCATACAGGGGTAAATTATTTTCTTTTAACCATAACAACATATTACTGATTAAAGGTGTCAGTGTAGTTTGTACTATGGTGTCAATCAGTGGCTGTGGCACCTGCCACCAAGGCGATGTTTGCACAGCTTGTTCAAACGGCACATGCACCACGTGCGATTGGTGATTAATCCAATAAAAAGCAAAGGCAGGAAGCACGTCTTGCCAACTATCGGTAAAATAATCGAGCATAATTGACAGGTACTCACCATCCCAATAGCGAAAAAATACTGTTTCGCCATCGGGCATAATGGCTTGAGTTAAGCTGCGTAAATGCGCGCAGATGTCTTCAAAGGGTAAATGAGAGCGCGCCAGCCAACCCCAGTCTTTGTACTCGGTGTTGTTTACCCAATCTAAAAAAGGGCTGTGCTCATCAAGCCTAACAAGCATTGGCATCACTGAAAATCAGTGCTCGTAAGGGGTGCCAGTATAAAGCCCATAAGGCGTTTGCGAGCCATCGGCAATATAATAATTTTTAACCGCTTGCGCATCACTGACGTTAGAAAGCACCGCATATAGCGGCATGGATGAGTTGGCGGTAATGGTGCGCCAGTTAGCTAGTGGCATATCTAACATAATTTGCTCACGCCATGAAATAAAACAAAATAATAATTAACATTATGATTAATCAATATCACCAACAACATCCCCACTATAGAACTGTTAAGAAATCGAAAATAAATGTATTTGCTTATTTAAAATACGTTATTTTTTTATTGAAACAATATTTTTTAACGATATTATTTAAATAATCTGTTTTTATCGTTTTTTGCTGTATAAATTATTTTGTTTATTTTTTGCAGGAAAACACCACGTTGTTACATTTCATGGTTAAGATAATTCGCTAAAAACGCATAAGGCGTTTTGCTTGAAATCGCTTTATTCGGTTTAACGGTATAGACTCCGGAATATTTTTTACAAAATAACCGGCAAAATAAACCAATAAATGGCCCCACTTAATGTGGGGCTGCTGTTTTTTATTGCTTGGCTAGCTTTTTATAACTTAAGTGTGATTTTTTTACATAAACGTAGTGCGTTCCTGAAACTTTTTGACAAAAATCACCTGCAACGACAATTTGATGTAGGTGATAAAGAACAAATTGTTGTTGCGGATTTAACCTAATGACAAAGGGTAGCGGAAGCGACATTTAAAACAATTAAAACGGAATTTGTAAAAGGCCAACGTTTCAACTAAGCGGCTGAGTTAAAACGCGCTTTTCCGGCTTATGCTTATTGATATAATCATAAACGATTACATTCTTCGTTAGGCTACTTACCTCCCGTTGAATTTAAAAAAACACTTACCCCTTAATTTTTTTGTTTGAAAATGTGTTGCCATTCCATATTTCAATGACAGACATCCTTGTCTGTTTTTTATCTAGGTTAAATAATTATGGCTGGACTTCTATCACACCAAAGTCGACTTTACTTGGTAAGCCTGGTGATACCCTTACTACTTTAGGATTACGTCCACTAACACGGTATTCCTTCGGTAAGCTTCTTGGGTCAAGTTTGATAACAAAGTTACCGCCACGCTCCCAACGACCGCCAGATACGCCAACTAAATGGTAACGACCATGTGCATCAGTTGTGATAATTTCTCCGCGTACCGTGATTAATTTCACGCCACCAAGGCCTTCTTCACCTTCATCCTGCACACCATTACCATTTCTGTCAACAAACACTTTTCCGAAAATTAAAGCGTCATCAAATAATGGATCTGACGTCACTGTCACTGTTGCTTGTGCTATATTTGACACCACCTTACCAGTTAATGTATTTAGCGCCATAGCCGTATTGGTATACTCGCCTTGAGTAACACCTGAGCCTACAACTAACATGTAACTAATGACCATTTCACCATTACCCGATAAACTTACCTTTTCATACGTCACCGTTCTGCCACCTTTCGGATCCATCACTTTCTTACCATTAATTCGTGATGAACCCTTAACAAATTTAAAGCCAGCCGGTAAAATATCTTTAATTTTGATATTTGCTGTTTGTGCTTTATTGTTAATGACTTTAAGGGTATACGGTACAATATCACCCACCACCACGTTATCTTTTAACGCTGTTTTGATGATAGTAATATCCGCATCTGCTGCACGGTAACCCAACGCCATATCATTTACCTCAGCACTCGCAAAAGTAATCGACATATCTTTTAATGCTACTGGTATCGTATGCGCACCACCCATACCGTTATACGTCACTGATGACGGCGGGGCAGATATATCTATTTGATCATGCTCAATGGCATTACCTTTGATATCAGTATATTTTTCAAAGAAAGGTACTTTCTCATACAATGGACTGTTGCTATTTGAACTAACAACCCCATCATTGTATTCACCGTAAAGAACCCGAATATTATGGGTAATGCTGTTACCATCATGACTTCCTACCGCTAAGTTACGGAAGCTGAACTTACCTTTATTATCCGTTGTTGATAACATTGGTTTGCCTGTTTTATCCATAACATGTTTTTTATTACTGTCTAGCAGGTAGACATTTACCCCTGATAATCCTGGGTGGTTAGCTAGCCCCGTCAAACCAGTGCCGGCACTGTCTTGAACTAACTTACCTTCGATAATACCTCCATTGATATAACCAAAGTTTTGGTCAGTTAAATTACCTACCACATCCACGATTGCCATATCCACGGTTTGTGGTGTTTTTAACGAGCCATTAGCATCATGGTGGGCATCATCAGGGTCAAAACTTGCCATTAGGGTAGTCGGTATGCCACTGACAACAATATTCCACTTACCAGGGATAATATTGGCAACCTCATAGCTGACTTCACCGGCCTTAATTGTGCGAGTAACTTGAATATCAGGATTCGCTTCATTGGTTAACGTTACAGTCACTACCTCATTAATACTAGAGTCTGTTTCTGCAGTGTAAATGCCATCATCATCTTTATCTAAGTAAATCTTACCGCTGATACTAGCATTACCTTTCCATGCAAAACTTACCCCTTCAACTTTATCCGTTGGCTGAGCAAATTGATACGTCTCACTCATTTCGTTATCAGTTTGATTCGTTGAAGGAGTAATTGTCGTATCAACTAACATAAAGCTACTGATATAGCTGTTACTTGGGCTTTTCACTTTAACCTGATAATCAATGCCATGTGACAAGTTTTCAAATTGGTATTGACCTAATCCAGTTACATCACTACCACTGGTTTTTACCTCAGTAGCATTCACTAAATGTTCACCAACATAAAGCTCAACAGCATAGTTATCATAGATGGTATCAATACCAATATCCTGTGGGGCAATGACTTGACCATCATCAGGATCGACATCAATGACAACCTGACCGCTGATGCTCGCCTGACCTTTCACACCAAAATTGACTTTCGATTTGGTATTTGCTGTTGCGTTAAGTTCAATCTCAACGCCATTAGCTACAGACGCACCAGTATTACCTTGGGTTTCACCTACATAACTAAAATCATAGCCTGCTGGTGGGGCAATACTTACTTGCCACTTACCGGCAGCCATATGTTCAATTTGGTAATGACCGTTTTCATCACTAACTGCTGTCAGTACAATGGCATTGTTATTTACATTTTTTACACTTACCTTTACATCGGCTAAGGTACCAAAGTAATCTGCGTGAACCCCTTTACCTGCATAATCGCGATAAATTGTTCCTGCTAAACTACCTTGGCCTTTATAGCCATAGTCAACATCCGTAACTTGTGCCGTTACACTAGTAACGTCAACAACAGTACGCTTATTCGCAGGGCTGTCAGGGCTGAAGCTGATTTCATAACCTTGTAATTCGTTTACATTATCATCAACTTCTACTTCATATTTATCATAAGCGGTTAATCCATCAAAATGGTATTGGCCTTTTGCATCAGTTTTAACCTCTACTTGTCCTGAGCCAGTTGCACCTGTCATTTTTAAACGAACTGGAATATTGGCTAGTGGTTGGTCAATATCCATCACCGAATTTCCGTCCGTTGTATCCATATCAATTACAACACGACCACTGATTTGTGCACTCCCTTTCGCACCGAAGTCTATGCTATAACCAGCACCTCTTCTTACCAATGCTTCAGGCGTTACTTCAACAATGACTTCACCTGCACCATTACTGGTTATTGGATTTTGTGAAACAAAGTCAACGTAGCTGTATTGCCAGCCTGACGGGTATTTCGTCACGCTAATTTTCCATTTACCTTGCACTAAAGTATCAAAACTATACTTACCAGTACTGTCAGTTTTTGCCGTATATTTAATATCACTATTTGCTACACTGACTGCCGTAATTTCTACATCTGACAATAACGGATAGTTTGTCGCATCATGTATACCATTACCTAAAATATCCTGATAAACATGGCCACTAATACCTAAGTTGCCTTGATAACCAAAATTTTGTTCAGTTAAGTCAGTTTTATCCATACTCACTTTTAGCGTCTCAATTTCGCTTTTACCATTTGGACTAAAGCTCAATTGATAACCATTTAACTTACGCAACGGGTCTGTCACTTTTAGTGTATAGTCATGTTGCGATAAATTAGCAATATGAAATTCACCTTGGCTATTGGTCGATACACTTAAGTAACTTTGAGTTTTATCATCTGCATTACCCAATACTACAGTTAAACCTTCAACACCTGTATCTGCAGCAGAAAGATCACCACTGGTGTCATTGTCATAAACAATCTTACCACTAATGCTACTTTGTCCTTTCATGCCTAAATCCAGTTCAATAGTAGTTGCCGTACTTGCCTCTACGTTATAGCTAATACCATCGGCACTTTCTTTATTTGGCGACACCGCTTTTTCAACAAAATAACTGTATATTAAATCAACTCTTGTTGGATGTGATACCGATACAAACCACTCACCATTAATGATGTTAGGTAACGTGAATCTACCATCGTTGTTCGCTTTTTCGATACGAGTTAATTTTTTACCATCGACGATTGCTTCTGCTTTTACTTCCGCACCGGCCAATACTGGATTAAAGTCTTGATGACCTTTATCTGTACCAATACCAACAACATCTAGATATACGTTGCCAGATATCGTACGATTGATTGAATAACCAAATGCTTGGTCTTCAGCTACAGTATCTTTTGAGAAGCTATCGTCTTTCGGACCATTTACCTTAAATACTACAGTATTACTTGCCGTATCTGGCGTTGTTTCATTTGGACTAAAGACCAGTTTATAACCTTTATTAGTAATATTACTGTCATCTAGTACTAACTCATAATCATGTTTGCTTAACCCAGTTACTTCAAAATAACCACTTGTTTTGTCAATCGTTATTTCTCTATCGGTAAATCCGGATGCTTGAGTAGCTGAAGTTAACGTCAATTTTGGTGTTAATTCACCTAATCCCATATCATCTGTGCTATATTTACCATTATTGTCGGTATCAAGCACCACATAACCTTTGATCACAGAACTTCCACTGTAACCAATCTCTATCCCATTAACATTAGGCTGTTTGTCTGAAAGAGTAACGGTTAATGATAAGTCCTTGGCAACCGCAGTTGTATTAATTCCACCATTATTGGTATAGCTTAATTGATAACCACTCCAATCATTCACATCTTGTGAACTATCTGCGGTAATGACCCAATCACCTAAAGGCAAATTATCCACACTAAAGTTGCCGTCATCATCTGTCGTCACTTTTTTAGCGATGGTATTGTCATTTTTGTTGGTTAAAATAAGCTTAATTCCGGTTAAATTAGCATCTACAGCCGTTTTATTTTGGCTATTGTCCACATCAATACTAATATGACCATTAATCTCACCGATATATTTATACGCTGTGCTATTTTTTAACTCATTATCTTGCAATGATGAATAGGTATAGACATCACTGTTACCGGTGATTTCTTTATCAGGTATCAATGCCGTACCTGTTGGGGTACTAACCACAACCTGATAGTTACCATTTTTCGGTAATTTATTAAATAGATATTCACCTGTATTTGAGGTCTGAGTTTGAGACAGGGTAACATATTCCTTTGCATCGGCTGGTTTATATTTTAAAGTTACATTTATGTCGTTAATACCTTCATCACTATCTTCAACTTTATCTCCATTAATATCTATCCAGACATGACCTCCAATTTGTTGTTTACCTACTACCAGATAGTGGTTATCCGGTGAACCTTCTTGCGGTAATTTTGCAATCGGAATAATAATATCTTTTGCATTTGTGCCAGCTTTACTTAACTTAAAGTCATAGTCAGGCAAGGTATCCATTTTCAACACAACAGAGTAGTCTGCTGTATCGCCAAACATCAGATTTGCAAATTGATATGCACCATCAACTGTTTCTTTTGACAGCAATAGCTCTCCTTTGCCATCTAATCCTTTATGTAACTCAACAGTTGCCTTTATTTTACTGTCAAGTAAGTGAGCATAGGTATTTAAGTTATTTAAATCCTTTAAATTATTACTATCGTTAAAATCAACATAAATATTACCCGAAATACCATTTACACTAGCTTCCTTATAATAGAAGTTATTTTTATGTTCACCCTTATTAGTTAATTGGATGTTCGATAGCGTATCTAATGGTTGAGCAGTACCTTTACTGTTTCTGATCAGCGAATAACCGTCCGGTGAAGTAACCACATTAATACTGTACTTACCATTCATCAGGTTATAAAAATGGTATTCTCCTTCACTGTTGGTTTTTTGACGGGCAACCATATTTCCATTTGCGTCAATTAATCCAATAAGAATATCAGCGATAGGTTTTTCCGAATTAATATCATCGACTACAGCTTTACCAGAAATACCACTGTCTTTTGCTTCCGAACTATTAATCCCCGCTGACGGGTTAGGGTTTGTATTACCCGCTAATAAAAAGTATTGATTTTGCTCTGTTCTCCCCACATCGGCAAACATAATTGGTGCCAAACTGGTGTTACTATTGTCATTGGCGTTAGAGATAACCCCATAACCTTCTGGCAATACCACTTCCACAATATAGGTGGTATTTAAATCAATACCGCTAAAGCTATAGTATCCTTTATCATTGGTTTCAACATGACGGTAAGGTTCAGTATTTGTGTCAATCGCATTTTTATATAAGTTAACCCTGACACCGGATACCGCCATATCACCAGTTTTATCAAAATTAATATCTAAACGACCATTATTGTTAATATCAACCACAACCTTACCAGTAATGGCAGCATCACCATTCTTCTTATAGATAAAGTCCAAATCACCACCCGAAACAGACGGCGTTGTTGGGGAAATTTTGATATCGTCGGCAGAATTAGATGAGCTTTTCAATTCATATCGGCTCTTATCTAAACCTGTATCAGTGACTTTAACGGTATAGGTGTCATCAAATAGGTTTTCAAATTTATATTTACCCTGTTCATCAGTTTTCGTGTAGCTATAAAACACACCTTTTCGATATAGTTCAACTCTCACACCTGAAATTGGCACATCATTTTTATCGGCTTCAAAAATACTGTTATCATCAATGTCATAATAAAGTTGACCACTGATTTGGGTATTATTTTTTAGTTTCAATAACCAATATTGATTAGGTGCACCTGAATTATTAGGCGTAACTTGCATATATTCCAGATTATTTTTTATATTATCTGGTAAATAGCTTTCTTTAGGTTGACTACTATTAGCAACTAGTTCAAATTGATTGGTATCAAGACCTTTTAATTGTAATAACATATTTGTCAAATATATGTTACCACGAGTTGAATTTGCTTTAGTGTAAGCAAAACCTCCGTTTTTTTGCACATCATTATCAATAAAATCAGGTTTTGACAAAATTGAATCAACACTACCAGTAAAGTAACCTGGATAGATCCGTGGTGTAAAAATCCCTTCTACACTCAAAACACCTTTATTATAATTAGTTAATTCATCTTCGGTCAGTATAACAGCCTCACCAATTTTTCCAGATCCAGTAATATCTAAGTAAATTTTACCAGATACACCTTCAGATACACTTGAAGCTGCTAGAATTGCTTGCATCAAATATTGCTCGTTACTCATACCATTAGCAAGTGTTCCATCCGCTAATACTTCAAAGTCTAAGGTACCTTCAGGTGTTTCAGGATCCATATCTGCAATATCGATATAATTCCCAGCTGTGTTGTGAATTATACGGTATTTTCCTTGTGGTAGATTTCTTAGTAAAACCGAATTAAAAAAGTTTCCAAGACCTTTTTTCCACTCTTGATAAGTACTGCCATCCCAGTAATAGAATACAGATTTGCCATTTCCATTTTCAAGCGTAGATAGTCCTTTAAGTTTACCATCACCATCTAAATCATTGACAGGATACACATTAACATCAGCAACACCTTGCATTAAAAAGCGTTTAATTATTGGTGGTCCGAGCTTATCAAATTTCACAGTATAAGTTGATGCAAGCTCTTCACTACTGTTGGTTACAGGAGTGGTTCCTGAACGTACAGCTTTAATCATGTAATTTACGCCAGAACGAATACCATCACTGCCGGTAAATTTAAATTCACCAGTTTTATCTGTAATTTGATGGACAATATAATTTTTACCACCAACGATACAATCATCTTCATTACCGTCACGGCAAAGTAAAACGGTTGCATCGAAAAGGCCGAAATCATGTGGTGCATTGAGCTTATTCTTACCGTCTTCATCATTTGTGTCTATGTGAACACTGCCACGAATAATATAATCTTGTTGTTTCAGCTTATACCAAAAATTAGTGTTAGTATTATAGACCTTGCCACCACTGATATTTAATTCAATAACTGATTGGTTTTTCTGTACTCCTGTGCCTTGATCATTGTTTTCAAGCTCAACATCATTTGACCCAACATTACTTTGACTACCCAAAAGTGGTTTAGCATAAACTTTATATTCACCATCAGGTAGGTTGGTCAGATTATAAAAACCATCACTATTTGTACCAAAATCCGTAATTAAATTGTAATTTCCATTAGGTAGTTTGCGATATAAGGAAACTCGAGCAGCGCTAATAGGAATATCAACATTGGGATCATAATTGCCTGTAGTACCAGGATGACTATTGTTGAGGTAGATATAACCTGAAATAGTATTTGGTTTTTCAGGTTTAAAAACCATATTACTATCCACTGATTTACTTGGTAATATTGTTAATACATAGTCACTAGTTGAACGATCAATTATCAGTCCATCATTAATTTCATCTATTTTATAAACGTATATACCTGCACGATCTACCGGTACTCTTAAGTTTCCTACTAAACCATAGTAACCAGGACTATTGTAAGTTCCAACTAATGGTTTTCCTTTTGAATCAAGAACTGGAGTAACGCCATCTTCCTCATAAAAAGACACTTTCATGTAAGTCGAGGCTGTTGTTGTTGAAATACCATTAAGACTTCCCCCCCAAGTTGATCTATTATTAGCGGTAGCCATATTACTTACTACCTTAAGCATACCTAACTCAGAACGTACCTGAGAATACCAAAAGTTTTGATTAGACTTTATTCCTTGTCCTAAACTAGGTATCGTAATTTCTCTTGGTCCAATATTATCCTGTTTGCCATTACTTAAAGTTACTCTACCTTTATGACGGCTTCTTGATTCTGGTGAAGTGCTAGACGATTTACCATCAGTATCATTGACAAAAGCATATTTGTTTAAATCTATGCCTGATTCTTTAAGAACAACCTTATAATCTTTGCCACTAGCCAAGCCTCGAAATTGATATAGCCCATTTTTTTTATTCGATTTTTGAGTCGCTATCTTTTTCCATGTCACTCCATCATGTTGGTAAAGTTCTACTGGAGTTTCAAAGTAAATACTGTTTGCCACTGGCATAGTATTATAAGCTTTACCTGAATCAGGCCCCATTGGCATATGTTGATCTGATAGAACAAATACATAACCTGATATACCAGGTAACTTAGTGTCATTTTGGTCTATTTGCAGTAAAAAGTCTGGACCACTAGTCAAAGCTGTTGAGTTCGATATTGTAACTTTTGCTTCCATTTTCCCTACTGGGTTATAAGGTGCTGCAACATTGGTCACTTTAATATCGTAGCTTTCTACAGCTAAATTTTCAAAATGGTATTTACCATTTTCCTTTGTGGTAATGGTTTTTGTGCCCAATACTTTGGTTGTCGTGCCCGGATAGTAAAGCTCAACATTCATCCCTATTGCACCCGTATCAACATCGGCACCATAGATACCATTATTATCCTGATCGATTGCAACTATACCATCAATACCCCATTCATTACGCTCTTTAATATTGAAGGCACCTGTTTTATTGGCGCCGTCCATATTGAATGTCATGCTCTCTACATAATCATGTGTATTATCCGGTAATGTAGCATCCCATAATGCATATTTTTTTGCATTACTTGCATCTTCTATAAAAGAATTTACATTGATTACAGCGATATACGAAATTTCTTTTAACGTATTTTTGATCTCTATCACACCGCTATCTTTAGATGCCATTTCCAATTCACCAGCTACCGCTGAATTAATGAATTTAACTGGAATATTTTTTGCGCCCATTCCTTTATCATCTTTTATCGATAACTGAATGTCGCCACCCTTACCTTTTAAAAATAGATTTTTCGATTCACCGGTGTCTGCTATGAGTGTGACTGAATCTTCTACGACCTCATCTTTGTCTGTTTTTGCGACAACTTTATAGGTGGTTAAAGCTGGTGCTTCTAATACGTATTTTCCTTTGCTATCTGTGTCAGCATTAGAGACTAAATTTCCTTTATCATCATATAATTCAACCTTCAAACCAATTAATGGCATCTCGGTTTTTGTTGCCGTGTTATCATAGTCCAAATAGACCGTACCGGATACCGGAAACGCGTTTGCCGCCGATATCGTCATCAATGATATAAAGGCTGAAGCCAAGAATCCTTTTGCACATTTGAACATTGGCTTTTGTCCATAGCCACATGTTTTCCTGCTACTTTTCGCTTTCATATCCACTGTTGCATTATGCTCAGTTCGCATTATCTCATCTCCTGATATGCGTAATTTCCTTTCAACTTGCATTTTAACTTTTTCAATTTCTACACTTTGCCAACTGTCCATTAGAAACTCCCTACTACATTGACAAACCAACCGTGTGAACGATAGTTCAGGTGTGTTAAGTTATCGTTATAATCCGTAAAATTATAACCCACGCCCATTTTAATATTATCGCCAATATTGCGATAAATGCTGGTAACAAAACCATCTTTATGGTCATTCGCTAAATCAGTACGTAACGTACGACCTTCTACCTGATACTCCCAATCGCCTGTTTTATAATTTATACGCAGTGCATACAAACTTGCTCCTGATGAGTACCAATTACTTTCATTTTTATAACGTAAATGACCTTGCCTATGGGCTGCTTTAAACGCCGTTTCCCAATTTGCATTCCATTCATAAACCCCTTCTAACGACCATACCCAACTCTTTTGGTCATACAAACTTGAGGTATATCGTTTTCCACTCGATGAGGTTGAATTCGCTATCAGCTGATCGTCAGGATCTAACCCATAAACATAGGTAAGTTTCCCAAATAAATTCAGGTTATTTATTAATTTTGGACGATAAGCAAAACCTAGCATTGATTCGGTATAGTTGCTTACCACATCATTCGAATTATCTTTATTACCAAAAGTTTTGGCAAAATCAAACTGAGCCAACCAGCTTAGGTTTTCACTGACAATGGTTTTTGCCCGATTGGTGGTCACCCATTGTCTTATTCGGTCATCCCCTTGATCAATCCGATATTCCAGACGGTTACGAATTTGAAACCAATCATTTTTATAGCCGTAACCAGCCGCATAAACATCACGACGGGTTTCATCATGTCCCGATAAACTGGTGCGGTCACGATTACGGTTGTTTACACGCCCCACTGAGTAAGAGCCTTCAATAAATTGCGCTTCGGTAGGTTTATAACTGACGCCATACACATCAGAAGTGGTATGATCGATTTTGCTGGTTTTAAATTGACGCTCAGAATAGAGCTCCAGCTCACTAGTCGCTTTGGTGCGCCCTCCCACTACCGTGGTAATACCACGTCCGGAAGTAGAATCCACATCATTTAAAAGTTTTGTGTACAAATTAGTCTGCTCATTGACATCCCAACCCGCCTGAAGCCCCCCACCAGCTCCCCGATTGGATGCAAAAATTTCTGCACCAACATTAATACTATCGGTAATTTGTGAGTTATAACCAATCGTGGTACGGTTATCATCTGCCACATCACCCGATTTGGCCATGGTTAATTGCTGAATAATATACCCTTTATCCCGACCACCAAAAAAACTGCGCTCCAATTTAGCGGCAATTAATGCTTCATGTGTGCTCTTTTCACCATAATTATGGTCATTGCGGTGTAGTAACTCAAATGCGGCTTTATACTCATCACCTAAGGTAGTGTAATACTGCGCACGCGTAATTTTTTCAATATAGTTAGCCTTGTCATTTTCCTGACTGTAACCCACAAGTACACCTTGTTTGTCTTGCTCAAAATCATAACGCAGTTCACCGCCCCACTCTTCTAAATCACTGCTGCGCGCTTTAGCAAAAGTTGAAAAACCTTCCTGCTGTTTTGAGTAGTAACCTTTAAAGGTCAATGGAATATCTTGCTCAGTAAAATCATTGAAATCAATTTTTTGCTCAACTTTCCACGCAGCACCTCGTGTATCACCTGACAGTACCGTTTGATTAAATGACAATCCCCCATTGCTTGAAACAAAAATATCACTTAATCCCGCTTTGGTTTTAGCATATTCCATTTGAGTATGGGTACCTTGAGTTGGGCGAAGAATTAAATCAACTCCTTTCAATTCATAATTATCACCACTTGACTGGTCTTCATTAATATAGGTCCCGCCAATACGAATATGGTCATTGAGCCAATTATAAGCTCGTCCACCAAACACTTTTTGACCGTCTAAATCAAAACCATCGGCATAATATTCATATTCAGCGATAATCCACACAGGATCGCCACCGACTAAGTTACCACCGCCTTCAATAATTGAACTGCCTACGTCACCATTACTGGTCATTGGCAACGCTTTGGTTAACATCACCCGTCCCTGAAACTGATTAACTTCATAATCCACACCTTCAGTTAACGTGCTAGTACTAATGACCCGACCGGTGTTACGGTCACGCACTTCAATCGACAGTTTTAAACTGCCTTCAGTAATACGTTGATGTTTTAGAAAGTATAAACTACCTCCCGTTGAGGCCAGTTCATTATGGCTACCTCGTGTCTCTCCATTAGATAAAAACACCGTTGCTAACGTGCGCGTATCTCCATATTGTGTGGTTTCCTCGCTTTCATGGTATAATTTTGCTCCGTATAAACTGCGATTAAAATTAGCAAACTCATTACCTGTAATTTGAGTGTTGTAATTACCCCATAAACCGTAACTTTTGCCTTTTTCTAATTTGATATAAAACTTACCTTCCGTATCAACATCGCTTTCAGTTGTCGAATCATCGCCATAAATTGGATAGTAAGATTGTGGGTCAATCTCTCGTACAAAACGACTCGGGTCTTTTTCACCTAAATGCCCAAACGCATTTTTCAATTTAGTTTCAGTAGTATCTAAATGGGCCGTTAAACGGTAATCACCTTTATTTGCCTTCAAATAGAACGCAACTCGACCGTCCCAACTACCTTTACCACTATAATGATGACTGTCAGCCTCTTCTAATATGGCTTTACCTTCACCTGTCACATTATTTTGTGCATAAGTGATATCTACAATACCTACGTAAAAAATATCGTCTTCTTGTTCAACAACCAATGTCTCATTTTGGGATTGAAGTTGACCATTTTCATCTTGCCAACTTAAATTAAATTGATATTCGCCCGGAGATAAAATCATCTCACGCATGGCACGACCATGATTATCCACCACCAATCGCTGACCATTTAACGTGACTTCTTTCTTATCGCTCAATCCGCTCATTTGTATCACAACTTTACGATCTTGAGCATCTGTAACAATACCTTGATGATCGATACGACTTTGCCCAAAACCAGGAATAGTACTGTCGGATTTTAGCTGACCATAAAATAACGTATCATTATTAACCAAATCAGCTTCGACGTTTGATTTAGTATAGGATACAAAATCGCTTTCTTGAGTTACACCATGACCAAGAGTACGAAACATCACCGCATAAACATTATCTTTTAAACCTGTATGACTGGTTGTGGTTAAAATCGCTTTATATTCTGTATCAATCGATAATGGTTCACCATTATTGGTATCACCATTCCATAATACTGCTTCATAAGGGCTAATATCACTAAAGCGTAACGTTTTTAAAGGGTGTTGATTATCCAAATCTGATTGCCGGTAAATTGTGATTTGATACTCGGCTATTTTGGTTGGGTAGTTGGTGTAAACATAAAACCCTATTGGCGTGGTAAATAATCCATCAGAGGTTAATTTCACTTTTGGATTATAAATACTGAGATTAAGTTTCTCTTCTGTATTAAATTCATCTCGAATAACATTTAGTTTAGGTACATGGTGTGTGTTAGCATAAATAGTATTTGAACTAAATAAAAAAGCAGCACTTACACCCAGGCAAGGCAAATGCCGAGCCCAGTTATGTTTTTTCATTACTCTTACTTCCTTTTTCTTAATGTCAATTGTTTATTTTTTAATTAACCATAAACCACTATCAGTAACGATAACATTCTATTTATTAGTTAGTTAATACAACAATTTCCATTAACGCATCCGCAATTTATATAATAACCTTCCATCGCCATAAAAAATGAATTTATGGCTTTACAATTTATAGTAACTATCAAAGACCGTTTAGTTAGTATTGGTTTTAAATATAAAGTTAATACCAACAAAGATGATTGATGCCCGAACAATTAATTTAAAGATAATTACAAAATAAAAATTATTTACGATTAATTATCAAAAAATTTTCGTCGTAATAATACATTTATCATTACAAATATTCAATAATTATTTGTTAAAATTCCTCGTGTTATTTACAGTAATTTGAGAAAATACTGTAATGAATATACACAAAAAAACAAAATTAACGCCCAATCACAAACAAGCGATAAGGGCTGATATCATAAAGAAAAATAACTATCACCAATTTTGGCTAAACGCTTTATAGTCAGTAGCCTAACCATTGGCTTTCTCCTACAGATTATGTATTTGGGGTTATTTGAATATTAATTTTTGAGGAATAATTTGATTTTAATAATTTAAAAATAAAAAAAGCGCCGTAGTAGCGCTTTTCAACTTAGGCTGCTACGCAGCATTTATTTTTTTAAATCTGCTATTTTTTTACGGATGTTTTTAGCGCGATCTGATGAAGATGGATGACTACTTAATATAGACGCATCACCACCACCTAATTTCTCAAATGCTGTTGCAAGACCGATTGGATTGATTTTTTTCTTAACTAAATAATCGAAAGAATAATTATCCGCATCTTGTTCTTGTTTTTGTGAAAACTGAGAATTAATTACTGCTGATGCTAAAGCTCCTAAATTAGATTTAGATAGAGAAGCTATTTTAGCATTACCTGATGCAGCTGCTGCATCAAGTGCAATTTCAGTTGTATAAGCAACTTGCATTGCTTTTTTACTATGACCTAAAGCAACATGACCTAATTCGTGACCTAAAACGCCTTGAATTTCATTATCGGTCATCATATCCATTAAACCACTATAAACACGAACACAACCATTAGCCATTGCCCATGCATTAACATCTTTTGTGATATATACTTTATAGTTAATTGGTGTTCCATCTAGATTATTACCAAGTGCTTTAGCAATTTTTTTTAATCGCTTAGCATAAGCGCTTTTGGCTGGAGCAATTTTTGATTGAGCATCCATCTCTGCACATGATTGTTTACTTAATTCTTTTACATCATTATCACTTAAAGTAGCAGCTTTTAAACCTTTCATGCCAAGACTAGTTAAGTCATCTGCGCTCATATTTTTACAACCAACGAGTGACATTGCAGCCACTAAAGGCAGTACAACCAACAATGTTTTTTGATGTTTATTCATACTCTTTTCCTTATATTAATATAAATTTCAAATGCCTATTTTTTTAGACAAGTGAAATTTTAACGCAACTTTAATAATAATCAATAAATAATTACTTGATTAGACATTATGAGGGCTTTAGACTAATGCCTCATTTTTGAGGAACACGATTATGCAACTATCCGATTTTGATTTTTACCTTCCCAAAGAGCTAATTGCCAAACATCCTTCAGAAACTAGAAGCGCATGTAGACTTTTGTCGCTTGATAGTCACACAGGTAAAATTGAAGATAACGTATTTACAGATATTATTGATAAAATCAATCCAGGTGATTTACTTGTTTTCAACGATACTAAAGTTATTCCTGCTCGCCTATATGGGAAAAAAGCTTCAGGGGGAAAAATTGAAATATTAATTGAAAGAATATTAGATAATAACCGAGCTCTTGCGCATATTAAGGCGTCAAAGTCACCGAAAATAGGGACTGAACTAGTACTAGGAGATAACGAGCTTATTAAGGTTACCATGCTAGCACGCCACAATGCTTTATTCGAATTACAATTTCCTGATGATGTACTTACTATTTTAAATAAAATAGGCCATATTCCATTGCCACCTTATATTGACCGACCTGACGATGAACAAGATCGCGAAGTTTATCAAACCGTTTATAGCAAAGTGCCAGGAGCCGTTGCTGCACCCACGGCAGGTCTTCATTTCGATAAACCTTTATTAGAAAAATTAAAGCAAAAAGGGGTTGAAATGGCATTTGTTACTCTACATGTTGGCGCAGGAACATTCCAACCAGTTAGAGTTGAAAACATTGAAACGCATATCATGCACGCCGAATATGCTCAAGTGCCCGACTCGGTTGTGGAAGCTGTTTTAGCATGTAAAGCTCGAAATAATAAAGTTATCGCAGTAGGAACAACTTCTGTTAGAGCGTTAGAAAGTGCCGCTCAAAAAACAGGTAAAATAGCACCATTTTTTGGCGACACCCAAATTTTTATTTATCCTGATTATCAATTTAAGGTCATTGATTCACTTATTACCAATTTTCATCTACCTGAATCGACACTCATTATGCTTGTTTCAGCATTTGCAGGTTATAAAAATACCATGAATGCTTATCAACATGCAGTAAAAGAAAAGTATCGATTTTTTAGTTATGGCGATGCTATGTTTATTACAGCACAGAATTAAAAATATCAAATAAGTAGCCAATAAAATGAAACTGAGCTCAAACTTTATTGGCTATATTAAACCTATCTAAATAAATACTTATTTAGTACCTAATCTTTCTAAAATACGATCAATACGTTTTATATTTGATGGATGTGATGTTGTTGTATTAATTGTTGAATGCATTGGCATTTTTTTTAACATAGTTACAAGCCCTATTGGGTTTATACTTCTGCTCATTAATAACTCCAATGCATAATGATCGGCCTCAAACTCATATTGTTGAGCGACCTCTTTTTTTACAAGAATAACGACATCTTTATTGGTTATCTCAACGTAAGGGGCTAGTCTAAATGATTTTATAGCATGTTTAAGAGCAATATGTGCTTGTTCATGAGCTAAAACTGCCTGTAATTCGTTATCGTTAAGTAATTTAATCAATCCACTATTTATACGAATACAACCATTAACGGTTGACCATGCATTGGGGTCAGTATTTAAATAAACTTTGTAAGTTAATTCAATATTGTTAATCTTTTTGGGTAAAGTTTGAGCAAGCATCTGAAGTTTTTTATTAAGCCTACTGTTTTCGTTAGCAATAACAGATCGTTTATCTGATTCAACACATACTTGCGCGCCAATAGCCTCAATATCTTGTTCAGATAGATGTTTAATTTGTTCTGATGTAATAATAAATGTCGTTTTTTTATTTTGGGATTGACAAGCAACCAATAAAAAACATGACATTAAAAAGAAAACAATGCACTTCAAATGCCTTAATCTCCGTTCAAATATTGTCTATTGTACCTTTGCACGGTAAACTAGCGCCGCAAATTAGTAATACGACGACGTATTATAACAATAATTAGCGCCAAACTGTTTATTTGGTCGCAAGAGGTTAACAAAAAAATGAAATTTGAACTAGACAATACCGATGGACTTGCTCGTCGAGGACGTATGAAATTTGATCGCCGTGGCGTTGAATATACTGTTGAAACACCAGCATTTATGCCTGTTGGTACTTATGGCACGGTAAAAGGCATGACTCCTGAAGAGGTTGCTGCAACTGGTGCGCAAATATTACTTGGTAACACATTCCATTTATGGTTAAGGCCTGGACAAGAAATCATGCGAAAACATGGCGATTTGCATGATTTTATGCAATGGCATGGCCCAATTTTGACCGATTCAGGAGGTTTCCAAGTTTTTAGTTTGGGTGATATTCGTAAAATAAAAGAAGAAGGTGTTTATTTCCGTAATCCAATTAATGGCGATTCGATTTTCTTATCACCTGAAGTCTCAATGGAAATTCAGTATGACTTGGGTTCAGATATCGTAATGATTTTTGACGAATGCGCCCCCTTTCCTGCAGAATGGGATTATGTCAAAAAATCAATGGAAATGTCTTTACGTTGGGCTAAACGTAGCCGAAAGCGTTTTGATGAGTTAGGCAACAAAAATGCACTTTTTGGTATTGTGCAAGGCGGAATACATCAAGAGCTGCGTGATATTTCAATCAAAGGGTTAACTGAAATTGGTTTTGATGGCTATGCCGTTGGAGGATTAGCTGTTGGTGAACCTAAGGCTGATATGCATCGAATTCTTGAAGGCACATGTCCACAATTACCTGCTGATAAACCACGTTATCTTATGGGTGTTGGCAAACCAGAAGATTTAGTTGAAGGTGTTAGGCGTGGAATTGATATGTTTGACTGTGTGATGCCAACCCGTAATGCCCGTAATGGCCACTTATTTGTCACAAATGGTGTAATTAAAATTCGTAATGCAAAATATAAAGACGACACCACGCCACTTGATCCTCATTGTGACTGTTATACATGTAAAAATTACACAAAATCTTATCTTCATCATTTAGACAAATGCGGTGAGATTTTAGGTGCACGTTTAAACACTATTCATAATTTACGTTATTATCAGCGTTTAATGGCAGAAATTCGTGAAGCTGTTGCAAATAAACGTTACGAAGATTTTGTTATTGAATTTTATCAACGAATTGGTAAAACACCTGCGCCGTTATCAAAATAATATCATAACAGATATAATTTTTTATCATAGGTATTGACACTTTTTAGGAAGCGCAGTATTATGCGCTTCCTAACGGCGAGTAGCGCAGCTTGGTAGCGCAACTGGTTTGGGACCAGTGGGTCGGAGGTTCGAATCCTCTCTCGCCGACCAATTTTCAATAAAAAAGCGTGCTTTTCTAAGTGTGATTTTTTTGTTTCTGAGTTTTGAGAATAAAATTTTCCTATTATATTCTCTTATTTAAAATAAATAATTATAAACTCACTCGAGCTTGAATCACCGACTCTCATTGGGATAATTTCGGTTCAATCAAATCCGTTTTATTATTTAATTTATGTAATATCAACGTCGCTATATATTCTTCAATTTGTTTGTAAAAGGTAATGCGACAGTTGTTAATGGTGGGAAGCTAACTTCACTAAATTCATTATTATTTCTATTTTTTCTTTTTCTTTTTTTAAATAAGCTTTTGGGCTTTCTAACCATGATATTGGAAAACTATAAATAATTAGAAATATACACGGAGATAATAAAAGAGGACCATAATCTTGATTAGAGCGTACTATAATTTTAAGTTCACATGCAATTATAATTTGAACAGCTAAAGCAACATAATTGAAAGCTAACATGATGCGCCTTTGCCATTTTTAAACGTTTATTTGTAGAAATCCCTCGCGTTGTTTACAGTAATTTGAGAAAAGACTGTAATAAATATCCATAAAAAAATTAACGCCTTATCACAGACAAGAAATATGGCGCTTATAGCATAAAGAAAAAATAACCGTCACCAATTTAGCAAAACGCTTTATGGTCAGTCGGCCTACCATTTATAACGTACTAAAGAAAGCCCGATTGAAGATAAATTAAGACGGCAAGCTAAACGCTATAACAAAACCTATTCGGGTGAAATGTTACACGTTGATACCAAACGTTTACCTTTACTTAAAAATGAAACGAAACAACAAACGAGAGAATATTTATTTGTTGGCATTGATGATTTTTCACGTGAGCTTTATGCCGGTATTTATCCTGATAAATCCCAATTTAGCTCGGCACAATTTTTACAAAACGATGTGTTAGCCCAGTGTCCTTATACCACTACATGTATTTATTCCGATAATGGACGTGAATATCAAGGCACCAGCGAACACCTATTTGTTAAAACATGCCATAGCCATCGTATTAATCAAAAATTCACCAACCCCGCCTGCCCACAAACGAATGGGAAAGCCGAAAGAGCGATACGAACTTTGAATTGCGATGTGGCATAATCAGCAAATATTTAGCGATTTAAAAGATAGAAAACAAAAACTCAAACGCTTTATTAATTTTTATAATACTGTTAAACCACATAAAGCGATTTCAGGGAAAACGCCTTATGAGTTTTTAGAGGATTATTTTAACCATGAAGTGTAAACAACTCGGCGTTTTCCGACAGAACTCGCCAAAAAGCGAGTTCTTTGTCATCAATCTGAGGTGAGTTTAACTCACCTTTTATATTAAAAATCCAAACTAAATTATAGAATAAACTTGCTTAGATCTTCATCAGCAACCAGTTTATCTAAATGATCACTTACATATTGAGCATCAATTATGACCGTTTGGCCATTAAGTTCACTAGCTTCAAATGAAATCTCTTCCATCAAGCGTTCCAATACAGTATGCAACCGGCGAGCACCAATATTTTCATTTTGTTCATTGACTTGCCATGCTGATTCCGCTATTTTTCGAATACCATCAGTAGTAAAATCAATGTTGACACCTTCTGTTGCCATTAGTGCTTTATATTGAACAGTAAGTGAAGCATTTGGTTCAGTTAAAATACGTTCAAAGTCTTCACTAGTTAGTGCTTGTAGTTCAACTCGTATCGGTAATCTACCTTGCAATTCAGGAATTAAATCAGATGGATTCGCTGTTTGGAAAGCTCCTGATGCAATAAATAAGATATGATCTGTTTTAACAGAGCCATGTTTAGTCGACACAGTACAACCTTCAACTAATGGTAACAGATCCCGTTGCACCCCCTCACGTGAAACATCTGGACCTGATGAGTTACCACGTTTACAAACTTTATCTATCTCATCAATAAAAACAATACCGTTTTGTTCAACTGCCTCAATAGCTTCATGTTTAAGATCATCAGGATTAACTAATTTAGCAGCTTCTTCTTCAATTAACTGTTTAAATGCATCTTTGATCTTCATTTTCCGTGGTTTAGTTTTTTGTCCACCTAAATTTTGAAACATAGATTGTAATTGGTTTGTCATATCTTCCATACCAGGAGGTGCCATAATTTCTACACCAATATTGACACTAGCTACTTCAATCTCAATCTCTTTATCATCAAGTGCACCTTCACGTAGTTTTTTGCGAAAAGCTTGCCTTGCTGTTGAATTATTATCTTCAACTTGCCCCCATCCATCTTTAGCAGGAGGTACAAGCACATCTAAAATACGATCTTCAGCTAATTCTTCCGCTCGATTACGATTACGTTCAATTGCTTGTTGGCGAATCATTTTTACTGCTGAATCTGTTAAATCACGAATGATTGAATCAACTTCTTTACCTACATAACCGACTTCTGTAAATTTAGTCGCTTCTACTTTAATAAATGGTGCGTTAGCTAATTTGGCAAGACGTCTTGCAATTTCTGTTTTACCTACACCTGTTGGGCCAATCATAAGTATATTTTTGGGTGTAACTTCATAACGCAATGTTTCATTTAGTTGCATACGGCGCCAACGGTTACGCAGTGCAATTGCTACAGAACGTTTTGCTTTATCTTGTCCAATGATATGTTTGTTTAATTCGCTTACAATTTCGCGAGGAGTCATTTCAGACATAATGATATTCTCTTTATTCAATTAATTAATAGTTGAGCTCTTCAATAGTTTGGAAATTATTGGTATACACACAAATATCACCAGCAATCGATAACGATTTTTGTACAATATCGTGAGCAGAAAGTGAAGTGTTATCTAGTAACGCACGAGCTGCAGCTTGAGCATAAGGACCGCCAGAACCAATAGCAATTAAATCATCTTCTGGTTGGATAACATCACCAGTACCTGTAATAATCAGTGATGCACTTTCGTCAGCCACCGCAAGTAAAGCTTCTAGTTTACGTAACATTCTATCTGTTCGCCAATCTTTAGCGAGTTCAACAGCAGCTTTGGTTAAATGCCCTTGGTGCATCTCTAATTTTCGCTCAAATAGCTCAAAGAGTGTAAAAGCATCAGCAGTACCACCAGCAAACCCTGCAATCACTTTGTTATTATATAAACGACGAACTTTGCGAGCATTACCTTTCATAATAATACGTTCACCTAACGTGACTTGACCATCACCTCCAATAACGACTTGCCCCTCACGACGGACGCTGACAATTGTTGTCATGTTCTGCTCCTTCTTTTACTTAAAACTTGATTTGAAATGAATAGAAGATATATTGGGATAATTAATGTAATTTCAATATTTTTATTTGAAAATATTGATAATTTTTTGTAAATAAGTTTCAGAAAACCCAGTATTTGCGTATAACGTTATTTAGGCTGAAAATCAATTTCCATCGTTTTCACTTGATCATAAAATGTACTTGAAGGTTTTGGAATTATAGCTCGTTTAGTTGCTGAAAGCGCCTCTCGACATAAAGCTTCATCACCGGCTTTCGCTGTAACATCAAGTAATAGACCATCAGGTGCTATCTGAATTTCTAAAACACAATTACGACCACTATATAATTTGTTGGGATTAATAAATTTATTACTGATAGCATTTTCGACTAAAGACTTATATTTATTAAGTTCTCCATTCGAAACCCCTTTACGGCTAGCCGATCCACCAGATGGATTTTGTGTACCAGATGTCAATCCACCTAACAAGTCATCAAGTTCTTTGTCTTTTTTAGCTTGTGCGGCTTTTCTTGCTTTCTCGGCAGCAGCCTTTTCTGCAGCAGCTTTTTCAGCGGCTTGCTTTTTTGCTCGCTCTTGCTCTTCCTTTTGTTTGTTTAACTCTTCTTGTTTGCGTTCATTCTCCATCCTTTGTTTTTCAATAATTTCTTTTTCGGCCTTCACTTTAGCCTCTTGTTCAGCTTTTTGTTTCACTAGCTCTTCTTGCTTACGTAAAGTTTCTTCACGTTGTTTATCTAATAACTCTCGCTCTGCTTTTAATCTAGCTTCTTGTTCGGCTTTTTGTTTTGCTAGCTCAGCTTGCTGTTGCTCTAGACGCTGTTTTTCTGCTTCTCTTTTTTGCTGTTCTAACTGTTCTTTAGCTTTGCGAGCAGCTTCTTCTTTTTGTCTTGCTAGCTGTGCAGCTTGTGCAGCCTCCTCCTCCTTCTTTTGTTGTTGTTCAACTTGTAAACGCTGCTTTTCTAACTCTTTAAGTCGCTGTTGTTGGGTAAGCTGTTGCTCTTGTAACTTTCGAGCCTGCTCATCTAATTGTTGCTGCCTTTGTTGTTCAGCTTGTTTTTGGTTAACTTGTGTTTTTAATTGCCTTTGATATTGTTCGGTCATGATTGAGGGGTCAACCATAATAGCATCAATAGAATTTCCATTAATGCTACCATAGTTAGTATTATCATCATGAATAGCATGGTAACCCAAAATGACAATTAAAATCACATGTAATATAATGGATACTATAATAGCTATACTTAATTTTGAATTTGGCTTATAAGACATTGCTGATTTCTTGCTATATTGTTTAAATTGGTTGAGTCATTAATCCTACAGACTTAACCCCTGCTGATTGTAATAAATTCAACGTTTTTATAATTTCTTCGTAAGGGACATCTTTTGCACCACCAACTAAAAAAACAGTCTTTTCGTTAAGTGAAATCTGCTGTTTAACTTCGGCGATAATTTGTTCTTGTGGTAAATTAATTTTACGTTCTTGATCAATAATAAGCACATACATCCCAATACCAGATACCTCAATAATAACTGGCTTATTTTCTGAAGGAGAAACTGTTTTAGACTCAGAAGCTTGTGGCAGATCAACTTCAACACTTTGACTAATGATTGGGGCTGTTGCCATAAAAATAAGTACTAATACTAATAATACATCAAGTAAAGGTACTATATTAATTTCAGATTTAATTGAAAAACGTGATGAACGTCTGCTCATAATTATTTCCTAACAGCAACAGCTTGACGCTGTAAAATTGCCGAAAATTCATCAATAAAGTTAAGGTAGCTTTGTTCAATTCGGCTTACACTTAATGATAAACGATTGTAAGCAAGTATCGCAGGAATAGCAGCAAATAAGCCAATAGCTGTTGCAATCAATGCCTCAGCGATACCTGGGGCAACTAATTTTAATGTAGCTTGTTTAGCTTCACCTAAAGAAATAAATGCATTCATAATCCCCCATACAGTGCCAAACAAGCCTATATATGGGCTAATAGAGCCTACGGTACCTAAAAAAGGTATATGCAATTCCAAGTTATCAAGCTCACGATTCATTGATAAACGCATAGAACGTGATGCTCCATCTAAGGCTGCTTCTGCCATATTTGGGTTAATTTGATACAGCCTTGAAAATTCTTTAAAGCCTGAATAGAAAATATGTTCAGTTCCGCTAATTTCTTCTTTATTAAATTTTGCTTTATCAAATAAAACATTTAAATCATCAGCAACCCAAAAACTATTATCAAATTGTTCAATTTGTTTTTTAGCTTTACCTAAAATTTTAGTTCGTTGAAAAATAATAGCCCATGATATAATCGAAAAAATAAGCAGTAACAGCATAACACATTTTACTAAAAAACCTGCTTGCAAAAACAGATCAATAATATTCATATAAACTCCAAAACTAATAACTTAGGAAGCCCACATGGCTTCATTTTAGTGATATTTACACAAGCTATAAGAACATCTGCTGTACTAATAACTTGGTTATTTTGATTTAAAATAGTCTGCTTAAAAATGATAGACGCCTTACGAACTTGCTCAATGCTAGTTGTGATTGTTAGCATATCATCTAAACGAGCTGGAAAATGGTAGTTAATATCCATCTTTTTTACCACAAAAGCAACACCTTCCTGCAATAGCATTTGTTGGTTTATGCCAACCTTTCTAAGTATTTCGGTTCTAGCTCGTTCAAAAAAAGCAAGATAACGTGCATGATAAACTACACCACCGGCATCTGTGTCTTCATAATAAACTCTTGCATTCCATGTATATTGTTTCATATCAAAATCGCACTAATTAAATTTGGTGCTATTATATCTGAATATAAAATTCCCTGCACTATGATATAAAAAAGCTCAAACGAAAACAATTATCATTTACTATTAAAAACTATATCCGAAAAATAAAGAGGTAGCAAATAGTCGCCCCTGATTGATGACAAAGAACTCGCTTTTTGGCGAGTTCTTTGATCTAATAGAGAAGGGTCCATTATTAAAAGGAATTCTTCTATGCTA
>NZ_WTEX01000026.1 GCF_009795845.1 Gilliamella sp. Lep-s35 | reverse complement strand
CACCGTCTGCTTGTCGCTGACTGCGTGTCAGTGGGTGCGCATTATAGGGCCTTAAAAAAATCATGCAAGCGTTAATTGCAATTTTATTTCTGTTTGTGCTTTTTTTACACGTGCTGTATTGAAAATAAACTAGCCCTATACAAATTTCCTTTTTTATTATTTATTATGTCAGTTATGACATCTTTACTTCTGTCTAACTTTTTAAGATGGATTTTCATATGCCTTTTACTTTCGCACATCCAGCAATTGTTTTACCTTTTTATAAAAGACCTAAATTTTTTTCCATGACAGCCTTAATTATAGGTAGCATGTCCCCTGACTTTGAATATTTTCTTAGAATGAAAATAAAAAGTGATATGAGCCATACTTTACTTGGTATTTTTTATTTTGATCTGCCAATAACATTAATTGTTGCTTTTATCTTTCACTCCATTATTCGTAATGAATTAATCAAAAATTTGCCTCATTTCCTTTATAAACGATTTGCTCATTATCTAGCTTTGAATTGGAATCAATATTGCTTGCATCATTGGTTTATTGTCTTAACATCTGCACTAATAGGCATATTGTCGCATATTGGTTGGGACAGTTTTACTCACTTAACTGGCTTTTTTGTAACACACCTTCCTTTTTTACAACAACCAATTTCACTAAAAAATACAAATATTCCTATCTACCAATTACTACAACATGGAAGCACTTTGGTAGGAATAAGTTTAATATGCATCTTTATTCTTAGATTACCAATCATAATTGATAAGAAAAATACGATTAGTTTTCTATATTGGGGATTAGTGATGATGATCGTTATAAGTTGTTTTTCTCTTTTTTTCACCAAGACCATTCATACTTTTGGCCAAAATGTAGTGAACTTTATTAATGCACTATTTTTGGGATTAATATTAGCACCACCTATCATGAGAATTATACGGCGTTTATTTTAAACGCCGTAGGATAGTATTGTTTTAGAAAGTTATGATTCTTCTTTTATTTTATTGGGTAAATCAGCCAAACTTCCAATAACCCAATCAGCTTGTTCTAATGCTTCTTCTGTTATGGTATCACCCGTTTTTACTAACACAGTTTTTTTAACGCCAGCTTTTTTACCCGACAATAAGTCAGACACTCTATCCCCGACCATATAAGAATTAGCAATATCAATTTTTAGTTCTTTAGCTGCTGTTTGAATCATACCTGGACTTGGTTTACGGCATTCACAGTTATCAATTAGCGGATCATGAGGACAATAATAGACACCATCTAAATCAACACCACGATCTTGTAATGACCAATCCATCCATTCAGTCAATGTATGAAATTGTTCTTCAGTAAATATATTTCTGGCAATCCCCGATTGATTGGTTGTAATAACTAATAAAAAGCCCATTTTCTTGAGCTGTTGCATCGCCTCAATAACACCATCAATAAAATGGAATTTATCAATTGTATGTACATAATTATAATCTATATTAATAGTACCATCTCGATCTAAAAAAATAGCTGGCTTCATATTTACTTTTTTTCCTTTTAACTTTAGGTATTACTCTAATTCATATAGCATATTATTGATTGACTTAGATGTCTAGACGTCTTAATATTCACCCATTCATCTTTTGTCTTTATATATTATGATAAAATTACAGCATATTTCGAAAATATTTGAACATAATAAAACCTCTATTCATGCATTGAAAGACATCACTATACATGTTCCACAAGGAAAGATTTATGGTGTTATTGGCAAATCAGGGGCAGGAAAGAGTACCCTTATCCGTTGTGTTAACTTACTTGAAAAACCGACTAGTGGTAAAATATTTTTTGATAATCAAGAAATCACTCACCTATCAAACAGAAAACTAATTGAAGTACGTCGAAAGATTAGTATGATTTTTCAACATTTTAATCTACTTTCCTCGCGCACTGTTTTTGATAACATCGCTTTTCCACTAGAACTTAATAAAACCCCTAAAGCCAAAATCAAGCAAAAGGTCAACGAGCTTATTGAATTAGTTGGATTGACTGAAAAGGCAGATGTGTACCCTGCTAATTTATCAGGTGGGCAAAAACAGCGCGTTGCTATTGCAAGAGCTTTAGCTAGTGATCCCAAAGTGCTCTTATGCGACGAAGCAACTAGCGCACTTGATCCCGAAACAACCCGTTCTATTTTGAAATTATTGAAAGATATTAATCAAAAATTAGGACTTACTATTTTATTAATCACTCATGAAATGGATGTAGTAAAACAGATTTGCGATCAAGTCGCAGTAATCAGTAATGGCGAATTAGTTGAGCAATCATCGGTCGGCGAAATATTTTCCCATGCTAAAACCGATATAGCAAGACAATTTATACAATCAACTTTACACCTAAATATCCCTGACGATTATTTAGCAAGATTATCACAAGAACCAAAAGAAGACCTTAATCCTTTAGTTCGTTTAGAATTTACGGGAGTTTCGGTTGATTTACCTTTGTTATCACAAATTGCTAAAGAATTTAATATCGAAAGCAACATCATTAGCGCGCAAATGGATTATGCTGGTGGTGTTAAATTTGGTTTAATGCTAGCTCAAATGGATGGTAATCCTAAAAGTATTTCGTCAGCAATTCAATTCTTAGAAAACAATAATACCAAAGTAGAGGTGCTAGGTTATGTTTGATTTTATTCCCTCTTTTAAACCTTTCGAAACATTATTTCGATACTTAGCTCAATATAATTTTTGGAACGATTTTGTTGTTTTTTGTTCATCTTTTAATGGTTTTAATGAAGCTATGTTATTTAAAATGGCTCAAGCAACAGATGAAACCATTTATATGGTCATTATGTCTGGATTTTGGGGCTCTATTATTGGCTTACCAATAGGCATATTACTTTATACAACAAGAAAAGGACAAATTCTAGATTGTTACGTAGCAAATAGTGTACTTTCATTTATTACTAATATATTTCGCTCAATACCGTTTATTATATTAATTGTCTGGATTATTCCTTTTACTACTTTCTTTATAGGAACTTTTATTGGCAAACAAGCAGCTATCGTACCATTAAGTATTGGGGTATCGCCATTAATTGCTCGCATGATTGAAAATGCTTTATTAGAAGTGCCAAAGGGATTAATTGAAGCGGCTCGCTCCATGGGGGCAACACCGCTACAAATTATTTACAAAGTTTTGTTACCAGAGTCATTACCTGTGATTGTAAATAGTATGACAATTACTTTAATCACCTTAACAGGGTATATTGCCATGGCCGGCGCTGTCGGTGCAGGAGGTCTTGGCCAGCTCGCCATTCAATATGGCTATAATGGCTATAAGCCTGCTATAATGAATACAGTTTTAATTATACTAATTATTATTGTCTTTATTATTCAATTTATTGGCAATAGTATTGTTAAACGCACTACTCATCATTAATTTTGGAGAATCTTATGTCAATCAAAAAGTTCGCACTTATCACCACATTAGTGAGTGCATTTTTTTTAACGGGTTGTGACAATAATAAACAATCAGTTGCAACAGATAACAAACCAGCAGATAAAACCCAATCTAGCACACTTAAAGTTGGTGTTATTTCAGGGCCAGAACAAGAAGTAGCTGAAGTTGCGAAACAACAAGCAAAAGATCTTTATAATTTAGATATTGAACTCGTTATTTTTAATGATTATGTTACACCAAACCAAGCATTGAATGATGGTTTAATTGATATAAATGCTTTCCAACACAAGCCGTATTTAGATGAACAAATCAAAGAACGCGGTTATAAATTATCTATAGTTGGTAACTCATTTGTTTATCCTATTGCTAGTTATTCCAAAAAACTCAAACCTATTACTCAATCAGAAGAAACAGGTGAAGGCGTAAAAGTAACTTCACCGCGTGGTGAAACATTTTTTATTGCGGCCAATTCAACGATTGCAATTCCTAATGATCCGACAAATTTAGGTCGAGCATTACTATTATTACAACACGAAGGAATGATTACGGTTGATAAAGCAAAAGGTCTATTACCAACAGTTCTTGATATTACTAGCAATCCTTACAACTATAAGATTATTGAACTTGAAGCACCAATGTTGCCACGTTCGCTAGATGATGCTCAAGTTGATCTTGCAATCATCAATAATGCATTTGCAGGACAAGTAAACTTAACACCAAGTAAAGATGGAATTTTTGTTGAAGATAAAGACTCACCATATGTCAATATCATCGTTGCGCACGAAAATAACAAAGATGATGAAAACGTCAAAAACTTTGTTAAATCTTACCAAACTGAAGCTGTAGCTGAAAAAGCAAACCAAATCTTTAATGGCGGTGCGATTCGTGGTTGGTAATAATAAATAACAACGATTTATTTACCTTAATATCGTCGGCTTAGGTCGGCGATATTAGCTTTTTCTCACATAGAAATAACAAGTTGTAGAATAAATTCAATCAAATATGGATTATGACATATCAAATTGACCCCATCGGCATTATCCGCTCCCCCTATAGTGAAAAATTTGCTGTTCCAAGACAGCCAAATTTAGTTAGCGCAGGGAAAGGGGAACTTCATTTGCTAGCTCCTTATAACGATCCTAGTAGTGTTAAAGGATTAGAACAGTTTTCACACTTGTGGTTATTATTTTTATTTCACCATATCGATCCAGAAAAATGGAGACTAACCGTCCGCCCACCGCGTTTAGGTGGCAATAAAACAATGGGCGTATTTGCTAGCCGATCACCATTTAGACCTAATCATATTGGTCTTTCAGCTGTTGAATTAAAAGATATCATCATTGAAAACAAACAAATCATTTTGAAATTAGGTAGCCTTGATTTAGTCGACGGTACACCAATTATTGATATAAAACCTTATCTACCTTATTGTGACAGTCATCCAAACGCCTTTGCAGGATATGCGCAATCTACTCCCGATGAAAAATTAACTGTTGAATTTTCACAAAAAGCACAATTAGTATTAGATTTACAAAAACAGAACTATCCTCAACTTACTCAACTAATTACCCAAGTAATATCTCAAGATCCAAGACCTGCGTACAAACAAAATAATAATAGTGAACAAACCTATGGAATCACACTTTATCATTTCAATATAAAATGGAAGATCGCCAATAATCACGCCATTATTGAGCATATTTATGGAAAAGATATAGACGGTAAGTAGAATTTTTAATTAGAGTGTAGGAAAACGCCAAGCTGTTTACACTTGATGATTAAAATAATTCGCTAAAAACTTATAAGGCGTTTTCCCTGAAATCGCTTTATAATCGTTTAACGGTATTATAAAAATAAATAAAGCGTTTAAACTTTTGTTTTCACGCTTTTAAGTCGCTAAATATTTGCTGATCATCTCACGCCTCAACTCAAAGTTCATATTACGCTTTTGGTTTTTCTATTGGTTTGTCGGCTAGTAATTTTTATCGATTTTTGGTTGATATGCTAGTTATTACTCATTTTATCTAACCTAATAATTTATTTAAATAAATAAAGACAGGATTATTTTTTCAAAAAGTTTCAGGAGCGTACTACATTTATGTATAAAAAACCTAAAAATAAAATAGATAACAGAAAGTGAATATTCTCTAGTTTGCTGTTTCGTTTGATTTTTAAGTAACGTTAAACCTTTGCTATTAACCTGTCGTATTTCGCTCAGATAGGTTTTGTTATCGCCTTTAGCTTGCTTTTTTAATTTATCTTCAATTGATTTTTATATTTTAATCAGATTGTTAACACCATAATTAATGGTTTTATAACGTTCATTTTTACTACTTTAAGGGGTAAAAAAAGGGATAAAAACTTTAATTGAGCTTTATTTAGCACGTGATAAGAGGTTTGGCTACAGACCATAAAGCGTTTAGCCAAATTAGTAATGGTTATTTTTCTTTATGATATCAGCGCCCTATCGCTTGACTGTGATAAGGCGTTAATTTTGTTTCTTATGGATACTTATAACAGTAATTTTTCAAATTACTGTAAACAACATGAGGAATTTCTACAATTATAAATATAATGTTTAGTATCTTTTTATTGAAAAATTAAAGGTTAATGGTAATTGACCTTGTGCCTATTTCTTATTTCAGCAATATCGATAGAATCAAACAAATAATGCTTTCCACAATAATCACAATGAATATCAATATTACCACCATCTTCACTTAAGATCTCATCAATTTCGTTAGCGGGTAACGTCATTAAACTATCTTCACAACGTTGGCGTGAACAACCGCACTTAAAAGTAATATCATGTGTTTCAAAAAGACGCACTTGTTCTTGATTATATAAACGATACAAAATCTCGTCAGTAGAGAGCTGTAATAACTCATCAGCCGTAATTGTTTCGGTTAATGCGCTTAGGTGCTCAAATGATTCAGCAGTATCATCATTAGCTGGCAAAATTTGTAATAAAATACCTGCTGCCATTGGCTTATTATTATGTACACCTGTTTTCACAAATAAACGAGTAGGAAGCTGCTCTGATTGCATAAAATAGTTTTCGATGCAACCAATAAGTGTATCTTTTTCTAACCCAACAATACCTTGATAACGCTCACCATTTTTAGGTGTAATAGTAATAACAATATAACCATTACCCACCATATCTTTAAGTGTTGCGTCGTCAGCAATTTCACCATTAACCCGAGCAACGCCACGCAACTGTTGCTGATCATTACCATTAACAACCGCTAACGACAAAGCACCATCACCTTGCAACTGAACCGCAATATCACCCTCAAATTTTAGTGTTGCTGTTAATAAACTGGTTACAACCAATAATTCACCAAGTAAATTTTGTACTGCAACAGGGTAAGTATGATTATCTAACACCGCTTGGTATGTTTGTTCAAGACGGGTAATTTCACCACGAATTGAGTGGTTATCAAATAAAAATCGATTTAAAGTATCCATATTAACTATTGTCACCTTGTTGCCTATCATATTTAAATTTAATCAAATCACGCCGCTCCTTTTTATCTGGCTTTCTATCTGGATGAGGCATTGTCAATGCATTAAGTTTACGTGCTTGTGCTATTGCTTCACGTTTAGCAATGCTGTCAGAAGTTTCTTGATAAAGTTGTTGAGCTTCAGTGGCCGTTCTTCGTTGTTCACTAATAGCTAAAATTTGAATAGTTTTTTGATCGGAACCTTGACGAAGCGTTATAGTTGCACCAACTTCAACAATTTTACTTGGTTTAGTACGTTGACCATTATAATGCACTTTACCGCCATCAATCATTTCACGGGCTAATGCTCGTGACTTATAAAACCTTGCGGCCCAAAGCCATTTATCTAATCGAACAAAAACCATTACATCCTCACATAGCACTTATTATCAAGTCTTTTACATTCAAAGACACATAATACCTTAAACATCTTAACCAGTTATATAAGAATGCTTTTGTAAAAATCAATGTTCATGCTTAATAATATAATTATTGCCATCGGTAGAAAATACACCTGAAAAACTAAACGGCAATAATTTTCCTTGCAAATTCACCGAATAATTCATGGCTTTTGGTGGCTGTTTCACCAATTTCCAGTTTTCTAGCAATGAACTGGTTACACCATAAGCATTAAATTGCAAAGATAATGATTCATTTTGCGATAAATCAACGTGTGCATTTGACTCAATCATACCACCACTAACTAAAGTACTAAAGATTAACGATGCATGATTTTCAGCATCAAATTTTAAAATCAAATCAAGATAACTAGCATCAATTCGATTAAATGAGCCTTTTTCTGATTTAAAAAAAGTTGTTCCTGCAAAAAAGCCTAATTTGTGATCTTTCGCTAAAACGACATCCGTACCAGAAACCTGAAAGTTATATAATGCAAAAGGAAAATCACTATATTTTCTAATTATCAAACTTTGTAAAGCAGTAAGCTTATCTACTTTGATACTTTTAAAAATACTCGGTAATGCCGACAGTTCTAGTTTTTCAGGAAGCTGATAATTAATATCTGATAATGTTAATTGATCTAAATGTAAGGAGTTATCTTTCCATTTTCCTGCAAAATTCATACTACCTTTATTCCATTTTGCTAGTGCTTTTTTGATTACTACTTCTTGGTCATTAGATGATAATTGAACTAATACCGACGCAAACTCCTCATCATGCCACACAACATGATCAGCATTAAAAACAAACGTACTTTGATCAAAATGCCACTTATCATCATAACTCAGATTAGTTGCTGCTATATTACCCTTTTCAATTAAAAGACTAGGTAACTGTATACTACTTTCAAATATCGATAATCGCTTGATCGTCAAATTCGGCACAATATGAGAATATCTATGCCAAAAATCCTTATCGGTTGATTGTAAATTAATATTATGTAGCTGTAGATGATCAATATTTAAATGATTATCAGCAAGTATTTTTAATTTACTAACAAAAAAGCCATTATCAATATTGCCACCTAAGTTAGTCACTGTCGTAACACCATCACGATGGAATCCTTGAATAAGCATTGATTTGATAGGAATTTGATTGACCAATACTGCTTGCGAAGTAAAATCAAATTGGTATTTATCTTCCCCCGATAACGAAACCGCTGATAACGAAAATGGCTTAATGCCACCATTTAACTGTGTAAATGAAAGTTGATCTTGCCCATTATTAACTAAAATATTAACGGTTGAATTAACTAATTTCAGGGTATTTGTTGAAAAGTTATAATGGTTAAATTGACCATCATTATCGGCATGATTAATGGAACCATTAATGACAATAACATAATTAAAATGGGTTAATTGCCATAAATGAGTTTTATCTAACCCTACAACAAGTGTTGGTACATTAACAATCTCTTGTCTATCGTTTTTTACAACAACGTTATCAAAAACCAATTCATAGAAATTTGAAAAAGAGTGATGGACACTACCGATTGAAATTGTATAACAGCTATATTTGGATAATTGCTGACTAACTATCTTGGCTCCAAACGAGGTTTGTATGACAAAATAGGACAATAAAACAAAAAACCAAATAATGGATAATAAAATGATTATATAAAATCGTAATCGTCGCATAAATAAATGTAATTATTATAATAAACAGCTAATAATTACATTACGATAACCGATCTTAATCAAAATATCATCCCATTTTCAACATAAATGATTTGTTATTCAGCAAGCTTTACAGTTAATATATAAAGATTGACTATAATAATGTTGTTAAATAACCAACAGGACAATTCACTTTCCCTTTTTATTTTAATTAAGCTAAGGGATAGTTATTTTTATTTACTAAATAAGTAAAAACGGGAGATACCTAGATGAAACAAATCCCAATGACAGTAAAGGGAGCTGAGCTATTACGTGCTGAACTAGAAGAGCTAAAAAATGTCAAAAGGCCACAAATCACAGCAGCCATTGCAGAAGCAAGAGCGCACGGCGATTTAAAAGAAAACGCTGAATACCACGCAGCCAGAGAGCAACAAGGTTTTTGTGAAGGCCGAATTCAAGAAATTGAAGGCAAATTATCACAAGCACAAATTATAGATATAACCAAAGTAAAAAACACTGGACGTATTATTTTTGGCGCTACTGTAACTGTCGTTAATGTCGAAACCGACGAAGAAACAACTTATCGCATCGTTGGTGATGACGAAGCAGACTATAGACAAAACCTGATTTCGGTCAACTCACCTATTGCCCGCGGGTTAATCGGCAAAGAAGATGGCGACACAGCACAAATCAAAACACCTGGTGGTGATGTCGAATTTGACATTATTAAAGTTGAATATATCTAGTAAAAACAACTTTAACAACAATAGATAAAGCAACAGGGCAAATGGCCCTGTTATTTTTATTTAAGATTTAGGTAAAGTGATTTTTTTATCTTCACTTGGTCTAAAAATCGTAAAATTAGAACCTACCAATTGTACGGGTAATGCTTTTGTTTCACGAATAATCGCATCGCAAATAAGCTTTTTAGTTTCGCGGTCTTCAGCAGAAACCTTAATTTTGATTAACTCATGAAAATTTAACGCATGGTCAATTTCGGCAAGTACGCCTTCGGTAAATCCATTAGCCCCAATCATCACAATAGGCTTTAAATGATGCGCTTCACTTTTTAAATACTGTTTTTGTTTATTCGATAAATTCATTAAATTTTTATCACATTAAGTTGCAATTTTGCTATTCTACCCTTATATATATTTGTAATCAATGAAGTGACCTCTTTACATTAAGGATTTATTCGCTGTGAGTAACAAAAAACGCTCAGCAAGCTCGACACGTTGGCTCAATGAGCATTTTAAAGATCGCTTTGTGCAACAAGCACAAAAAAAAGGACTACGATCCAGAGCATGGTTCAAATTAGAAGAAATTCAAAAAAGTGACAAACTATTCAAACCGGGAATAACCGCTGTTGATTTAGGTGCAGCACCTGGTGGTTGGTCACAATATGTTGCATCGCTTATTGGTAACAAAGGTCGCATTATTGCGTGTGACTTACTACCAATGGATCCGATTGTGGGAGTTGACTTTCTTCAAGGCGATTTTCGCGATGAAGCCGTTTTAAAGGCTTTACTTGAACGAGTGGGTGAAGAAAAAGTCCAAGTTGTTATGTCAGACATGGCACCGAACATGAGCGGACAGCCTGCCGTTGACATACCAAGAGCCATGTATTTAGTTGAACTTGCGTTAGACATGTGTCGAGACGTACTTGCCCCAAACGGCAATTTTATTGTGAAAGTGTTTCAAGGTGAAGGATTTGAAGCTTACCTAAAACAGGTAAGAGACATGTTCAAAACTGTCAAAATCCGCAAACCAGAAGCATCGCGCGCAAGGTCTCGAGAAGTTTATATTGTTGCAATGGGTATGAAGTAGCCAGTTGTATAATTTTGTAGTACCATACTTCGTTAAATTTAGTCGTAACTGTTAATTTTTATGAGAGGTTTTTCTTTTGAACGACATGGTGAAGAATTTACTGATCTGGGGAATTATCGCTGTAGTATTGATTGCTGGATTTAATCAATTTAGCTCAATCGCAAATAGCAATCCTCAAGTCAATTATACCCAATTTAATTCCGATATCACGAATGGCAAACTCCAAGAAGTGCATATTAAGGGACGCGAAATTGTTGCCACAACAAAAGATAATGGCAATTACGTTACCTATATCCCTTATATTGATGACAAACTTATGGATGACCTATTGAGTAATAAAGTACCTGTTTATGGTAGTCCTGACGAAAGACCAAGCCTAATTCTTAGCATTCTTATCTCTTGGTTTCCTATTATTTTACTTATTGGTTTTTGGCTATTTATAATGCGCCAAATGCAAGGTGGTGGCAAAGGTGGACCAATGTCAGTGGGTAAAAGCAAAGCAAAAATGCTAACCCCTGATCAAGTTAAAACTAAATTTACCGATGTTGCAGGCAGTGAAGAAGCCAAACAAGAAGTAACTGAAGTGGTCGATTTTTTACGAGATCCTGGTAAATACCAAAAACTTGGTGGACGAATTCCAAAAGGGATCTTGATGGTAGGCCCTCCTGGAACAGGTAAAACCCTACTAGCAAAAGCCATTGCTGGCGAAGCTAATGTTCCGTTTTTCAGCATGTCAGGATCTGACTTTGTTGAAATGTTTGTTGGTGTCGGCGCATCGCGTGTGCGTGATTTATTTGAACAAGCTCGAAAACATTCACCATGCATTATTTTTATTGACGAAATTGATGCCGTTGGTCGCAAACGTGGTGCAGGCTCAATGGGTGGGCACGACGAACGTGAACAAACATTAAACCAAATGCTTGTTGAAATGGATGGCTTTGAAACTAACAGTGGCATCATCATCATCGCAGCAACAAACCGCGTTGATATCTTAGATCCTGCATTATTACGACCAGGACGCTTTGATCGACAAGTGCAAATTGGCTTGCCTGACATGAAAGGGCGTGAACAAATTCTTGCGGTACATGCTCGTAAAGTACCACTTGGAACCGATGTTAACTTATCCGTCCTAGCACGAGGTACACCGGGCTATTCAGGGGCAGAACTAGCAAACTTAGTCAACGAAGCTGCCTTATTTGCCGCTCGCCGTAATAAACGGCTTGTCACCATGGATGAATTTGAAGAAGCCAAAGATAAAATCAACATGGGCACCGAACGACGTTCGTTAAGCATGACTCAAGAACAGCTTATATCAACGGCTTATCACGAAGCTGGGCACGCTATTATTGGTCACTTAATGCCAGATCATGACCCGATCCACAAAGTTACCATCATTCCACGTGGGCGCGCCCTTGGTGTGACGTTCTTTTTACCAGAAGGCGATCGTGTTAGTGAAAGTCGTGAAAAGCTCGAAGGCGACATTGCCACACTTTATGGTGGACGACTTGCTGAAGAACTTATTTATGGTGCAAACAAGATTTCAACAGGTGCATCAAATGACATTAAAGTAGCTACACAATATGCAAGAGCCATGGTTACACAGTGGGGCTTTTCGGATCGTTTAGGACCGCTGTTTTACGAAACAGACGACAACCAGTATGGACGCCCAAAAGACATCTCTGACGAAACAGCTCGCATCATTGACGAAGAAGTCAAAGCCATTATTGACCGTAATTATCAACGAGCTCGCAAAATCCTAACGGAAAATATTGACGTATTACATGCAATAAAAGATGCGCTTATGAAATACGAAACCATTGATTCAAAACAAGTAGCAGACTTAATTGCTCGTCGCCCACTTACCGCACCAGATGACTGGACCGACAGCGACGAAAAGGCAGCAAAGCAGATCCCAAATGAAGGGAATGACACGCCACCACAATCAGGAAGCTAATAAACCAAACTCAACGCGCTACGGCGCGTTTTTTATCGATAAAATACCTTATAAATAAACACAATCACATAATATAACCTTAATAAGGCTGTTAATCATGGAAATACATTTTCAAAATCAGACAATAGATCTTTCTTTTCCGCAAGTCATGGGCATTGTTAATATGACGCCTGATTCGTTTTCTGATGGTGGAAATTATAACAACCTTGATGACGCCATGCGTCGTGTTGACAGCATGATTCAAGCTGGCGCAACCTTTATTGATGTAGGGGGCGAATCAACACGCCCCGGTGCAGCCGAGGTATCGATTGATGAAGAGCTAAACCGTGTTGTGCCATTAGTTGAAAAAATTGCTCGTTATTTTGATGTTTGGATTTCGGTTGACACCTCAAAGCCACAAGTGATGACTGAATCAGCTAAAGCAGGGGCTCACCTAATTAACGATGTTCGAGCCTTAACAGAACCCGGTGCACTTGAAGCCGCAGCCCAAACAGGCTTACCTGTTTGCCTCATGCACATGCAAGGCGACCCACAAACCATGCAAAATGCACCACACTACGAGCAAGATATTTATCAGGAAGTTGATGACTTTTTTGCAAAACAGATCGAACGCTGCATAAACGCCGGCATTGACCGCCAAAAAATCATCCTTGACCCCGGTTTTGGATTTGGTAAAACACTAGCGCACAATTACCGACTATTAGCAACACTTGAACAATTCCACCATTTCAACTTGCCTTTATTAGTCGGCATGTCACGAAAATCCATGATAGGGCAAGTGCTAAATGTCCCACCGCAAGAGCGAATGTTAGGCAGTGTCTCTTGTGCGGTGATAGCGGCAATGAAAGAGGCGCAGATTATTCGTGTGCATGATGTAAAAGAAACGTTTGATGCGTTGCGGATTGTGCAGGCGACGCTTGCTGAAAGGGGATAAGGTATAGTTTTTTGTTTTAAAAAACTTCAATAAAATCAACACCTTTTCTGACTGATTTTTTCATCAAAATGATGCTTTTTTGTTGGTGGATAGAATGGATTAGGTGCAGAGGTTTCGGACGTTTTGACCTTTGGTGATAAAAATAGCTATCGTGCCCACGTCCGAGTCAGGGAATTAAAGCGAATTCCCTGACAACCCACGCTTTGGCTACAGAATGTGGCCTACAGCTACCCGACGCCGTAACAAGACAACAACATAACCTTAAGTGGCTTTTATAAGTTACTTTTTTATAAAAAACAGTAACCCCCCCCCCAAAAAAATCAGTCAGGAAAGGTGTTGATTTTATTGAAGTTTTTCAATCACTTTTTAAGCGATTTTTAAACTAAAAATCACTCCCAAAAAGACAACAATTCCAACATAATTATTATTTAAAAAAGCTTGAAAACAACGTTTTCGTTCTCGATTTTTGATTAACCATTGTTGGTAAATAAATAACATGGCAACAAGCAATAAAGCAATATAAAAAACCAATGATAATTGGTTGATGATGCCAACCATAAATAACCCAATCATCGTTAATACCTGTAATACCCCAATAATTAACTTATCGTACCGCCCAAATAAAATGGCGGTGGATTTTATGCCTATTTTGATATCGTCATTGCGATCCACCATCGCATATTCCGTGTCATAAGCAATTATCCAACAGATATTAGCCAAGCAAAGTAACCAACAAGTGAAAGGGAATTGCTCTATAATGGCTGCATATGCCATAGGAATCCCCCAACTAAAGGCAATGCCTAAAGTGACTTGCGGTAAGTGAGTGTAGCGCTTCATAAACGGGTAAATCATTGCTGTTAGTAAGGCTATGCATGCAATAAGCCAAGATAGCTTATTTAAAGTAAGCAATAGGCAAAGAGCAATAAATAATAGGATAAATAAGGTCCATAATGCGCTTTTTTCGGTCAATGCACCCCGAGCTAGTGGACGGTTTTTTGTGCGTTCGACGTGAGCATCAAAATGACGATCGGCATAGTCGTTAACAACGCATCCTGCTGCCCGCATGATGATTACCCCTAAAATAAAAATAAGCGTGATATAGGTGTACGGTTGACCTGTTAGCCATATTGCCCAAAGCGTTGGCCAAAGTAGTAGTAAGGTGCCGATCGGTTTGTCTAACCGCATTAGTTGTATATACGCTAACATAAAATGATATTTGCTATTTAAAATAATAAGTGGATTATACCTTGTTACTTAAAACCTGCAATGCGCACTATCATCAACAAAGTTTGTTAGGTAACGGTTTGTTAGCTAAAAGACTGTAATGAAAAAGTCAGATTATGCGCAGATACTGCTGTGCAATCACAGCTAATGCTCGATAAAATGGGCTTATCTCATTTTGCCTTAATTTTTCTAAGTAGGCTGAAGACCAAATCAATAAATGTTCATCAATTAATTGTTTTGCTATTTTGGGTTTGTCCTTTTCTTGCAATATGGCATAAGCCATTAGCATTAATCCAAATTGGTCTTCAGGTTCGTTGATGCCAGTATTGAGAATTAATCCGTGTTGCTGTAAAAATTGACGATAGCGCTCTTGCGATTCGCCCATTAATAGTTGCTCCTGATCTAAATAGACCGATCCCCATGGTGGCGCAGACATGCTACCCTGCCCTTCAAATAATAATGAAAATTGGTAATTAAGTTCAGGGTTGTTGATTTGATCGGCAATTATTTGGCACTGTTCACCAATAAGCACAGTGTTTTGCCAGTTAGCGATATGCTCAATTTGGCATAAGGTATCAATGAGTGGTTTAACTGTTTGGTGATCAGGTGGATAATAAAAAAAAACACCTAATACTTTGGCTAAAATGGTGGATGTAAGTTTATCTAGATGCGTTACTTGGTTATTTTTCATTAAATCGCTACCTGACTATAAGTATATCATATTGATGATGCATTACATCGGAATTGTCCATAAGTTATAAAATGCAATGCGCCCACTGATTTCGCCAATGAAGATACCAATAAAAGCAAAGCTATAAATGATCGTTGCATGCCGTTTTTGCCAAATGTTGATAGTCATTAATATCAATGCCATGATTAATAGTATGCATTCGGTTATCATCCAACTATGTTGTTGATGAGTGAGCTCTGGTGCGATTGTGGTCATTAAGTTGGCATAAGGCACTTTCAATAAAATAATAAATAAGCTTCCTATCACACAAGCTATATAACCAAGCCGCGGTAGTCCTAATAGCGCAATAGCAACGCCCCCTAAAGCTAGCATGGCGGTGTACATTTGTATAGCGGTGTAATAGGTGTTCCATGTTTTTACGGTCGGTAGCATATAGGTTAATACGATCGTCCAAACAAAAAATAGGCTAATGATAATTAAAAGTGTCGCCAATATTTGGTCTAAATGTGGAATTTGCTTGAGCTGTAAACAAATCTTTTTGATTATTTTTAATTTATTGGTATTTGGATGTTGTGCATAATAATTTATTAGCACCCATGCAAAGGTGACACCGAATAATACACCAAAAGTGAAAATTTCATTACTCATTGGTGATCGCCCAATACCAAATATCACATTTAACGCACGCAAGGGTTTACCTAAGTGAAACGAGGCTAGCGCCATACCTATAGCCATAAAAACTAGAGCGGTTATATTGATTTTTTGGATAATAATACTTCGATTTGGGTCACGATTAACTAAATAAAATAACCCTCCTAACCATACCATGCCAGCGGATAACTGCCCAAATACAGTAAAAAAAACTAATGGTAATTCATGCATGTTAAACCTCCTCAGGGTTGAGTATTTGTCCTAATGTATCACCCGAGACTTTCGCTTGTGGATGAGGTTTGATAACAATGTTTGGTTTGGTTAGGTTTTCGTTTGGTAACGGAGCAATATTTCGTTCATTGCCATGTCGCTGACGCAGTTTTTCAATTTCGTCAAAATCTAATGCTCTTTGTGGGCAGGATTCGACACAAACGGGTTTTAGCCCTTGTTCGACACGTTCATAACAGCCGTCGCATTTTGACATAACCTTTTTTTGATGGTCAAACTGTGGCGCACCATATGGGCAACGCATTTCGCAATATCGGCAACCAATACAGACATCTTGATTAACTACAACTAACCCATCTTGTTTGCGTTTATGCATTGCACCCGTTGGGCAACCTTGTACACAAGTAGGCTGTTCACAATGGTTACAGGAAATCGATAAATAATAAGTAAAGGTATCATTTTGCCAAATACCATCAATTTGTTGCCATGTACCTCCGCCATATTCATAAACTCGGCGAAAATGAACGCCTAATGCGTTGTCTTTTTCGTCTTTGCAACTAAGTTGGCAGGTTTTACATCCTGTACATTTTGAAGAATCGATATAAAATCCATATTGCATTTTTATTGCCCCCCTGTTACTGGCAATGTCGATGATTCAGCCGATAATGGTTTAACATCAACCAAATTAGTATGTTGTGAGTTTGATTTAGCCAACACACTTGGACGCAACGAAGTTAAGCGGTTAATACATCCGCCAATATCAACCCCTGATGCATTAGTTTTGGCCCACATACCTTGAGGTATTGCTACCACACCCGGTAATATCCGTGGCGTAACTTTGGCAGAAATATAAAGCCGACCGCGATCGTTGTAAACCTCAACTAATTGACCATGTTTAATTTGCCTTTGTTTGGCATCAAATGGATTAATCCAAAGGCTATTGGCTACTGCTTCACGTAGTTGTGGTAAGTTGCTGTAAGTAGAATGGCAATGCCCTTTGGTATGAAAACCTATAAGTTGCAATGGGTATTTTTCGCGTTTTGATTTATCTTCACTCCCTTCAATGGCAGGTAAATAGGCGGGAATAGGGTGAAGAAAATCCTCAGGATCGAGTTCCCATTCATTGGCGATGGTAGCTAATGCTTCTGAATAGATTTCTATTTTTCCTGATGGTGTATTTAATGGGTTTTTAATAGGATCGTCTCGAAAGGCTTTTAGTGCAATCTGGGTATCGCTATCAGCTAGCTTGCGATCAATAACGCCCATACCATCAGTATTGGCAAAAGGTGGTAAATGGGTTTCACTTTTGCGTAGTTTTTCATAACAGTAGGCTATCCAATCTTCTTGCGTTCGCCCTTCGGTAAATTTGTCCTTTACGCCCATAATTTTGGACAGCTCAGTTAATACTTCATAAGCTGGGCGGTTTTCCCAAAGTGGTGTTATTGCGCGTTGCATACGGATAAGGTAGTGATAAGCACCCGATGCATAAGAGTTATTAATCAAATCGTTACTTTCAACCGATGAAACATCGGGCAAGACTAAGTCTGCATATTTTGCCGAGGCGGTCATATGCGTATCCCAAACAAGAATAAACTCACATTTAGACTCGTCTTGCAAAATTTGGTGTGTTCGATTTAGGTCAGCATGCTGATTACCAATTACATTGCTAGCATAACTCCAGAGGAATTTTATTCCAACATCAAGTTTATTTTTATTGAGTAAATAGGCGTTTTTGGCAGTCATACTAAGTGGATCTTCAATTGCTTTAGTCCACAAAAAGAAGGGAATGCTAGTTTTTATTGGATTAGGGATGCTTAAGCTTGGAACAGGATAAGTAACACTGCCTCCCCATGTACCAATATTAGTGCCTGGTTTACCAAATTGACCAGTGATAATTGGCAATATCATAATCGCCCTTGTGGTATGTTCACCATTTTGCCAACGCTGCGCTCCCCAACCTTGAGAAATCCAAGCAGCTTTAGCATTCACTATATCCATCGCAAGTTTGCGAATTTGCATAGCTGAAATGCCTGTTTTTTTCGCTGCCCATTCAGGGGTTTTGGGCGTTCGGTCATTACCTAATCCTAAAATATAGGACTTATAATCGCTAAAAGGTGGTGCGCTGTCAGGTAAGCAATCAGCACTCCAACCAACACAATATTGGTTAAGCATTGCATCATCAATACGATTTTCTTCAAGTAAAGCATAGATAATTGCAGCAACTAAAGCAGCATCTGTTCCGGGAATAATGGGAATCCACTCCGCATTATAACCGACAACGCTTTCATTACGCCTAGGATCAATAATAATAACTCGTGCTTTGCTTTGCGATAATGCATTAAATAACTCCGTAACTTGCCCACCGCCAGACATGCGAGTTTCGGCAATGTTCTGCCCAAACATCACGACTAAATCAGAGTGCTTTATTTGATCAATCAATGACTCTTTAGCATTACCATAAATATAAGGCCGAATAGCTGTTATCTGTCCACTTGAATAGTCACCATGATAATTAAGATAACCACCAATAGTACTTAAAAATCGCTTACAGGCACTGCGTCCTGAAATATTTGCACCTGTTGTACCTGTTCCATATTGATAATAAATTGCCTCATTACCATAATTATTAATGGTATATTTGAGTTTATCTGCTAATAAATTAATAGCCTCATCCCACGAAATCCGTTTAAATTTACCTTCACCACGCTTACCAATCCGTAACATTGGATATTTTAAGCGCTCAGGATCGTAAGTGCGCCATCGCACTGAGCGCCCACGCAAACAAGGGCGAATTTGGTGCTGACCAAAAGTTGGTTCATTAATGCCGTCTTCTGATGATATTTTGGTGATAATATCGTTTTTGACATGGACTTTTAAAGGACATCGGCTGCCACAATTAACTAAACATGCGCTATAAAAAATTTGCTCTTTGTCTGTCGGATTGGGAGCTATTTTATTGTTAACATCGGTATTTGGCTCTGCATAGGCAAATGGTAATTGCATATTGCTAGTTAAAGCGGCTACACCACCAATGGTTAATGATTTTTGTAAAAAATCACGCCGACTTATAGCATGGGTATCTTTTGACTTGCTCACTTAATTCCCCTATTTTTTGTATGGGATTTATTTGTCATAATACTAAAAATACGATAAAAAAATGAAAAGATCAAAAACTATCATTAACTATTATCAAAATACAATAATGTAATGAAATGAAATAAAAATTGCGCTAAAAAGCTAAACAATAAATACTCTTTTCTAACCAATATGATAAGTTAAATTTATAATTCTAACCTTAGCACTTTCACCATTGACCTTGGTCTTATGGTTCAAAGGTTGGTATAATAGCTGTCATTTATTAGAATAAATAGAAAAACTATGTCACAATCTACTTATAATGCCGTTGATATTGAAGTATTAAAAGGCCTTGATCCTGTTCGTCACCGCCCTGGTATGTACACTGATACCGCTCGTCCAAACCATTTAGGTCAAGAAGTCATTGATAACAGTGTCGATGAAGCCATTGCTGGCCATGCTCGTCAAATCAAAGTAACACTTTATGAAGATAACTCACTTGAGGTAATTGATGACGGGCGTGGTATGCCTGTTGATATTCACCCTGAAGAAGGGGTGCCTGCAATTGAGTTATTGCTTTGTCGTTTGCATGCAGGGGGTAAGTTTTCGAACAAGAATTATCAGTTTTCAGGCGGTTTACACGGTGTAGGTATTTCGGTTGTTAATGCATTATCAAAACGTGTTGAAGTCACTGTTCATCGTGATGGGCAAGTGTATGAGATAGCCTTTGAAAATGGTAATAAAGTTGAAGACTTACACATCACTGGTACATGTGGGCGTCGTAATACCGGCACTAAAGTGCATTTTTGGCCAGACGAAAAATATTTTGATTCACCTCGATTTTCTGTGCCACGCTTGTCGCATCTACTTAAAGCCAAAGCGGTTCTTTGCCCTGGCCTTGAAATCACTTTTAAAGATAAAATTAACAATACCGAACAACGCTGGTGTTATCAAGATGGATTAAAAGACTATTTGATGGAGTCGGTAAGTGGTTATACACTTTTACCTGAAACGCCATTTACAGGTAGCCACACTGGCGAAACAGAAGCGGTTGAATGGGCACTGCTTTGGATGCCAGAAGGGGGTGAACTATTAACTGAAAGTTACGTTAACTTAATCCCAACCGTTCAAGGTGGTACGCACGTTAATGGGTTACGTCAAGGGTTGTTAGACGCTATGCGTGAATTTTGTGAGTTTCGTAATTTATTACCACGAGGCTTGAAATTAACTGCTGATGATATTTGGGAACGCTGTGCTTATGTTATTTCAGTTAAAATGCAAGAACCACAATTTGCGGGTCAAACCAAAGAGCGCTTATCATCACGCCAATGCGCGGCCTTTGTGTCGGCAATTGTTAAAGACGCTTTTAGCCTTTGGTTAAATCAACATGTTCAATTAGCTGAACTACTAGCTGAAATGGTGATTTCAAGCGCGCAAAAACGTTTAAAAGCCTCTAAAAAGGTTATTCGCAAAAAGCTGACTAGTGGTCCTGCACTACCCGGGAAACTGGCTGATTGCTCATCGCAAGATTTAAGTCGTACTGAACTATTTTTAGTGGAAGGGGACTCGGCAGGCGGTTCAGCTAAACAGGCTCGAGATCGTGAGTTTCAAGCGATTATGCCACTTAAAGGTAAGATTTTAAATACTTGGGAAGTCTCATCTGACGAGGTGCTGGGTTCACAAGAGATTCATGATATTTCAGTCGCTATTGGTATCGACCCAGATAGTGATGATTTAAGCCAATTACGCTATGGTAAGATCTGTATTTTAGCCGATGCCGATTCTGATGGGCTACATATTGCTACATTGCTTTGTGCGTTATTTGTTCGACACTTTCGTGCGATGGTTGAACATGGACATGTGTTTGTTGCAATGCCCCCTCTTTACCGTATCGATTTAGGAAAAGAAGTCCATTACGCTCTAGATGAAGAAGAAAAAGAAGGCATTTTAGAACAACTAAAACGCAAAAAAGGCAAACCAAACGTACAACGTTTTAAAGGCCTTGGTGAAATGAATCCGCTACAACTGCGAGAAACAACAATGGATCCCAATACACGCCGTTTAGTGCAACTGTCACTTGATGATGCCGAACAAACGATGGCATTAATGGATATGCTACTTGCTAAAAAACGCTCAGAAGATCGCCGCGAATGGTTACAAGAAAAAGGCGATCAAGTTGAACTTGATGTCTAACAAACAGAATGATTTAGAGGAACAATAATGAGTGAGATAACTCATGACGGAGTAGAAATCCAGTCGTTACGAACTTTTACCGAAAGCGCCTATTTAAACTACTCAATGTATGTCATTATGGATCGTGCCTTGCCATTTATTGGAGATGGCTTAAAACCAGTGCAACGACGCATTGTTTATGCTATGTCTGAATTAGGGCTTAATGCGCAAGCTAAATTCAAAAAATCAGCCCGTACCGTGGGTGATGTACTTGGTAAATATCATCCTCATGGTGATAGCGCCTGTTACGAAGCTATGGTGCTAATGGCTCAGCCGTTTTCTTACCGTTACCCTTTAGTTGATGGGCAAGGTAACTGGGGGGCACCGGATGATCCTAAATCATTTGCAGCAATGCGTTATACTGAATCACGCTTATCAAAATATGCTGAGCTGTTATTAGGTGAATTAGGTCAAGGAACGGTTGATTATACGCCTAACTTTGATGGTACCTTACAAGAACCGAAAATGTTACCAGCCAGATTGCCAAATATTTTATTAAATGGCACAACAGGAATTGCGGTTGGTATGGCAACCGATATTCCACCTCATAACATTCGCGAAGTAGCGAATGCCGCGATGATGCTGGCTGATAATCCGAATGCGACACTCAGCGAAGTGATGGCTCACATACAAGGGCCTGACTTCCCTACTGAAGCCGAAATTATCACGCCACGTGACGATATCGAAAAGATCTACAAAACAGGACGTGGGTCAATTCGTATGCGTGCAGTGTGGAAAAAAGAAGACGGTGATATTGTTATTACCGATTTACCACATCAAGTTTCAGGCGCCAAAATTTTAGAGCAAATTGCTTCGCAAATGCGAGCTAAAAAGCTCCCATTAATTGAAGATTTGCGTGATGAGTCTGATCACGAAAATCCTACACGCTTAGTCATTGTGCCGCGTTCAAATCGAGTAGATTTAGAGCAAGTGATGAATCATCTATTTGCCACAACCGATCTCGAAAAAAGTTATCGGGTTAATATGAATATGATTGGGCTTGATAATCGCCCATCAGTAAAAGGCTTAGTTGAAATTCTTACTGAATGGCTAGAGTATCGAAAAAACACCGTTACTCGACGTTTAAATTATCGCTTAGATAAAATATTAAAACGATTGCATATCCTTGATGGTTTATTGATTGCGTTTTTAAACATCGATGGAGTTATCGAAATTATTCGCAACGAAGACGAACCAAAGCAAGAATTAATGAGCCGTTTTGCATTAACCGATATTCAAGCCGAAGCGATTTTAGAATTAAAACTCCGCCATTTAGCCAAACTTGAAGAAGTCCGCATTAAAAGTGAACAAAATGAGCTTACTAAAGAACGTGATCACTTGCAAACTTTGTTAGCTTCGCCTAAAAAGCTGAGTAATTTAATTAAAAAAGAGTTAAAAGAAGATGCTGAAAAATATGGTGATAAGCGCCGTTCGCCAATTGTTGAACGTAGCGAAGCTAAAGCAATCAGTGAACAAGAATTAACCCCATCAGAACCTGTTACTGTGATTTTATCTGAAATGGGCTGGGTCAGAACAGCTAAAGGTCATGATATTGATCCGGTTGGCTTAAGTTATAAAGCAGGTGATAGTTTTAAAGCGGCAGCAAAAGGAAAAAGTAATCAACCCGTTATCTTTATCGATTCAACGGGTCGTAGCTATGCCATAGATCCCAACACATTACCTTCAGCACGAAGCCAAGGTGAACCATTAACAGGCAAACTAGCCCTACCTGCTGGTGCAACAGTTGAGCATGTTTTGATGTCGCAAAGCGATAATCAAAAATTTTTACTAGCGTCAACTGCAGGCTATGGTTTTATTTGTCAGTTCAGCGATTTAGTCGCTCGCAATCGCAACGGTAAGGCTATTATCAATTTACCTAAAGATTCCAACATTCTTGCACCAATAGAGATTCCTTCTGAAGATAGCTTATTATTATCAATTACTAAAGCAGGACGAATGCTTATTTTCCCTGTAAAAGATTTACCTGAACTTGCTAAAGGGAAAGGAAATAAAATTGTGTCGCTATCTGGCGCAGACGATAGCCTTTCTTATATGATGTTCATTACGCCAGAAACATCAGTAACATTATATGTTGGTAAACGCAAACTTACGTTGCATCCTGCTGATTTACAAAAATTTAAAGCAGAACGAGCACGAAAAGGTACCGCATTACCACGAGGTTTGCAAAAGATAGATCAAATTGAGGTAAACGAATAATATGTCTTTTATTTGGGCAATCATTACGGGGGTTGTTTTAAGCATTGTATTAAAAACAGGATGGGGATTTTTCCTTGGGCTTTTTATTGGACCAATGCTTTACCGCAAACTTTGCAACACTCTGACAGAACAAAGAACACAAGCAAATCCGACCCTTTATTTAACGGTTGTATTTGAAGTGCTTGGTCATTTAAGCAAAGCCAAAGGCGTGGTAACACAAGATGATATTAATCTTGCCAGTCAATTTATGGATAAACTACAACTTGATAGTAACAGTCGCAAACTAGCACAAGAATCATTTAATCGTGGTAAAGCTAGTGATTACCCTTTGCGATCACGTTTAGCTGAACTATACTCACAATATCGTTACCGACGTAATGTTTTAAATATTTTTTGTGAGCAACTGATCCAAGCCGCATTAATTGATGGTGTTTTAGATGAAAAAGAACAACAAATTCTTTTCATTGTTGCTGACGAATTTCATATTCCACGTCAACAAATGGCAATCTATATCCAAATGATGATGGGAAGTTACCATTTTCGTCAAAATAACTACAGAAGCCAACAAGATCAGCAAGGTCAATATCAACATAATAATCGCTATGGTGGTTACCAAGGTCGCTCAGCACAATCCGATCTACAAAATGCTTACAAAATTTTAGGTGTTGAGTCGACTGCCGAAATATCAGAAATCAAAAGAGCTTATCGAAAATTGATGAACGAACATCATCCCGACAAATTAGTATCTAAAGGTTTACCTAAAGAGATGCTTGAAGCTGCCAAAAAACGGGCACAAGAAATTCAAGCTGCTTATGATCTTATCAAAGCATCGCGTGGATTTAAGTAGAGACTATTATTATGATGCATTGGCGCTCCATTATTCGAATCATTGGATTATTAATTGCCCTGCTGTCGATATTCATGCTATTACCAGCACTAGTGGCATTAATCTATCGTGATGGCGCCGGTGCAATCTTTGTGCGCTCATTTTTTGCGGCATTGATTTTAGGATGTTTATTATGGTTGCCTAATCGCCATCATCGCCATGAACTAAATAGTCGTGAAGGTTTTCTTATCGTTGTGCTATTTTGGGTTGTGTTAGGTACAATCGGCGCTTTTCCTTTTATCTTTGATACACATATCAATCTAAATTTAACTAACGCATTTTTTGAATCGTTTTCAAGTTTAACCACCACTGGCGCTACCACTATTGTTAAGTTAGATCATCTACCTAAAGCGCTACTTTTTTATCGTCAATTATTGCAATGGCTTGGTGGTATGGGGATTATCGTACTTGCTGTTGCCATCTTACCTTTATTGGGCGTTGGGGGCATGCAACTTTATCGTGCTGAAATTCCTGGCCCACAAAAAGATAGCAAAATGCGCCCTCGTATTGCCGAAACAGCAAAAACACTTTGGTCAATTTATATTTTGCTTACTACACTTTGTGCGATCTGTTTATGGTTTGCAGGTATGAATATTTTTGATGCCATTTCGCATAGCTTTTCAACCATTTCAATGGGTGGATTTTCAACTCACGATGATAACCTTGCTTATTTTAATAGTGCTACCATTAATTATATTGTCACGCTCTTTTTAATCTTATCAGGTTGTAACTTTGCGCTACATTTTGCCGCATTAAGTGGATTTTCAATTAAGGTTTACTGGCGAGATCAAGAATTTAGGAATTTTGTTTTTATTCTAGCTATTTTAATTGCAATTTGTGCATTTGGTATTTATGTTTATCAACCAGAACGAAAATTAAGTATAGATAAAATAGTACTGCAAGTGGTATCAATAACGGCAACGGTTGGATTTACTGTTGATGATATCAACACATGGCCATCATCATTACCTATATTCTTATTATGTGCTTCATTTATTGGTGGTTGTGCAGGCTCAACAGGTGGCGGATTAAAAGTAGTTCGTGTGTTAATTTTGTTTATGCAAGGCTCGCGTGAATTAAAACGCCTTATTCACCCTAACGCAATTTATACCTTAAAGTTAAATAATCGTGTTGTTCCTGAACGTATTATCGAAGCGGTTTGGGGATTTTTTTCAGCCTATACATTAGTCTTTTTAGTTAGCCTATTTATTATTATGGCAACAGGTATTGATGCTACTGATTCCTTTTACATTGTTGCTTCATCACTTAATAACTTAGGTGTGGGGCTTGGTAATGTAAGTGATAATTTTGCTAGTGTCAGTGATATAGTAAAATGGGTAATGGTGGTTGACATGTTATTTGGGCGATTAGAAATATTTACCTTACTGGTTTTATTTACGCCTACTTTTTGGCGAAGTTAATTTTATACTAAAACATATACCTTTCCTGAAAGTTTTTAACAAAATACACAATTTTTATAAATATTTTATTGATTATTTAGTAAATTACAGACAGAATTACAGTGCAGCATGTGCTGTATTTATTAGAGGTAATCACCTGACATATGGAATGGATCATGGATCCTACAATCTGGATTGGCTTATCCACTCTGGTTGTACTTGAAATCGTCCTTGGTATTGATAACATTGTTTTTATTGCCATCCTTGCCGAGAAACTTCCACCCCATCAACGAGATAAAGCCCGAGTTACTGGTCTTGCCTTTGCATTAATTACACGAATATTGTTATTAATGTTCACTGGTTGGTTAGTTACGCTCACTACACCATTATTTTCGATATCTGGAATTAGCTTTAATGCGCGCCAACTGATTATGTTAATCGGTGGAGTATTTTTACTATTTAAAGCAACGATGGAGCTCAATGAACGTCTTGAAGGTTCGTCACACGAAGATGGTAAACCGAAAAAAACCTCACACTTTTGGACGGTTGTTGCGCAAATAGTGGTACTTGATGCGGTCTTTTCGCTAGACTCAGTCATTACAGCGGTTGGAATGGTTGAACATATTCCAGTCATGATTATTGCCGTGTGTATTGCCATTGCTATTATGATGGTTGCAAGTAAACCGCTTGCTAATTTTGTCAATGCTCACCCAACCATTGTTATCCTTTGTTTAAGCTTTTTATTGATGATTGGCTTTAGTCTGGTTGCTGAAGGCTTTGATTTTATGATTCCAAAAGGCTATCTATATGCGGCGATTGGTTTTTCTATTATGATTGAGTTTTTCAATCAATTAGCTATTTTTAACCGTCGAAAAGTATTAAATAAAAAACCATTACGAGAACGCACTGCCGAAGCAATCTTACATCTACTAAAAGGTGATGCCGAAGAAGACCCTGATATTAACACCGTGGATGTAACCTCTGATGCTAATAAAAAAGTATCCGTGTTTAATCATCAGGAACTAAGTATGGTTGAACGAGTCCTTGGTCTTGCACAACGCTCTGTTAGTAGCATTATGACATCTCGACTTGATGTTGATATGGTCAATATTAATGACGATCGTGATGTTATAATAAAAGAAATTTTTGATAATCCTCATTCTCGTTTAGTTGTCACTGATAATGACTCAATTGATGAGCCTTTAGGCATTATCCAAGTTAATGACCTTTTAAAAGATGTACTACAAAGCAAAGCACCGATCGATATACACTCACTAATCAAACAACCTTTAATCTTTCCAGAAACCGTATCGTTACTGGTTGCATTAGAACAATTTAAAAAGGCCAAAACTCATTTTGCTTTTGTGGTTGATGAATTTGGTTCAATGCAAGGGGTTGTCTCGGTAACAGATATTATCGAAACCATTGCTGGTGATTTTCCAACAGAAGAAGAGGAAATTGATGCTAAACATGATATTCAATGTCTAGATGATAATAGCTGGATTGCTAATGGTTATATTCCAGTTGAAGAGCTAATCCGTTTTGTACCAATACCGATCGATGATAAACGTGAATATCATACCCTAGCGGGGCTATTAATGGAAAAAGCTCAACATTTACTCAATGTTGGTGAAACCTTGCAAATTGGCGATTATTTATTTGAAGTAGCTGAAATAGAAAGTCATAGAATTCTTAAAGTAAAAATCACGTTAAATAAACCTGATTCTGTAGCATTATAATACAGCAAAGAGAAATAACTAGAATAACGCTTGACCAAAATAAATAACTAGCAATAATTGACGCTGAAAAATTTTTGTTTATTTGAAGGTGCGGAGTAAATACTCCTCATCTTTTTTATTTTTCCCCTTTAGTAAAAAAATAGGTAAAACTGTTTATAAACTTTTACTCTTACTTATCAATTTAAATTAGGCCTAAACTTATGAAGTCAATATTCGAAAAAACCTTTCAATTGAAAGAGAAAAAAACAACTATCGGTACTGAAATTATCGCTGGTTGTACTACCTTTTTAACAATGGTTTATATCATCTTCGTGAATCCTTCCATCTTATCAGCAACAGGTATGGATACTTCTGCTGTTTTTGTTCTAACTTGTATCGTAACAGCCTTTGCTACCATTTTAATGGGGTTATTTGCCAATTTACCAATTGCATTAGCACCTGCCATGGGGCTTAACGTCTTTTTTGCCTATGGCATATGTGGGGCAATGGGCTATTCTTGGCAAATTGGTATGGGAGCGATATTTTGGGGTTCTTTAATCTTTTTTGCGTTATCACTATTTAAAGTTCGTCACTGGTTAATTGAACATATTCCACAATGTTTGCGTGTAGGTATTAGTGCAGGTATTGGACTATTTATTGCTTTTATGGGATTTCAAAATATGGGCATTGTAGTCGCTTCTCCTTCCACACTATTAACTATGGGGAATATCTTATCGCTTAAAGTCCTATTAGGATCACTAGGTTTTTTCATCATTGTTATTTTAGCGGCTCGTAACTTTCATGCAGCAGTATTAATTTCAATTTTAGTTGTAACTTTATTAGCACTATGGCTCGATCCAAATATCAGTTACCAAGGTATTATATCTATGCCACCAAGTGTAACTAGCGTTGTTGGTCATGTAGATTTAGCTGGCTCGCTGAATATCGGTATCATGGGCGTTATTTTTTCAATAATGATTGTCAGCTTATTCGACTCATCAGGCACTATTTTAGCACTAACAGATAAAGCAGGTATTAGTGATGAAAAAGGTCGATTCCCCAAAATGCGTCAAGCGCTGTTAATTGATAGTTTTAGCTCATCTTTAGGTGGATTATTTGGTACATCATCAGTGTTAACCTATATTGAAAGTTCCGCAGGTATCTCTGTGGGTGGTCGAACAGGGTTAACCGCAGTAGTAGTTGGACTATTATTCTTATTGGTAGCCTTTTTCTCGCCACTGGCACATTTAGTACCTACCTATGCAACATCAGGCGCACTTATCTTTGTTGGGATCTTAATGGTTTCAAGCTTAGTTAAAGTTAACTGGTCTGACTTAACAGAGGCAACACCAGCTTTTATTACAGCAATTATGATGCCATTTGCCTTTGCAATTACTGAAGGGGTTGCACTAGGTTTTATCTCTTATGTCGTACTAAAAACCTTTACGGGTAAATTTAAAGATTTAAATCTTTGTGTGATTGTTTTTGCACTACTTTTTGCTTTAAAATTTATCTTTATTGATCATCATTAATAAGCAATTCCCTCACCAACAATTAGGTGGGGGAAAGACAAAATAGGTTAAAACAGCCAATAAAAATACCGATTGCTCATATCTTACGGCTAAAAACACCTGCCAACATTCCCCATTAAAATAGAATCATTATTTAGTAATAATTAAACTCAAAATCAAGCGCTTAATGTTCGTAAAAACTTGACATTGTCTTCCTTGGGGTCTAGAATCTTGCGACCCAAAACTTATATAAAATAGGTTTTGGTCTACAGTTATTAATTACGTATCTAAAAAGCAATTTTAAATTTATTTTAATTAATCAGGAGCTTATTAATGGCAACAATTAATCAGCTGGTACGCAAACCAAGAGCACTAAAGGAAGCAAAAAGCAATGTTCCTGCGCTTGAAGCATGCCCGCAAAAACGCGGTGTTTGTACTCGTGTTTACACAACTACACCGAAAAAACCAAACTCAGCATTACGTAAAGTATGTCGTGTACGCTTAACTAACGGTTTTGAAGTAACTTCTTACATTGGTGGTGAAGGTCATAACCTACAAGAGCATAGCGTAATTTTAATCCGTGGTGGTCGTGTTAAAGACTTACCAGGTGTGCGTTACCACACTGTTCGCGGTGCATTAGACTGTGCTGGTGTTAAAGACCGCAAACAAAGCCGTTCTAAATACGGTGTAAAACGACCTAAAGCTTAATGGAACTCCGTTAAGTAAGGCCAAACTATATCATTCCATTTAACTCATTTGAGTTTTGGGTAAACCTGAAAATTTATAACATATAAACGGAGTATTCCAATGCCACGTCGTCATGTTGTCGGTCAAAGAAAAATTCTTCCTGATCCGAAGTTCGGTTCAGAGTTACTGGCGAAATTTGTAAATATTTTAATGATAGATGGTAAAAAATCTATCGCAGAATCAATCGTATATTCAGCTCTTGATAAATTAGCTGAGCGTAGTGGAAAAGACCACTTAGCAGCTTTCGAAGTTGCACTAGATAACGTAAGACCAACTGTAGAAGTTAAGTCTCGTCGCGTTGGTGGTTCTACATACCAAGTTCCTGTTGAAGTGCGTCCAGTTCGTCGTAATGCACTTGCAATGCGTTGGATTGTAGATGCAGCTCGTAAACGTGGCGATAAATCAATGGCTTTACGCCTAGCGAATGAACTTATGGATGCTTTTGAGAACAAAGGTACCGCTGTGAAAAAACGCGAAGATGTTCATCGTATGGCTGAAGCTAATAGAGCGTTTGCACACTATCGTTGGTAATATTCGCGCTTATATAAGTGACTTGAATTAAGACTGAAAGCCCTTATCTGCTTTCAGTCAACCTAAATGATATATTGTTAAGCAAACGATTCTAACTAGAGGATTAATATGGCTCGTACAACCCCTATAGCACGCTACCGTAACATCGGTATCAGTGCACACATTGACGCAGGTAAAACAACAACGACTGAACGTATTTTGTTTTATACTGGTGTTAGTCACAAAATTGGTGAAGTTCATGATGGCGCAGCAACCATGGACTGGATGGAACAAGAACAAGAACGTGGTATTACTATCACATCTGCTGCAACAACAGCATTCTGGTCTGGTATGGGTCAACAATTTGAACCACACCGTATCAACATCATCGACACCCCAGGACACGTTGACTTCACAATCGAAGTAGAACGTTCTATGCGTGTTTTAGATGGTGCTGTGATGGTTTACTGTGCTGTTGGTGGTGTTCAACCACAATCAGAAACAGTATGGCGTCAAGCAAACAAATATAAAGTTCCACGTATTGCATTTGTCAACAAAATGGACCGTATGGGTGCTAACTTCTTACGCGTTGTTGATCAAATCAAAACACGTTTAGCAGCAGTTCCTGTGCCTTTAGTTTTACCAATCGGTGCTGAAGAAGCATTTACTGGTGTTGTTGATTTACTTAAACGTAAAGCAATTAACTGGAACGACGCTGATCAAGGCGTAACTTTCACTTATGAAGATGTACCAGCTGATATGGTTGAACAAGTTGAAGAATGGCGTTCATACCTAATCGAAGCTGCCGCTGAAGCAAGTGAAGAATTAATGGAAAAATACCTTGGTGGTGAAGAGTTAACTGAAGAAGAAGTTAAAGCAGCATTGCGTGAACGCGTACTTGCTAACGAAATCATCTTAGTAACTTGTGGTAGTGCCTTTAAAAATAAAGGTGTTCAATTCATGCTTGATGCAGTTGTTGAGTACTTACCTGCACCAACTGATGTACCTGCAATCAAAGGTGAATTACCAAATGGTGAAGCGGCTGAACGTCACTCAAGTGATGACGAACCATTCTCATCATTAGCGTTCAAAATCGCAACTGACCCATTTGTGGGTAACTTAACCTTCTTCCGTGTTTATTCAGGTGTGGTTAATTCTGGTGATACAGTTCTTAACTCTGTTAAAGATAAAAAAGAACGTTTTGGTCGTATCGTTCAGATGCATGCTAACAAACGTGAAGAAATCAAAGAAGTTCGCGCTGGTGACATCGCTGCTGCAATCGGTCTTAAAGATGTTACAACTGGTGATACACTTTGTGCTGAAAGCGCACCAATTATTCTTGAAAGAATGGAATTCCCAGAGCCGGTAATTTCGGTTGCTGTTGAACCAAAAACTAAAGCTGACCAAGAAAAAATGGGCCTTGCTTTAGGTCGACTAGCACAAGAAGACCCTTCATTCCGTGTTCACACTGATGAAGAATCTGGCCAAACCATTATTTCTGGTATGGGTGAGCTTCACTTAGAAATCATCGTTGACCGTATGAAACGTGAATTTAAAGTGGAAGCAAATGTTGGTAAACCACAAGTTGCTTACCGCGAAACAATTCGCAATGAAGTAGAACAAGAAGGTAAATTTGTTCGTCAGTCTGGTGGTCGTGGTCAATATGGTCATGTATGGTTAAAAATCAAACCATTGGAAGCGGGCGGCGAAGGCTACAAATTCAACAACGAAATCGTTGGTGGTGTGGTTCCTAAAGAATACATCCCTGCGGTTGACAAAGGCTGTCAAGAACAAATGAAAAACGGTGTTCTTGCTGGTTACCCAATTGTTGATGTTGAAGTTACTATCTTTGATGGTTCTTACCATGATGTTGACTCATCAGAAATGGCATTTAAAATTGCCGGTTCAATGGCATTTAAAGACGGCTTCATGAAAGCTAAACCAGTGCTTTTAGAACCGATTATGAAAGTAGAAGTTGAAACTCCTGAAGATTATATGGGTGACGTAATTGGTGACTTAAACCGTCGTCGTGGTATGATCGAAGGTATGGAAGATACTGCAACTGGTAAAACAGTAAAAGCACAAGTTCCACTTTCAGAAATGTTTGGTTATGCGACAGACCTTCGTTCACAAACACAAGGTCGTGCTTCTTACTCTATGGAGTTCTTGAAGTACAATGAAGCACCAACAAATATTGCAACCGCAATTATTGAAGCTCGTAAAGCGAAATAATTTTTATCTAAATAAAGTAACGCTTCCCTTAACAACATAAGGGAAGCGATTTAATAAAGGAACATTAAGATGTCTAAAGAAAAATTTGAACGTACAAAACCCCACGTTAACGTTGGTACAATCGGCCACGTTGACCATGGTAAAACAACTTTAA
>NZ_WTEX01000025.1 GCF_009795845.1 Gilliamella sp. Lep-s35 | reverse complement strand
ATTGTTCTTGGCATGATGAATCGAGTTATGGTTGTTTTTTGCAGAATTATTATAACTCATATCATGCCGTCTAAAAAATAATCACCAAAGATCAACACGCCTTAATTAGTAGATCCTTTTTAATCTAAATTCAGTATATAATTTAAAAAACTATAACAAATGGAGCTGGTAATGACGAATCAAAATAGCGAAGGTATTATTTCTGTTTCTCATCTTCTAGAGGCTAACCCAGCTTTTTGCTGTCAGTTAGATGGTAAAGGTAAAGCTATACCGCTTAATGAACATAGTGTGCCTTCTGTTTCGCAACCATTTTGGATTCATTTAGACTTTGCTAAACAAGAAACTGTTAATTGGATAAATACCACAAACCTAGTTCCTGATTTAATTAAAAATGAGTTGGTAAAACCAAATCAAATATCCAAAGAGATTCGTTTTGAGTCGGGCGTTTTAGTCGTGTTAAAAGGCGTTAATTTTATTCCCAATGAACTTCCAGATCCTATTGTTACTTTTCGTTTTTTTATTACCGATAACATGATCATTTCAACTCGGCATCAACAAATTTCTGCTATTGCGGAATTAAAAGATCACTTAGAAAAGGGCATTGGCCCTGTGGATGTGGCCGATTGGTTGATTCAAATGTCGGATTTAATTAGTGATCAAGTTAACTTATCTTTTGATAGTGTTCACAATAAAATCATTAAGTTAGAGGAATCTGTTTTAAACCAACGTATCTTTTCTTATAAAGAGATCGGTCGGGTTCGTAAACAATTGATTGTTTTACGCCGATTATTGTCGCCACAACGTGATATTTTTGTGAAAATTTCGACTGAAAGAATATCATGGATTGATGATAACGATCGTCAACGGTTGCATGATATTTCTTATCAACAAAATCATTATGTATCAGATATCGATAGCTGTTTGTTGCGGTTAGCTTCAATTATGGAGCAGATTAATAGCTTTTTGGCCGAATCAACCAATAAACGAATTTACTTAATGTCGCTATTTACTATTATTTTTACACCAATTACATTTTTAACCAGTTTACTTGGTGTCAATTTAGCGGGTATTCCTTTTAGTAGCGAAGGTTGGTCTTTTGTTGGATTGATATTACTGCTTGTTATTATTTGTGTTATTTCAGTTATTTGGCTTAAATATAAAAAATGGTGGTAATTGGGCTAATCTTTTTTGTAAAAAACGAATAACCGTTTATAATTTTGGTATTTTTTATGAATAATTGTTGTTATGCGATCTAATCAGCCCTATCGTCTATTTATTGCTGAAAAACCTAGTTTAGCTAGGGCTATTGCTGATGTGTTACCAAAACCTCATCAAAAAGGTAATGGTTTTATTAAAGCAAGTAATGGTGATGTGGTGAGCTGGTGTATTGGGCACTTGCTTGAGCAAGCCACGCCAGAAGTTTATGATCAGCGATATAAAAAGTGGGCAATTAACGATTTACCCATCGTGCCTGAAAAGTGGATATTAACCCCAAAAAATACGACACAAAAACAGTTTGATATTTTGGTGGATCTAATTAAATCGGCCGATCAGATTGTGCATGCAGGTGACCCAGATAGAGAAGGGCAGTTGTTGGTTGATGAAGTCTTAAATTATTGCCAATTACCACCAAGTAAACGCAAAGCAATAAAGCGCTGTTTGATCAGTGACTTGAATGCCAACGCTGTTGAAAAGTCATTACAGCAATTACGCAGTAACCAAGATTTTATTCCTTTGTCTACTTCGGCTTTGGCAAGAGCACGAGCAGATTGGCTTTATGGTATCAATATGAGTCGACTTTGTACTATTGTTGGACAAAAAAACGGTTATCGGGGAGTGTTGTCAATTGGGCGAGTACAAACGCCTATTTTAGGATTGGTTGTTAGGCGTGATTTAGATATAGCGCAATTTGTACCTAAACCCTTTTATGAAGTTTTTGCCGTGCTACAAACACAAGATAATGAAATCTTCAAAGCCAAATGGCAACCTAGCGAAGCTTGCGCGCCTTATCTGGATGAGGAAGGGCGTGTTTTAGTTAAAAAATTGGCCGAAAATGTTTGCCAACGCATTAATAATCAATCAGGAAAAATTGATAAAGTTAGTAATAAAAAGAAAGAACTTGCCCCACCAATGCCATTTAATTTATCGGCACTGCAAATTGAGATGGCTAAAAAAAATGGGCTGAGTGCTCAAGATGTGCTTGATGTTTGTCAATCGTTATATGAAAAACACAAATTAATTACCTATCCAAGATCAGACTGTCGCTTTTTGCCTGAAGAACACTTAAAACAAATTACGGGGGTAAAGTCTGCCATTGAAAATAATTGTCCAGAACTGCAAACCGCAATTAGTCATGCTGATTACACTTTACGCACTAAAGCGTGGAATGACAAAAAAGTAGAGGCGCACCACGCTATTATTCCAACCTTGCGTAAAGCAAAAATGGATAACCTATCAGTTAACGAAAAAGCCGTTTATCAAGCCGTTGCAACGCAATATTTAGCTCAATTTTATCCAGCATATAAATATGCTGAATTGCAAATTGATGTTGATATTCAAGGTGGAAAATTTATTTCTAAAGCTAACCAAATGCTTGATGAAGGTTGGAAGGTTTTATTTCGAAATAAAAACAATCAAATAGAAGCTAATAACGACGATAATGAAAGTAATAGTTTATTAACTAAATTAGTTAAAAAGGGTGAAACAGTGCAATGTATTGATACTGAACTGCTTAGCAAAGAAACCCAACCACCAAGGCCATTTACCGATGCAACACTGTTGTCGGCAATGACGGGGATTGCCCGATTTGTTAAAGATCCTGAAATTAAAAAAATACTGCGCGAAACCGATGGTTTAGGTACAGAAGCAACAAGGGCTGGTATTATTGAGTTGTTGTTTAAACGTCAGTTCTTGACTCGCCAAGGTAAAGCAATACGCTCAACCGAGGTGGGTAAAAACCTAATTTTATCGCTACCTGATATAATGTCCATGCCCGATATGACCGCCCATTGGGAATTACAGTTGGATGAAATTAGTAAAAAAACATTTTCGTACCAACAATTTATGCATCAACTTAATTTATCACTATTAGATCTTGTTAATCAGTTAAAAAATGCAAGGTTAAATATTTGTGCCTAATGGTTAGATACAAACAAATCAATGTGTGGTTAGCCTATCTATTTTGTTTATTAAAATCGAAAATTTAATTTTATTATTGAATAATCTTAGATAGTTAAAAAAGCGTTTTATCAATAAACACATTATGGAAAAGTGTTTTAAATTGAAATAGATAGTTTTCTAAAACTTTTTGATGAAAATTTTACAAACAGTTAATTGTTTTTTTGCTTAAATAGACTAAACAAGACAACTTGCCACATTATATAATCAACCTGATGACTATAGGTTGTGCTCAACGTTAAATTATAGTCTTTTTATGGAGTGCAAACTAATCAATCATGAAGATAAAAATAACGATAAGTGCTGTTTTTCAATAATTATCACTTTTTTATGTCTTTATAGATTGACTTTTATTTCTTAAAAGCGTATAAAATGCGCGCCTTTTGAGCTTTTTTTCCTTTTTTAGTTATTATGAAAACTAAAAATGAGGGTGAAGAAAAGTTGAAATACAAAGTGTAGAGTTCAATTTACAGGAGAAATATGGACACTCAATCGGGTCACCCCAAAATGCGGGGAGATAAATTTAAACACATCATTATCGGTTAACGAACCTGTCTAAATCATCATTTTTTCAGTTCACAAACCGAAATTGATAAAACGGTAACGGTGAACGATATGCATTTTTTTACACGCTATCACACAAATTCAAAACATCAATGTGCACACAGCTTTATGCAGTGTATTTTGCACCTTTCAGAAAAACATTTAGAACCACCGAGTTGTATCTAAATTCTTAATTAATTCTGTTGCTAATTAAATTTAATGCTCAGCCCAAGCTATACAAAATAGCTTTACAGGCTAATTTTGCTATGCACTAAATTTTAGCTAATCACAAAATTTAATTATTTATTGTTATTTAGTAACAATAAGTTGGCCTACTTTTGCCAAAATTATGAATATAGGTACTTATGATGACAAAAAATACATCAAAAACTAAAGCACAAAATAGTGTAGATATTAAAGCTATCAACGAAGCCCAAAGCAGTCTTGATAGTATTTTAGCTAAATTTCAATCCAGCCTTTCAGGATTAACACAAGAAAGTGCAAAGTCGAGAATTGAAACATATGGAAAAAATGAAGTTGCCCGTGAAAAGGTACCGTCAGTTTTAGTACAACTATTAATGGCGTTTAATAATCCATTTATATTTGTATTATTAGCATTAGCTATTGTTAGTTTTGTGACTGATTTTTGGTTACCTTTGCAAAATGGTGAAGAGACCGATTTAACAGGGATTATTATTATTTTAACGATGGTCTCACTTAGTGGATTATTGCGTTTTTGGCAGGAGTTTAGATCGAACAAAGCGGCCGAAGCTTTAAAATCAATGATTCGCACAACCGCAACTGTATTGCGTCGTGCACATAAAGATATGCCCCCTGAGCGCATTGAAATTCCATTAAGTGAAATTGTTCCAGGGGATATTGTTTATTTATCCGCAGGTGACATGATCCCGGCAGATATTCGGTTGATTGAATCTAGAGACTTATTTGTTAGCCAAGCGGTATTAACTGGCGAATCAATCCCCGTTGAAAAATATGACACGTTGGGCGCGGTAACACAAAAAACGACTGATAATATTGAACAATCAGATATTGCTAAAGATAATGTACTTGATGTCAATAATATCTGTTTTATGGGCACCAATGTGGTTAGTGGAACAGCTACAGCCATTGTAGTTGCCACCGGTGCGGATACGCATTTTGGTTCGTTGGCAAAGTCAATCGTTGGTTCGCGCGCTGAAACTTCGTTTGATCGTGGTGTTAATAGTGTAAGTTGGTTGCTTATTCGCTTTATGCTTATTATGGTGCCAATTGTCTTTTTTATTAATGGTTTTTCAAAAAATGATTGGGGCGATGCTGCATTGTTTGCATTAGCGGTAGCAGTTGGTTTAACACCAGAAATGTTACCAATGATTGTAAGCGCCAATTTAGCTAAAGGCGCCGTTGGTATGGCAAAGCGCAAAGTAGTTGTTAAACGACTTAACGCTATCCAAAATTTTGGGGCAATGGACATTTTATGTACCGATAAAACAGGCACCTTAACACAAGATAAAATCATTTTAGAGCATCATCTTGATATCAATGGTCAGGTCGATTCATCTGTTTTAGAGCTAGCTTGGCTTAACAGCTATTATCAAAGCGGTATGAAAAATCTGATGGATAAAGCGATTATCCGTTTTGCCGAAGAAAAGACCCGTATGAAAAAGGTGGGGGCTAGCTTATACAAAAAAATTGATGAATTACCGTTTGATTTTGTGCGTCGTCGTTTATCGGTGGTAGTACAAAATGATAGTGATAACCATTTAATGATTTGTAAAGGTGCTGTTGAAGAAATGCTATCGATTGCAAGTCATGTTTATGAAAATGGCGAATATTTACCATTAGATGACAAACGCAAACAAGCATTAATTGCTTTAGCGCATGATTATAACAAAGATGGCTTTAGAGTGTTAGCAGTTGGTATAAAAGACATTCCCGCTAGCGAAACAAAAGCGCAATATACAGTACAAGACGAAACAGCCCTTGCAATTCGTGGTTTTTTAACCTTTTTAGATCCACCAAAAGAAAGTGCATTTGAAGCAATTTCGGCTTTAAATGAACATGGTGTGGGTGTTAAAGTGTTAACAGGTGATAACGAAATTATTACTATCAAAGTGTGTCGAGAAGTCGGTTTAGAACCAGGTATACCACTACTAGGCACTGAAATTGAAAAAATGGACGATGCCGAACTTAAAATACAAATCGAACAACGTACTATTTTTGCTAAATTAACACCATTGCAAAAATCACGAATTATTCGATTATTACAAGATAATGGCCATACTGTGGGCTTTTTAGGTGATGGTATAAACGATGCGCCAGCACTTCGTGATGCCGATGTTGGGATATCTGTTGATACCGCAACTGATATCGCGAAAGAATCAGCCGATATTATTTTGCTTGAAAAGAGCCTAATGGTATTAGAGGAAGGTGTAATATGTGGTCGTGAAACCTTTGGTAATATCATGAAATACTTAAATATGACGGCAAGTTCAAATTTTGGCAATATTTTTTCAGTATTGGTTGCTAGTGCGTTTCTACCATTTTTACCTATGCTAGCGATACATTTACTCATTCAAAATTTGCTGTATGATATTTCACAGCTCTCATTACCATGGGATAGAATGGATGATGAGTTTTTACAAAAACCACGCAAATGGGATGCGCTAAATATTAAGCGATTTATGATTTGGATTGGGCCAACATCATCTATTTTTGACATCTCAACGTATGCATTAATGTGGTTTGTTTTCAGTGCTAATAGCGTTGAAATGCAATCATTATTCCATTCGGGGTGGTTTATTGAAGGGTTATTGTCACAAACATTAGTGGTGCACATGCTTAGAACACAAAAAATCCCATTTGTGCAAAGCACTGCGGCATTTCCTGTTATTGTGATGACCTTGTTGATTATGGCTGTGGGTATTTATATTCCGTTTTCTCCACTTGGTGGATTAATTGGGTTAGAACCATTACCTTTGTCATATTTTCCATGGCTTTTAGCAACCTTATTTAGTTATTGCTGTGTTGCACAATTGATGAAACGGATTTATATTAAACGCTTCGGACAATGGTTTTAATACAACAATAATAACTGATTACCAATAACCGCTAAGCGATATAAATGTCGCTTAGCTATTCTAAAATTTATATAGTAAAAGTAATTAAAAATTAATTTATTAACCATATAATTATAACAAAAGGAAATAATCTATGAAAAAACCGCATAAAAATTTAATTATGCTGCTCAAAAGCCGAAAACAAAAAAAAGCACAAGCGCAGCTAAATAATTAAAACCAAAATGGTTAGTATAAACAGTTAGGTTTAAAGATAATAAAAAACCCCAGTCGTTGGGGTTTTTATTTGCATTTCTTATAATAAATCGATTAATTAAAATTTTTGCAAATGATACTTGGCTATATGTTCTCAATTGTATCAGATGCTTTTTTCAAGATTTCATAAATTTCGTCTTTAAGCTTTAGTTTTTGTTTTTTTAACGCTTCTATCGTTTCGGTTGTGTTGACAATAATACCTGATTCAATATTTTTGATTTTTTGATCGAGTTCATTATGTTGATCAAACAATTTTTGAAAACGTAAATCGGTATTTTTTAATTTAGAAATGATTTCTCGATATTCTGGAAACATAACGCCTCCTTATTTAGGCTAGATGGAATAATAACAATAGCGACTATTGCTAATTCAGAATACAATATAATTAACTCGTTTCATAGAGAAATTATTTTTATAGATGGGGCGGTTTTATAAAAAGGCTATTATTATAAATAAACTGCTGTTAGAGCAAAATTTTTTCGAGACAGATTTGACCGTAACAATATTATTTTAATCACAAATTAATAAGGGGTTACCTTATGAGTGAATCAATTGTAATTGCCAAAAGCCAAGGTAAAGATCTATCTATTATAGCGGCATTAGCTAATCGCCATGGTTTAATTACTGGCGCAACAGGTACGGGTAAAACAGTAACATTACAAAAAATGGCTGAAGGATTTTCGAAAATCGGTGTGCCCGTTTTTCTTGCTGATGTAAAAGGCGACCTAACAGGCATTGGTGAACAGGGAATATTATCTGAAAAATTACAAGCTCGCTTAGCCAGTATTGAAGTAAATGATTGGCAGCCCGATTCATCACCGATTGAGTTATGGGATATTTTTGCTGAAAAAGGAATACCCGTTCGCAGTACAGTGTCAGATATAGGACCGATTTTACTTAGCCGATTACTTGATTTAAATAATGTACAATCAGGTGTATTACAGTTGATATTTAAAATCGCTGATGATAACAACTTATTATTAATTGACTTTAAAGATCTTCGTATATTAATTCAATTCGTGGGTGATAACGCAAAAACGTTTACAACACAATATGGCAATATTTCATCATCATCAATTGGTGCAATTGGGCGAGGGCTATTAACATTAGAACAACAAGGCGCTGAATTTTTTCTTGGCGAACCGATGTTAGGTATTCAAGATTTAATGCAAGTTAATCCTCAAGGCCGTGGTGTCATTAACATACTATCGGCAGAAAAGTTATACAATTCGCCTAAATTATATTCTATCTTTTTATTATGGCTATTGTCCGAAATTTTTGAACACTTGCCTGAAGTAGGCGATCTTGATAAACCTAAACTTGTTTTCTTCTTTGACGAAGCTCATCTTCTTTTTAACGATATTTCTCCTGCATTATTACAAAAAATAGAACAAGTTGTACGCTTAATTCGTTCTAAAGGTGTGGGCGTTTATTTTGCTTCTCAAAACCCGACTGATATCCCTGATACGATCTTAGGGCAATTAGGTAATCGTGTACAACACGCTTTGCGTGCATTTACACCTAAAGACCAAAAAGCAGTAAAAACAGCCGCCCAAACTATGCGAGCCAATCCAAGTTTTGACACTGAAAAAGAGATTATGGAACTTGGCGTTGGTGAAGCGCTTATTTCATTTCTAGATGAAAAAGGTCGCCCAAACATGGTTGAGCGTGGTTATATTATTGCGCCAAGTTCAAAAATGGGAGCAATGTCGCCAGATAATCAATCATCGATTATTCATCAATCTCGTTTTTATCATAAATATGCACAAACTTTAGATAGGCAATCGGCCTATGAAGTATTAAAAGCTGGATTTTCGTTAAATAATATGTCTAATCAAGATAACAATAGTAGTGATGACAAAAGTAATGATACTAATAATAAACAAAATAATGGCGGATTACTTAATTTTTTTAGCACACTCCTTTTTGGTTCTAAAGGGCCAAAAGGCGGGCAACATGATGGCATAACCCAACAAATTGCCAAAAGAGCAACAAGACAAGTTGTGAATCAAATTGGCAAACAGATCACTCGTGGTATATTGGGTGGTTTTAAAAAATAATTAAATAGAGTTTATTACTCTCAAAAGTTAGTAAAGTAGGAGTATTTTAATGTTAAAAATGTTTATTGAATGGTATAAAAAGCGCTTTAGCGATCCGCATGTTGTTTCGTTAATGGTTGTAATTATTAATCTATTTATCATCATCTATTTTTTCAATAAAATTCTGCTACCTGTTTTAATCGCGATTGTACTTTCTTATTTGCTTGATAGGCCAGTCAACTTTTTACACAAAAAAAATATTCCAAGAACGCTTGCTGTGGTAATGGTATTACTGCTTTTTTTGATGATTGTATTAATTGGATTTATGATCTTATTACCATTAATTTGGCAGCAAAGCATTAGCTTAATCACCAATATTCCAAACATGCTAAATTTTGCTAACAATTTTTTAACCACTTTGCCTCAGCACTATCCAGAATTGATCGATGTACGCTTATTTGACTCAATAATCCAAGGTATTACTAACAAAGCTGTACAAACAGGTAACTCATTATTGCAATTTTCAATTGTCTCTTTATTAGGGTTAGTTTCAGTTGCGATTAATGCAGTCTTAGTGCCCATCATGATGTTCTTTTTATTAAAAGATAAAGCCAAAATATGGGGGTATTGTTCAAAAATCTTACCTAAAAATCGTACAATTTTAAACAAAGTAGCCAATGAAATGGATATGCAAATAGCTAATTATATTGTTGGTAACGTATTGCATATTATTATTTTAACCGTTTGTATTTATCTTCCTTTTTGGTATTTTGGTTTAGATTATGGACTTTTATTAGCTGTGATTGTCGGCTTATCGGTATTGGTGCCTTATGTTGGTATTATTATTTCAAGTATTCCTGTTGTTCTTATTGCTCTCTTTCAATGGGGATTAACCGCTCAATTTGGTTATTTGCTATTTTTCTATATCTTAATACAAGCATTAGATGGTAACTTACTCGTGCCTTGCTTGTTTTCTGAAAAGCTCAATTTACACCCACTGGTTATTATTTTAGCGGTGATTGTCTTTGGTGGTTTATGGGGATTTTGGGGGATATTTTTTGCGATCCCACTAGCAACTTTAGTTAAAGCTATTATCAATGCTTGGCCAAAACAAGACGAATTAAATAATGCAAATGGTGTGAGTTAAAAGCAGACTAATAGCTAATCTGCTTTTATTTACTCTAATTATTTAGGGTGGTTTTTAAGGTAATCTAAAACCACCTCGTGATGGTTAGCAGTTTTAAAATCATTAAATACTTTTTCAATTTTCCCGTCTTTACCAATTAAAAAGCTAATACGGTGAATACCATCATAAGTTTTACCCATAAACTCTTTTTCGCCCCAAGTACCAAATGCTTGGGCGACCTCGTGATTTTCGTCAGAAAGCAATGTAAAATTCAACAACTCTTTTTCAACAAATCGAGATAACTTTTCTGGTTTATCAGTACTAATTCCAAGGATTGCTACATTATACTTTTTAAAGTCATCAGCACAATCCCGTAAATTACAAGCTTGCACCGTACAACCTGGTGTCATTGCTTTTGGATAAAAATAAATTAAAACACGGTGACCTTTAAAGTCTTTCAAGCCTATTTGCTCTCCGTCTTGGTCTGGTAACGAAAATTGAGGAGCTTGTGCGCCTTCTTTAAGTGGATTAACCATATAATTATTACCTATTTAAGTTAAGTCGTTTAATTTGTTATGTCTTTGGGTATATTAAAAACAGTATTATTTTTCTAAATTACTAAAAAAACGGCTTGCAGCATCAATTGTGTGATTGATCTCTTTATCTGTATGTTTAAGTGACATGAAGCCTGCTTCAAATGCTGACGGTGCAAAATAGACACCTTCGTTAAGCATATGATGATAGAATTTTTTGAATAATTCAACATCACACCGCATCACATCTTGATAACTGGTTACTTCTGGAGCAGTTGTAAAAAATAACCCAAACATGGCACCTACATAATTCACCACTAATGGCACATTATGCTTTTTAGCTGCCGCCAACAAACCGTTGGCAAGCGATGCACTTTTATCTTCTAATTCTTGATATATACCTACTTCCATCAACTTTGTTAATGTCGCATATCCTGCTGCCATTGCAACGGGGTTACCTGAAAGCGTTCCAGCTTGATAGATTGGTCCAGTTGGTGCTAGTTGTTTCATAATATCAGCACGACCACCAAAAGCACCAACAGGCATACCACCACCAATAATCTTACCTAAACAAGTCAAATCGGGCACCACATCATAATAATCTTGAGCACCACCTAACGCGACTCTAAAGCCAGTCATCACTTCATCAATAATCAACAACGCACCATATTCATCACAAAGCGTACGCAAGCCTTGTAAAAACGATTTCTTGGCTGGCACACAGTTCATATTGCCAGCCACTGGTTCAATAATAATGGCGGCGATATCGTTAGGATATTGTGCAAATTGCTTTTTGACAGATTCTAAATTGTTATAGTCACAAACTAAGGTATGCTTAACAAAATCATTAGGTACTCCTGGCGAGGTTGGATGACCAAACGTAAGGGCACCAGAGCCAGCTTTAACTAATAAATAATCGGCATGTCCATGGTAACAACCTTCAAACTTAATAATCTTGTCTCGCCCAGTAAAGCCACGCGCAACACGAATGGCACTCATGGTTGCCTCGGTTCCTGAATTTACCATTCGCACCATTTCAATAGAGGGCATCAGTTGTGAAACCAAATTAGCCACTTTTATTTCAATTTCGGTTGGTGCGCCATAACTTAATCCATTATGCACGGCATTAATGACCGCATTAGCAACATCGGGATCGTTATGCCCAAGAATCATTGGTCCCCAAGAGCCGACATAATCAATATAGGCTTTATTATCGACATCATAAATATATGCACCGTTTGCACGCTCAATAAACAAAGGTATGCCACCGACACCATTAAAAGCACGAACTGGAGAATTAACGCCACCAGGCATAACCGATAAGGCTTGATGATAAAGAGCTTCTGATTTGAAAGTATTTAGCATAATTGAGATAATCTCTCTAAAAAAATTTGTTGTATTTATTCATAAAATCAAAACAAATTCAAGCTAGCTAACAAAAATTTATTTGATAGAGGTTTTCTATTTTGTATTTTCATTTAGCAAAGGTATATAATACAAAGATCACCATATTAGGAGAAGAACATGAGCGATGCTTTACCAATCAACTTTACTGATGCAGCCGCTAATAAAGTTAAGTCACTTGTCACTGAAGAAGAAAATCCAAACCTTAAATTAAGAGTTTACATTACAGGCGGGGGATGTAGTGGATTTCAGTACGGTTTTACCTTTGACGAAAAAGTAAACGAAGACGACTTAGCAATTGAAAAAAATGGCGTATCTCTGGTTATTGACCCAATGAGTTTGCAATATCTTGTTGGTGGTACAATCGATTATATTGAAGGTCTACAAGGCTCTCGCTTTGTGGTTGACAACCCTAACGCAACAACCACTTGCGGTTGTGGCTCATCGTTTAGTGTTTAATTTATAAAATTAGGCTTTAGCCTTTTATTAAAGGCTAACCATTTTTATAGTTAACAATAAATTCTATTTTTTAAACTTTTAAAGCAAAAGGTTAACAACCACACAAAATGTGACAAACATTGAGCAGTCAAACAAGAATTTGAATTTTTTTGTTGACGATAAATTTAAGATGAGTAAAATGCACAGCATTCAAAACGTAATTACTTCTTCGTAATTAGTTTTGAGCCCGGGTGGTGAAATCGGTAGACACAAGGGATTTAAAATCCCTCGGCCTTTTTGGCCGTGCGAGTTCAAGTCTCGCCCCGGGCACCACTAATAAACACCTCTCATGCGGGAATAGCTCAGTTGGTAGAGCACGACCTTGCCAAGGTCGGGGTCGCGAGTTCGAACCTCGTTTCCCGCTCCAATTCATTTTTTAACATATAAAATAACTACCATTAAAAGTTATCTTTAAATTCCATTAAGTTCTTTAAAATTCAAAAAAATAGCACTATTTCATGACTAAAATCATTTTTACTTTTATCATAAAAAATATTTTATTTTTTTACTGTGCTATTTTAGGTTTAGGGGAATTGTTACAGTTTAATGAGAAGCGATTTTAGATACAACACCTTATGCATTTTTATAGGATTATTGCAATCATGAGGTGTAAACAACTCGACGTTTTCCTACACATGATGGCATATTTTATTGCGTAATTTAATATTTGGCTTTATATTATGTCGCAATAATATCATTTTAGTTTTATTCTAATTATTTATAAGCTCAATTTATGCATAAAAAACGTCTTTCTTTGATTGTAGCAATCATTGCCGCTATTGCTATGGTTATTATTATCTATTTTGTTAATCAACCAAGTACCATTATATTACAGGGTGAAGTTGAATCTAACCGTGTTGATGTCGCCGCTAGAGTTCAAGGTCGAGTGATTCAATTTAACTATGATGTTGGGGATGATGTTAAAAAGGGTGATACTCTTCTTACTCTTTCAAGTCCTGCATTATTAGCTCAGCTTGCAACCGCTCAAGCGCAATTAAATGTGGCAATAGCAAGTCGCGATGCGACGTATAGTACTAGGCCTGAAACAATTGATGTACAAAAGGCTCAATTAGATAAAGCAAAATTGGATTTATCTTTATCTCAAGCTAGCTATGAGCGAATTAATCGTTTAGCCAAAAATGGAACGGTTTCAAAGCAAAATTATGATGAATCTTTTAATCAATACCAAGCAGCTATTAAAGCTTATGAAGCGGCTAAGGCTAATCTAGAGTTAGCCGAAAATGGCAGTAGCATAGAACAGAAAAAATTAGCTGATGCTCAAGTAGAACAATCAAAGGCTGCTTTAGAGCAAGTAAAAGCAGATGTTAACGAATTAACTTTGGTTGCTCCTATCAATGGCCAAATTACTACTCGAGTTGCTGAAACAGGGCAGCTATATAGCCCTGGTACTCCTCTTTATTCAATTATTGATTTAAACGATATTTGGTTTACTTTCAATATTCGTGAAGATTTATTAGGCAATCTTAAAGTCGGCGATACGTTTCAGGTAAATGTTCCTGCATTAAATAATCAAGTTATTGATGTTAAAGTTACGGTATTAAATGCTTTAGGGCAATATGCTAATTGGCAAGCGACTAAGGCAACAGGTGACTTTGATCTAAAAACCTTTGAAATGCGTGCAAAACCAATTAATAAAGTGACAGGTCTCCGTCCAGGAATGAGTGTTACCACAAAATGGCAATCTCATTAGCATAATTAATCTGGTGATCTTACACAAAAGGAAACGGCATTCATGTCTATTTCGCTATTACAAGTGATTAGATGGGAACTGAGTAAATTAGTGAAACAACGATTTTTGTTTTTACTGGTTTTTATCTACCCTTTATTATTTATTTTTTTATTTCTTTATATGTACTATGCTGGCGTTATTACGCAGGTACCTATTGCTGTTGTTGATCAAGATACAACCAAATCATCACGCTTATTAATTCAACAAGTAGCTGCTTCACCACAATTGCAGGTAGCTAAACGTTATCAAGATCTTTCTTCAGCTAAACATGCGTTGATTAAAGGGGATGTTTATGCTGTGCTTTTTATTCAGCCTAAGTTTGAAAAAGATCTTATAGCCGGTCGTCAACCTGAAGTTGTTGCTTTTTATAATAATCAATATATGTCTGCTGGTACTATTATTTTTCGGGCTATGAGCACCGCATTAAAAACAGCTAATAGCCAAATCGTATTGCAGGGATTATTAGAAAAAGGGATTGCTTCACCTGTTGCTCAAAGCCAAATGCAAATAGTTCCAACAAATTTACATCCATTATTTAATCCAACATTAAATTACTTATATACATTAATGAGTGGTTTAATTCCTACTATTTTGCAGATTATTATTATGATTGCAATGGTTACTAGTATTACTCGCGATCGCTTTGATGGAACAAGCTATCAAAAAACATTACAATTAGCTAATTACAATATTTTTACTTTCTTAGTAGGGCGCATTACACCTTATTTTATCTATTTTTTATTTTGTCTAATTTTATTTGATAGCATTTTAATTGCCTATTTTAACCTACCACTAAATGGATATTTGATATTGCTTATATTTGGGGATATAGGTTTTATCTTGACATCATGTTTATATGGGATTTTTTTTGGTTTAACAGGTTCAACATTAGCACAGGCATATGGCACTGCAAGTTTAGTTGCCTCGCCTAGTTTTGGTTTTACAGGACTTATTTTCCCTCGTATTGCCATGAATACTTTTGCTTATGTTTGGGGAGCTTTATTACCTGTGACATGGTATATACAGATTCGCCTTGATCAAACACTTAGATCTCCGAATATGATGACTTCATTAGAGCCTTTTGTTTATTTACTGATTCAATTCAGTGTTGTGTTAATGCTTATTATGCTTCATTTACGAAAAATCCGTAGGCGGTTAATATGATTAAGTCTTTACTATTAATTTCCTATGATGAGTTAAAGCGGATATTTCAAACCAAAGCGATACTTAGCGTTATGTTTTTGGGGATATTTATTTATTTCTTTTTTTATCCGCAACCTTATTTACATGAAGCAATACGCGATGTTCCTATTGCCGTTATCGACCAAGATAATACCAATTATAGCCGAGAGCTAATTAGGCAGATTGATGCAAATAAGTCTATTGAAACAGACTTACACATTGCGGATTTACAGACAGCTAAAAAACTGATTGAAGAACGTAAAATATATGGTGCAGTGTTGATCCCTTATCGTTTTCAACAACATATTTTAGCAGGAAAAACGAGCACCATTTTATATTATGGCGATGCTAGTTATATTTTGATTTATAGTAATGTGGCAACGGCTATTAATACGGTAGCTAGTAATTTTGGTGCTAAAATTTCAATTTCACGCAAAATAGCTCAAGGCATTGATCCAGCCGTTGCAACCAGTAATGTTTCGCCTTTTAGTACTCAGCTGATTAGTTTATTTAATCCACAATCTGGTTATGCAACTTACATTATTCCCGCCGCCTTTATTTTAATTTTATATCAAACACTGCTTATTGGTAGCATATTATGCCGTCTATTTAGCAAAAATTCTGATTTTGAAACAGCATTTATTAATCAACAAAATAATGCTACATCTTCAGCACTATTGCTACTTTCAGGTAAATTGTTGACTTATTTAGTACTTTATTTGAACTATTTTATTATCTATACTGTCTTTGCTAACTATTGGTATAACTTACCACGTTTAGGGAATATCTTCGTTTCCTTGTCGTTTATTATTCCTTTCATTTTTTCTACGGCGTTATTGGGTAAAGTGATATCGTATTTTGTTCATACGGTTAGTGATGTTTTTTGTTTAATTATACCGTTAAGTATGATTATATTTTTTGTTACCGGACTATCTTGGCCAAAAGAGTTGATGCCTTCGTTGTTCCACTTAATTGGTTATATATTTCCTGCAGTACCAGCTATTGTTGGCTCTGTAAAAATCAATCAAATGGGTGCAAATTTTTCTGAATTTAGTCAGCAATATTGGCATTTGTGGATATTGACTATTGTCTATTTTCTTATTGCCTTTATTTTAGAAAGACGTTGTATCAAGAAGATGATTGTCACGGAAGTTAGAAAAGACAATCAATAATAGTTATCAACGTAACTTGAAAATACTATATACATAGCCTTTAATGGCTATGTATAATTGATTATTGTATTTATTTTGGAATTTGTGGGTAATAACCTAAATATTTTAAAATGAGTTTGGATAAATAATGATAAGTATAAAAGTGTTGTGTTGATCTTGAACGTTGAATAGTATCGCTATATTATAGCTAACCATAAAGACTTTATTCACTAAAATAACAAATAATTGAGTCCTCATGTTAATTAATGCTAAAACTATTCTTGATAAATTAAACCCACACAATAAAGTAAATTACGATTCTGTTTTAAAAGAGCTGATTGCTGATTGGCAATCGGCAGCTATTCGCCCTAAACTGTTAATTCATAGTTGCTGTGCTCCTTGTAGTACCTATGTTTTAGAGTATTTAGCACAGTATGCTGATATTACAATCTATTTTGCTAATTCTAATATTCATCCTCGTGTTGAATATGAATATCGTAGTGTGGTGCAACAAAAGTTTATTACTGATTTTAATCAAAAAACAGGCAATAACGTTCAGTTTTTAGAAGCTCCTTATCAGCCTGCTGAGTTTATTAAGCAAGTTGAACATTTACGTGATGCTCCAGAAGGAGGGGAACGGTGCCATCTCTGTTATAAAATGCGTTTAGATTTGGCAGCTATTAAAGCGCAAGAGCTAGGCTTTGACTATTTCGCCAGTGCATTAACATTAAGTCCTAAAAAAAATAGCCAAAAAATTAATGAACTAGGATTAGAAATTCAAGAAATTTTTTCGGTCAATTATCTGCCTTCTGATTTCAAAAAGAATAATGGTTATAAACGCTCTATCGAGCTTTGTAAAGAGTATGATGTTTATCGGCAGTGTTATTGTGGTTGTATTTTTGCCGCTAAAGCACAAGGTGTTGATTTAAAAAATGTGATAAAAATCGCTAAACAAGGATTAGCTAAAGAAATTTAAACAAGGATTTCCTGTGTTATCAATTTATCAATTAAAGCCGAAGTTTCAAGCACGACTACGTCCTTATGTTGATCGTCTTTATAAGGCTAATATTACTGCTAATCAAGTAACCTTGGTTACCTGTTTGGGTTCTATTATGATTGCTTTTATTGTTGGAATATTGGCATCATATCAATGGATTTTTTTCTTATTCCAATATAGATGTTTATCCGTATGGCACTCAATGCGATTGATGGTATGCTAGCGAGAGAGTATAACCAAAAATCAAATTTAGGTGCTTATTTAAATGAAATTTGTGATGTCATTTCTAACTGCGCGCTGTTACTCATTTTTACACAACTTCACGAAATAAATAGTAATTTAGTGATTTTTGTGGTTTTACTATCTATTTTAACGGAATATAGTGGCATTTTAGGTGTTATGATTGGCGCGTCAAGGCGATATAATTGGTTATACAAGACAAGAAGCAGATAATTTAGCCTTACCGCCATCAGGTTGGATTAAACCTTTATATTGGAAATTTATTAAAGCTAGTTTAGCATACGCTAGCCGACTTTCAGATGGGATAAAATTGGGCATGACAATGGGCTTTGATTCGGGAAGCTCATTGGATTATGTCTATCGTAATGAACCTTCTGGCACCTCAAAACTAGGTCGCTTTTTAGATTACATTTACTTACAATCTATTGGGTGGCGAGGTATCCGTCAACGAAAAACACATCTTGAAGAACTGTTAAAACTCGCTATCAATCAACTTCACGAACAAAATAAGCCTGTCGATATTGTTGATATTGCCGCAGGGCATGGCCGTTATATTTTAGAAACGATAAGCCAAATTGCTAATAAACCCAATTCGGTACTATTACGAGATTATAGTGATATTAACATACAAGATGGTCAAGCATTAATAGAAGAAAAAGGATTAACTGATATAGCCCGCTTTGAAAAAGGCGATGCTTTTAATCGTGAACAGCTAGCTCAATTATCACCACAACCAACATTAGCTGTTGTTTCAGGGTTATATGAATTATTTAGTGATAACCAGTTACTGCGTGAATCTTTGTCAGGTCTAGCTGATTCAATCGCTGAAGGTGGCTATTTAATTTATACTAACCAACCTTGGCACCCACAGCTTGAATTTATAGCAAGAGCATTAACATCACATAGAGATGGACAACCTTGGATTATGCGCAGACGTACCCAACTTGAAATGGATCAACTTGTCGCAGATGTTGGGTTTAAAAAGATCACTATGCGTATTGATCAGTGGGGGATTTTTACCGTATCACTGGCTCAACGAATTAAATAATAAAGAATGTATGAGTTAAAATATTGCTTTAATAAGCTAACTGCTTATAAGTTAGCATGGTTAGTTGGTTTAACCGTTTTCTTTTTTACTAGCTATAATTTTGCTAATGAACTTACCGCGATACGAAGTGATGTAGGTAGTTTAGTTTTTGAATGGGAACGCTCAATACCTTTATGGCCTTGGACTATCATACCTTATTGGTCAATAGATCTTATGTATGGATTAGCTATTTTGTTGGCTAGTTCTTATCCTACTCTTAAAAGGCTTGGTTTTAGACTTTTATCTGCTCAGATTATTTGTATTTTTTGTTTTTTAATCTTTCCGCTTAAATTTAGTTTTGAGCGCCCGTCATTAGACGGTTTTTCTGGGATATTGTTTGCTGTTTTAATGGGATTTGATAAGCCATTTAATCAAGCACCTTCATTACACATCACATTACTTATCATTTTATGGCAGTTTTATGTTAATTATTTACATACCAAGCTTGCTCGTTATATTTTGCATGTTTGGTGCCTCTTAATAGGCGTGTCAGTATTAACAACTTGGCAACACCATTTTTTTGATATTCCAACTGGATTATGGGTTGGTTGTTTTTGTATTTGGTTATGGCCAAATAACAACTTATCGCCATTAAAAAATAGACAATTAGCTAAACACTATGTTTGGGCTAGTATCTATTTTATATTATTTTTGTTATCTTTAAGTTTAGCAATCTACTTTAGTGGATGGTGGCTTTGGTTGCTGTGGCTTTCAGGCTCTTTCTTATTGGTTTGTGCCAATTATTTATTGGTGCAATAGGATTTCAAAAGCAGACTAACGGACGTTTTAATCTTGCTACTACGATTTTATATCTACCTTATTTTATAATCATGTGGATCAATTCACGGTTATGGACATTTAAAAATAAGCCAGCCGATTTAATTTATGATAATGTTTATTTAGGACAGATACCCTCAAAAAGTACATTACCAAAAAATTCTTATTCCTCGATTGTTGATCTATGTGCTGAATTACCTATAGGACATGTTTTTGGTAATTATTGCTCAATTCCAGTGTTAGACATGACACCACTAACTATTGAACAGTGTCAGCAAGCGTCTAAAATGATAGAGCAGTGTCATAAACAAGGGAATGTATTAGTATGTTGTGCGTTAGGTTATTCACGCAGCGCTACAGCAGTAATTGCTTGGCTATTACTAACAAAAAGGGCTTCGAGTCTTGATGATGCTATTACGAAAGTCAAGTCAAGCCGTCATTCAGTCGTTATTACAACTAAGCAACGTTTAATTTTGTCAGATCTTTTCTACAAATTCCAAAAGGAAACCTATGCTAAGCTCTAACGAAACAAAATCACCTAAAATTACCAATCAAACTGCACTGGTGACATTTTGTAGCTTATTGGCAATAAGTAAGCAATTTTATATTTTTTCATTAGCTATAACGATAATAACATTAAGTTTTGGATTGATAGCAAGTTGGTGGATAGGTTCATTGCTATGTGTTATTGGCTGTCTTATCGGTTTTGGGATAGGATTAATAAACAAATATTATGCGCTGCGTATTGAATTTGATAAAAAGCTGTTTGAATATTTAGCCATTAATGTTGACCTGTTACCAAATAAGTTAATCGAATTAGATGAAGCATTACAGCAATTAAATTTAATTAACACCAATCAATTCCCTACAAGATCGATTATTGAACGTCAAAAGGGAACAATAAAATTATTAAAAAAACAAATTTTTTGGTTTATTTTACAAATACTACTATTAGTTGGAATATTAATCAGTGGAATGATTCGTTTTGGTTAAATGGTATCAATGCAGAATTGATTTAAATGTATTGCGCTGCAAATATAATTAAGGGGGGAACAATGTCTGATTATCAACGTGATACTTTATTATTGTTTGCAGGTATAGGTGTATTACTCGTTATTGCGTCAATAATAGGTTTACAACTAAAAAAACGAATAAAAAGCCCAAATAGTGTTATTGATAATTTAAATACTCGCATTAATTCATGGTGGGTAATGGTAGCAATCATAGGTATTGCATTTTTATTAGGTAAATTGGCAGTTATTTTTCTATTTTTCCTAGCATCCGCTATTGCCTTGCGAGAATTTCTTACTTTAACTTCAGCTAATCGTTATGATAATTATGCATTAATATTTTCTTATCTTATTGCTTTACCTTTACAATATATTTTAGTGGCTGTGTCGTGGTACGGGCTATTTAGTATTTTTATTCCTGTTTATGGCTTTTTGTTATTAGCCATTTTAGCAGCAATCACAGGCTCAACGCATAATTTTCTAGAAAGAACAGCTGAAGTGCAATGGGGATTAATGATTACTGTTTATAGTATTTCTTGCGTGCCAGCATTATTAGCATTAAACATTGAACATTACCAAGATCGTAATTTACTTTTGATTGCTCTTTTAGTTTTAGTTGTTGAACTTTCAGATGTTTTACAATATGTTTTTGGTAAATTATTTGGTAAACATCCTATTAGCCCAAATTTGTCACCATCAAAAACGATTGAAGGTTTTATTGGTGGAGTATTATCGGCAAGTTTGATTGGTGCGTGTTTATTTTGGATAACACCTTTTACTTTTATTCAATCAGGCTTGATTTCACTGATGATTATTTTACTTGGATTTTTGGGCGGACTAGTCATGTCAGCAATAAAACGAGATAAAGGTATCAAAGATTGGGGGAAACTCATTGGTGGGCACGGTGGTGTGCTTGACCGTTTAGACTCTATCTGCTTTGCTGCACCCGTTTTTTTTCATATTGTGCGATATTATTGGTCATAACTTGTCTAAAATGCCAGTAATTAAAAGTATTGTATAAAAATCATAACTAAAAAAGAGAAAAATGATTTAATTTATGATATAAATACAGGCATTGTATTAACGTTAAGATATAAATAAGGACTTTATTATGTTAAAAGAACAAATGGTAGTAAAAAATTCAACTGGTCTTCATGCTCGCCCTGTTACGGCACTAGTTAAATTAGCTGGTCGTTATAAATCATCAATTGAACTTGTTTATAATGATAAAGCAATCAAATTAAAAAGCATGATGGGTTTACTTGGTGCTGGCGTTAAAGGTGGTTCAACTGTTGAAATCATCTGTGATGGTGAAGATGAACAAGCAGCAATGGATGAAATCCGTGAATTATTCGCTACTGGTTTTGGTGAGTAATTATAATATTAGCTTAGCTAATAATTATTTTTTATTTGATTCCGTCGACTCAGGTCGACGGAATTTTTTTAAAAGGCGTAACTAGATACTTTTAAGTAGACCTAATTTAAAAAGATCAAATTAATCTTTAATAATCGAATTTAGCTCTTTATGATCAATCGACGGTAATAAGTGAGTAAATCCTCGGGTAAGATAAAGCAAATAAATAAACCCAATTGCTAACCAAACTAAACCAACAATCATTGCTGTTGCGTCAAGGCTTGTCCACAACCACAGTGAAAGTAAAACGCCAATTGCAGGTAATAGTCCGTACTTAAATAACGTTGATGCTGTTTTTGCATTATTGCCACCAAGGTAGCTTTTAATCACACATAAATTGACAAAAGTAAAAGCCACTAATGCGCCAAAGCTTATCATTGATACCACTAAACTAAGATCTAATACTAATGACAGCAATGAAAAGCAAGCAACAAAGATAATTGATAAATAAGGCGTTCTAAAGCGTGGGTGAATTTTATAAAAAATCTGTTTAGGTAGCACCCCTTCACGTCCCATTGCATAAAAAATCCGTGACACGCTAGTTTGCGCAGTCATTGCTGATGCAAAAACTCCCGTTAAGTAGGATGCTTGGAAGAAATTATACATAAAATCACCGCCTAATTGGCTAATTTTACCAACTTGACGAACCACTTCTAAACTTGCAGTATCTTTATTATCAGCAAAATCAGCCCACATTGGGTAAGCTAAGTGAGCACAATAAGAAACCACTAAAAAAATACAACCCGCAATTAACACAGTCCATATAATAGCTTTAGGTAATGATTTTTGTGCATCATTAGACTCTTCGGCTAGGGTTGCAATGGCATCAAAACCCAAAAAAGCAAGACACAATATTGCTGCTCCTGACATTAAACCACTAAAATCGCTGGCATTAACTTGCAATGGTTTCATCATTGCTTCAGGAGTTAAATCCACATTAGTTAAACTCAAAAATATAAATAACCCGATAAAAACCATTTGTACAATGATTAAGGTAAAGTTTACTGAATTAATCAGTTTTATACCAAGGTAATTTAAAAAGCTAACACTAATAAGCGAACCCAAAACAAAAACATAAGCAGGAATGCTTGGAAATGCTTCGTTAAGATAAATACCTAAAACCAAATAATTTAATATTGGCAAAAATAGGTAATCAAGGATTTGTGCCCAACCCACCAAAAAACCAACTTTTCCACCAAAAGTACGTTGTACATAAGAATAAGCAGAACCAGCAATAGGTAGCTTATTTGCCATACGACAATAGCTTAATGCAGTGAAAAAAATCATGGCAAGGGTGATGATATAGGCTATAGGTAAGTGTCCATTACTGGCAACAGTGACTTCCCCATAAGTGGTAAAGATCCCTAAAGGAACCATATAAGCTAAACCAAATGCAATTAATGCAGGTGTGGTTAAAACTCGTTTCATTTTTATTGCGGACATGACTTACTTTGCTCCTCTGTCCCAAAAAACAATAAAAAACTACTAAGTATAGTTTTGCCTTTTTACCCGCTTAAAGCGGCAGGGAATTCTGACATATTATGATAATTATGCAAGTTAATTTTAATTATGTTGACATTAAATTATGCAAATTATGGAGTTAATAACTTAATATGAACTAATTATAATCAAACCCTAGTAAAGTAAAAAATTTCCACTAATTCAATGTCAATTTGTATTTTAAAATAAATAATATTTTAGGGAAAAGTTAGAGTTATAAAACAGTAAATACAGTTTTAAGGTAAAAGGAAAATCAAAAAATGAAAAAAATCATTTTGTTATTAATTATTTGTTTAGTTTTGACAACTTGTAATAAAGCACCATTAGAAAAAATATTAAATGATATTGAAGAAAATTCTATTAAAACTATCAAGTTAACTGATTATACTGATTTTAAATGGGATGAAGTGTGGTTAATAAGTGGCAATATCAGCGGATATTATTTAAAGTTTATGCGTGATCAAGGTATTGATGTCAAAAAAGTTCAGTATTCTGATACCAATACTGATTTTGGAATATATCAGGAACATTCTGACACAATCGTGTATGTTTATAATAAAAAAGTTGTTTATTATGAGTTTCCTCCAGATAACAGAGATAGAGAGTTTTATTCTTTAGCTCCCGTTGTACCATATGCACTTCTTGATTTGAAATTACCATTGGGACAAATTATTATTCTTTCAAATAAAAATTCTGAATGTGAAGTAAACCACAAAGAATTAATCCCCCTTAAACCAATTAAAATATATGAAAATATGGATGCAGAATTAAGATGTAGGGATAATTTAAGAAATTACTGTAAATAACGTGAGAAATTCCTACATTTAATTTTAGAATGGCAACACATTTTCAAACAAAAAATGATAGAGGTGGGCATTGTCTAATATTTTGGCGAGGATCGTACTGCTCGCTTTTTAGATTATATTTTTGTAAAAAATATTCAGGATTCTATACCGTCTGGAGATAAAAAATAAAAAAGTACTACTAAGTGCCTTATTCTAGGTATAATGATGGTTATTATATAGATTTAGTGGTTCTATTTTGGTATATGATTTGTGTTTATTTATTGATAATTAATAAGTTATTTTTAAAGTAGAAGCCTAAACTATCATAAAGATCTTCCATTTTAAACTTTAAACGTTAATAGCTATCTATCTTTACCTTTCGATCATAATTAATGATATCAAAATAAGGCAACAAAATATTGTTTTTATCTATTAACATTTATATAGAGATTGATTGTTCTGAAATTTTAACCTACATTTGGGGTAGTTGGTTTTTTATTTAACGATTATAGGCATTAATATGAACTCATATTTATTACTTTTTTTTGCAATTATTTGTGAAGTTATTGCAACTTCTTCATTGAAACTATCCGATGGATTTACTAATCTTATCTATTCCATCATTACTATTGTGGGTTATAGTTCCTCGTTCTATTTACTTTCATTAGCGTTAAAAACCATTCCTGTAGGTATTGCTTATGCTATCTGGTCTGGAATTGGAATAGTGTTAATAAGCTTAATTGCATGGATTTTTCTAAAACAAACTTTAGACTTCGCTGCTTTAGTTGGGATGGGGTTTATTATGTTTGGTGTTGTGATTATTAATTTATTTTCAAAAGTATCAGGGCATTGATTAATAAAGTTACCTTCATAATTAGCTTATAGACGCTGCTTTAAAATTTAATTGTATAAAAAAACATAAAGTTATTTGCAATTCATGATTGAAATAGACTTTTAAAAACGCATAAAGCATTGAAGCTTTTGTTCCCTTAACCAATCAGAATGATCGTTATAAAACGATTAGCTGTGGAATTAACCATCTGATTAAAATAGAAAATCCATTGAAGATAAATTAGGACAGCAAGCTAAAGGCGATAACAAAACCTATCTGGGTGAAATACTACAGGTGACACCAAAGATTTCCCTTTGCTTGAAACGCAAACTAGAGAATATTTTTTTTGCTGTATTTGTATGATTTTTTAGGTTTTTTTACATAAACATGGTGCGTTCCTAAAAGTTTTTGACAAAAATGAGGTAGTCTTAGTTGGCTTGATTGTAATCAAAAAATAATGTGCTAGTATTTACATGTGTCTAACCTTTTTAATATAAAAAATTTGTATGATAGATTTTAAGTTACGTTCCTTGGAAGAAGATATGGAGGGACTAATTTTTGAGTTCGCTATCCCCCCTTTTAAAGGTGATGTCAGGAGTGAGACGTCAAAATATCTAGCAGAAAACGCATTTGGTTTTATTGAAAGCATTATATACAATAATGTACCTAACTATCAAAACTATGGACATTGGGGGATAACTGAAGTTAATAAAGAGCAGTGGTTCTTAATAAAATCGGCATTAATCAAACTTAAACAGAAGGTCGATAAATCTGCAAAACTAATCGAACTGAAAAATGATTTATTTGATTTTAAATTTATCTTTGATGATGACTTGCAAGAGGTGACAAAGAATTTTTCTAAATATAAATCTTTTTTTTCACAAATGATTAGTGACTTTATAACATGGATTGATGAAAATATTCACAAACACGGTTCGATTTATATTTTGGGCATATAATATTTTACCTAATAAATAATAGTATTGTTATAGATCTAGCTATTTGGTTTAATATCTATCTAATTTTTTATTACTATTTTATTTTCTAATTCACTAGCAAGCATTGTTACCTCAGGCAAAATATCCAAAATCAAAGCCAATTGTTGCATAACTAACAGATCATTATTGGCTTTATCGTCATCTACTGAATTGGTTGAAATAGTTTCAATATAATCGATAACTGACTTTTTAACGGGTTGATATTCGCTGTCGATCTTCTTATCGCATAGAAGATTAATAATATAGACTGACAAATCATCAAATAGCTCGAAAGTCTGTTTTGAAAGCGGTTTATCGCGATGTGCACCTAAAGTCGAAAGATAACTAATCAACGTATGATTAAGCGTTAACAGACGAAATCCCTTATCAATAACAACAGGGTTCATATGAGGTTCTTTAGTCATCAAACTAATTAATGACGACAAATCGGCATTACTATCATGCGCTGCTCGCCTTGCTAAACGGTACATTACATCATTCGTTTTACCAGTCAGATATTGACGACCAATTAACGCCAAATAATGGCTATCATCATGACAAACACGATCAACAAGTTTAGGCAAATTTCTAAACTGCCAATCAGGCCAAATAAAGCTCACAGCAAACCAAGCAATAAAACAACCAATTAACGTTGCAATAATGCGTGAAGCCGCTACGGCAATACTGCTTTCACCAATCAAACTAAAACTAAAAAATACCAGCAACGTAATAAACGCAGTTGCATAAGCGTATTGCGAATTTTTAAATAGAAAAAATAGCCAGCCAGTAATAATAATTAATACCAACTGCTCAGGTATACTTGGAAATAAAAATGTTAACGGAATTCCCACAATAATCCCTAAAATTGTCCCAATTACGCGTAATTTTAAGCGGTGTTTTGTGGTGGAATAGTTTGGTTGGCATACAAATAAGCTAGTTAAAATAATCCAATATCCATGAGACAAATCAGAAACATAAATCACCATATACCCGACAAAAAATACAGCACACATACGAATTGCATGGCGAAATAGTGCTGACTTAACGGTCAAGTTACTTCTAATTTTAATAAAAATATCATGGAAACGAGTTAACTCTTCATCAATCAACTGATTATCTTCTTGCTCTTTTGATAGATGTTGTTCGGTATCAATATTGGCAAGTAACAGATCGATTGACAACAAATTTTGATACAAACTTTTTAGAGCCTTAACCATTAGCATATTGGCATTGTCGCTAGTGTGATACTGATTAATTGCTTCTTCAAGATACGAAAAATAGCGCGAAAATAGTGGATCATGCTGATAAGTTTGATTTAACTTAATTGTCATTGCCAACTGAGCACAAGCTTTTGCTTGCAAATTTAAAATACGCGCAAATCGAAATAAAATATCGCTATGTTTAAAATGCACACTTAACGCTTGATAATGTCCATGCGCTGAACTGGCACGCTCATGAATGTCTTGCGCAACAAAATAATAGCTGAGTAACTTTCTAATATAAACCTGTCCACGGTAGCTTTTTAACCGATTAAACAATGAACGCTTAGCGTTATTAAATGCGCTAATAAGTTGATTATTAGCATTATTTAATTGCAATATTTGTTTTTTAAATCCATCAGACTCATCAGGATCGAACATAGCCGCTTTAGCATCAAGATATTGTGCCAAATGAATAAAACATAGTGACAGTGATTGTTGGGTTGTACGAATGGGTTGAATGATCGATTCAATTAACGAAACAATATTATACCAAAATGCCCCAAGTAATAAAAAACAAGGTAGCGTATAATTATCAGTAAATAAATTATGCCCAAGCATGGTATAGGCAGCAATCAAAAGTGATCCGAAGGCAATCACACTGTAACGTTGCCCAAGCGAACCAAGCATAATAAACATAAATGTTGACGAAACCAAACCAACAATAAACAAAGCGGGATAATCAAATAACAACTCGACCGAAAAAGTCGCAATAGCAAAACAGATCAGAGTAAGGACTAAATTAATACAGCGGCTTAATAAACGGGTGTCGATCTCAGTCAAACCAGCAGCCACAACACCAAGTGTAAGTGGAATAACAAGCGATGTTTGTCCTAAATACCAAGGAACCAACGTCGATCCAGCTAAGCTAATTAGCATACGAAGACTAAAAAGAAGATTACTGCTATAAAAGACTTTACGTAAAGACAAAATAAATGTGTGCACGGTATATTGGGTTTGGTGTAAGTTCAAATAAGGCTACTAGAATACTATATTGCATAAATTAGGGAAAGAGCCTAGGAAAGTTGTTTGTATTTTAGATGTTATTGATTAATATTAATCATTCCACCAAAGGTTAAAATATCTGTAATCTGATATCATATTTTAATTAAAAAATTCACTTATTTTTATAACTGAATTATTTCTGTCTTTATGTTTCTCTAAATTTATTTATATTATTTATATTTTTTATATTTCTTTACAAAAAATTGTTAAAAAACTAGCTAATTATTTTTTAAAAGGTTATACTTCTATTGCAACAGGAAAGTAAGCTTATTAAATAAGCGAATAATTATACAAAATGGAATAAAAATCAAGTTATTACTTGATAGGTGGACTACAATGCATTATTATTTTAGGCACAAGCACTGGCAAACCAATGTCTTAAATTTATCAAATAATCTTATTCGACGAGTTTCTGCACGAAACTTATTTATATCTTCGAAATTATCTCTCAACGTATTATCGAAATTATCTCCCAAATCACCTAAAACAGCTTTGCTAGTATTAGCACTGTTATTATTGTCATCGTCATGGAATGTACAGGCAAATGGTAAAAAGGTTCGTGCGGGTAATCGTAGTGATGCAATAATAATGCTGTCGCCAGTTATCGATTATGCAAGGCCGAATCTATATTATGGTCGGCATGACGTGCATTGGGATGGCTTAAAGGACTTTGGAGGTCCACCAGACATATGGGATCCTGAGCGTGGTTTCTTAATTATTGATTTTATTTATTTTTTGTATTTTTAGTAAAATCCCTACATAAAAAAACAGCAGCCAAATAGCTGCTGTTTCTTGTACCTTTTACTATTATTTAATTGCTTTAGCCACAATTTGTTCGGCTTCTTGCTGTAGTGTATTTAAATGTTCGTTGCTTATAAAGCTTTCTGCATAGATTTTGTAAGCATCTTCTGTTCCCGACGGGCGAGCGGCAAACCAGCCGTTTTGGGTTATCACTTTAAGCCCACCAATTGCAGCGTTGTTAGCTGGTGCAGTGGTTAGGCATTGGGTGATTTTTTCACCTGCTAAGTTGTCGGTGGTTAGTTGGCTAGCATCAAGTTTGGCTAGTTTTTGTTTTTCATTAAACGAGGCCGGTGCTTGAATTCGTCCATAATAAGAAACGCCAAATTTTGCTTCAAGTTCTTGATATTGCTCTTGTGGGTTTTTGCCCACTTTTGCAGTCATTTCGGCAGCAAGTAGGCATAGGATTATGCCGTCTTTGTCGGTTGTCCAAACTTTGCCGTTGGTTCTTAAAAACGATGCGCCAGCGCTTTCTTCGCCGGCAAAGCCGAGTTTGCCGTTGTATAGCCCATCAGCATACCATTTAAAACCAACAGGGTATTCTAGGTATTGTTTGTTTAAGCTATTTGCTACGCGGTCGATCATCGAGCTTGTAACTAGTGTTTTTCCAATAGCGATATCTTTGTGCCATTGTGGGCGGTTTTGGAATAGGTAATTGACACAAGTTGATAGGTAAGCATTTGGGTTCATTAGCCCCTTTGGCGTTACAATGCCGTGGCGGTCAAAGTCGGTATCGTTACCAAAAGCTAAATCAAATTGATCTTTTAATGTTAACAATCCCGCCATTGCCCAGCGGCTTGAGCAGTCCATTCGAATGATTTCATCATGATCGAGGTGCATAAAGCTGAATGTTGGGTCGACTTTGTTGTTAACAATGTTAAGATTAATACCATATTTTTCGGCAATTCTAGGCCAATAAGTAATACCTGCACCACCAAGTGGGTCAACACCAATTTTTAGCGATGATGATTTGATCAGCGCTAGATCTAAGATGTTTTCAAGGTCGTTGATGTAGTCGGTCTCGTACTCTTTGCTATGAACGTAATTTGAATTTATAGCCTTGTCTAAGGTGACACGTTTTACACCATTGAGTTTATTTTTTAGTAATTCATTGGCACGGTTTTCAATTTGTTTGGTGATGTCGGTATCCGCAGGACCGCCATTAGTTGGATTATATTTTATTCCGCCATCTTCTGGTGGATTATGCGATGGAGTAATGACAATACCGTCGGCTAGTTGGGCTTGTTTACCTTGGTTGTAGGTTAAAATAGCATGCGATATTACAGGCGTTGGTGTATAGCCCCAATCTTTTGCGATAACAACGGTTTGCTCGTTGGCAACAAAAACTTCAAGTACTGATTTTAATGCAAGTTCTGATAGGGCATGAGTGTCTTGACCAATAAAGCATGGCCCTGTGATATTGTTGGTTTTGCGATATTCGGCAATAGCTTGTGCAACGGCTAATATGTGTGCTTCGTTGAATGTGCCTTTGTTTGAACTGCCTCGATGGCCCGATGTGCCAAATATGACTAGTTGGCTAGCGTTATCCGTATCAGGTTGAATTTGGTAGTAGCTATTGCGTAATGTTTCAACGTTAATGAGATCTGATGGTTGAGCTAACATTCCTGCGCGGTTTTGCTTGGCCATTTTTTTATCCTCTTTCATAAAATAGTCATTTTATAATAGCTAAAATGTGATCAGGTTCGTGTTGTCATGTTTTAGCTTTATTTGTTTATCCTGTTAAGGCAAGAAAGCGTTAGTAACTTGGTTTATCATGGTTTCAGATATGCCCATGTCACTCATTATTGATTCTATAATATACTGCTTTCTAGCAGTGTTGGTATTGCTAATTACCCAATAAGGTGTGCCAATGATTTCGCGGGGTTTGGTGTTTTTACCTGATGCTTCAAGAGCGAGTTTATCTTTGGCTAGGTATTGCCTTTTACTACCATGCAATGATGTTGCAGCAATGGCAAAAAGTGCTGGGTTATAGTTATATAATGCACTAAGCAATAATATAAAACGGCTGATAATGGATTTTTCGCTTATAAAGGTGTCGCTAGTTAATAAATCATTAAAAATAGGATAGTGATTTTCTTTTTTGACGATGGTGTTTTGTTTTGCCAAGGTTGATTGGTTTATGTTTAATAAACGTCGTAATATACTTGATGCATCTTCGCCAATGTGTTTGGTTTGACCAGCAATAAATTGGTATAATTCTTCGTCGATTTCTATCGTTTTCATTGTGTTACTTGTGCCTATTAAATTATTTTACGGGACATCCTAAAGCAGGAATTTTGTTAAGATGTGAATCATTAGCCGATTCATTATTTAAACAATCATTTGATGGTTGTTTAAATTCAACCCTCTCAATTTTTGAGAAGCTTGATTTACATCGTGACAAGCCGTTATCATAACCGATAATATTAATTGAAAAAATAACCGTTTCATATATTCATTGTACGCTCAATAAACTATTGCGCTGAGTATAACCTAACTTAAGCATAAATTGTATTGGCTATTGATAAAATAATGAAAATGCTATTGTCGTTTTTTCTTAATAAGATTATTCTAAACAAGGTATAATAATAAGATACCGATATTATATGAGGAATTAATTATGAAAAAAATCGTCACACTAACTATTTTAGCTGCAATTTTATCTGGATGTAGCAATAGTGATATCTATTCTGGCGATGTTTATACAGCTGATCAAGCCAAACAAGTTCAGCAAGTGAGTTATGGTACAGTTGTTTCAGTACGACCTGTTAAAATTCAAGCTAATAACACAAACGGTAAAAACGAAAATATCGTAGGTAGCTTAGGTGGTGCTGTTTTAGGTGGTGTTTTAGGTAATACTGTTGGTAATGGTTCTGGTCGAGTATTAGCGACAGCAACCGGTGCTATTGGCGGTGCAATTTTGGGTGATGTAATTCAAGATAAAACTAGCCAAGCAAGTGCTGTTGAGCTAGAAATCAAACAAGAAAATGGATCAAATATTGTGCTTGTACAAAAAGGTTCAGCTAAAGATTTTTTTGCAGGTCAGGCAGTTCGTTTAGTTACTAATGGTAAGCAAATTAGTGCTTCTCCACGTTATAGCAATCAATCAAGATAACCGCCAATCAAAATAATAAATCAAAAGATAACACTTAATTTTGCTCACTTTGATAGTGAGCAAAATAGTTATTTAGGTATATGGTATTAGCTTTTTATTAATCATCATAAAATATCCAATCAATAACAAAAATTTGCCTGCTTAAGCACTAATGTATAAACTCAACAAAAATTTTATTTATTCTATTAAAGCTATTAAAGGAACAGTAAGCCGATGCGTATTTTGCATACTATGATTCGAGTTGGTGATTTGCAACGTTCGATCGATTTTTATACCCGTGTAATGGGCATGCGAGTGCTAAGAACCAGTGAAAACACACAATATAAATATTCATTAGCCTTTGTTGGTTATGGCGATGAGACAACAAGCTCAGTGATTGAGTTAACTTATAATTGGGATACCGATGAATATGATCATGGAACGGCGTTTGGTCATATTGCCATTGGCGTTGATGATGTAGCAAAAATGTGTGATGCGGTTAAGCAAGCAGGAGGCAAAGTAACACGCGAAGCAGGACCTGTAAAAGGTGGCTCAACGATCATTGCTTTTGTTGAAGATCCTGATGGCTATAAATTAGAGTTGATTCAAAACGATCAGGCTGATAAAGCTTTAGGAAATTAAAGGCTTTTTTATAATATCGCCGATTAATATTTCGGCGATATTATTGGCGTTTTAATTAAAATCACTATCCAATAAATCTTTTAATAATTGCGAATTAATGATAGTCTGTTTTGCCTGCTCTAAGCTAGCAGCAGTAATAATTGTGCTTAAGGCATTTAATGAAGTATCAAAATCATCATTGATAATGACATAGTCATATTCGTCATAATGCGAAATTTCGGCTTGTGCTTTTTGCATTCTTTTAGCTATGACGCTGCTGTTGTCTTGCCCGCGTTTTATTAGGCGGTTTTCTAATTCTTTTAGTGAAGGCGGTAATATAAAGATGCTTTTTGCTTGAGGCATTTTTTGGCGTACTTGCCTTGCACCCTGCCAATCAATATCTAAAAACACATTAATTCCTTGTAATAGGCTTTGTTCTATTTCAGCTTTAGATGTGCCGTAATAGTGGTCAAATACGTTGGCATATTCTACAAATGAGTTTTTATCAATTAAGGATTCAAAGTGCTTGTGATCCACAAAATAATAATGTTCGCCATGTGATTCACCTGGTCGTGGCTGGCGAGTTGTATGTGAAATTGATACTTTTGCTTGTTGTGGATTTTGGTTTAAATAAGCTCGAATAAGGCTTGATTTTCCTGCACCACTTGGTGCTGAGATAATAAATAAAGTTCCTGTATACATAGATATGTTTGCCACGTTAGTTGCTATTGAGTTATTTTGTTATCATTAATGTAAGTTAGGCGATATTATAGCAAAATTTGACAAAAGATTGCGGTTTATTGTGGGTTAATTGGGAATTTAATACTTAATATTTAGGTTATTCAAGAGCTGTATTATCGGTTTGCAATATCTAAAATATTAATTTATAAAATCACATATTATTATCGTTAAGGAATGATTATGTCTTTGGCTTTTAAAGATGGTGTTTGTGCTTGTATTCCAACTTTATTAGGTTACATTGGTATTGGCATTGCTGCAGGTGTTGTAGGGAAGTCAGCAAATTTATCCGTACTTGAAATCACATTATTGGCGATTATTGTTTATGCCGGTACAGCACAGTTTATTATTGCAGGTTTGATGATGGTGGCTACGCCTGTTTCAGCCATTATTTTTACGGTTTTTTTAGTTAACTCTCGTCATTTTTTAATGAGTATGGCAACGGCACCTGCTTTTCGTAAATTTTCATTCTTTAATAATATAGCTATTGGTAGCTTATTAACTGATGAAAGTTTTGCCGTTGTCATGGGTGCTATAACCAATAAAGTGCCCGTTAATGCCGCTTGGATGCATGGGCTTAATGTAACGGCTTATTTGGCTTGGATTGTATCTTGTTTTTTAGGTGCAGTCATTGGTGAATGGCTGCCCGATCCTAACTTATTTGGTTTTGATTACGCCTTGGTTGCCATGTTTATTGGTTTACTTTATTTGCAATTAATTGGTGATAAAAGTAAAAGCCTTAAAAATCGACTATTAGTGATGTTAACCGTTGCTCTTATGCTGATTTTATTAATGCGCTTTGTGTCACCTGAAATGGCAATTTTAATTAGCACTTTTGGTGGTTGTTTTATGGGAATGGCTATGGAGCGTGATGCGTGACAATTTATAGTTTATTAATTATTTTAGGTTGTGGTTTAGTCACTTGGTTGCCAAGAGTGATTCCTTTTATGCTGGTTCGAAAGTTGCAATTACCGAATGTGGTAATTCGTTTTTTGTCGTATGTGCCTTTGTGTATTTTAACAGCGCTATTTGTGCAAAATTTATTTGTGGTAAAAGAGGGGCAGTTTCCTGATTTTCACGTAGAATATTGCTTGGCATCTATTCCAACTGTTATTGTCGCAGTAGTCACTAAAAACTTAATGTGTATTGTGGTTGCAGGTATGTGTTTTATGGCGTTGATTCGTTATTTTATTATGTAATTTGAATTTATTGATAAATTGCTCTGGCTAATTTTTTATTGTTTGTTAAAACAAAAACAGGGCAATTGCCCTGTCAGATTGATGACAAAGAACTCGCTTTTTGGCGAGTTCTTTGATCTAATAGAGAAGAGTCCATTATTAAAAGGAATTCTTCGATG
>NZ_WTEX01000024.1 GCF_009795845.1 Gilliamella sp. Lep-s35 | reverse complement strand
TTATTTTTTTCATAATTAAATCCCCTTTACTTTTATCATCGAGAATTTTCTACTTTTTGTTGTGCTATTTTGGGGGGGAGTTACAAGCGTAAACAACTCGGTGTTTTCCTACATATAAAAGATAATAAAAAAGGCACCGAAGTGCCTTTTAAAAATAAAAATACAATCAATTAGAATTGGTAAATTAAACCAAGTGCTACTGTGTCTTTTGTTGTGCCCTTGATTTGTGATTTAGTGAATGAAGTATCTTTATATAAAGCACGGCGTGCGCCGATGTCATCTTTATCTAGTAAATTAATTTTATAATCGATAATAGCTTGTAGATTTTTGTTAAAGTCATAAGTTAAACCAACATCAACATATTTAGCTAAATCATTACCTTTAAGCCCTGAATCACTTAAATAACTAGATGCATCCTTAACTTTATGTTGGATATAAGCAACTGATGGCGTTAAACGTCCTACTTCAAAGTCAATGCCATATTGCGCAACAAGTTCATAACCTTTGGTTTTTAAGTCATTGGCACTATGAGTTGTTGATGCATTATCCCAACCATATTTTTGCTTACCTTGAATATATAGTGCAGCTAAATAAAGGTTATCGTTATCATATTTAATACCAGCTGACCATGCTTTAGCGTCTTTATGACCACCAGTTTGAGCATAACCAGCACCAACCGATAAACCGGTATCAAGCACATCCCAATCAACAACTGAACCCCATGCTTCAGCACTATCGCGTTTATCATCATGTGTATTTTTATTGAAATGGCTAGTTGAGCTATTATCGCCATTATCGGCATATTGAACAGCAAAACGTAGACCATTTACTAAACCAAAGAAATCTGAATTACGATAAGTAGCCACGGCTTTTGTACGAGCTGTTAATGCATAAAGATCATTATTTGAAGCATCGCCACCAAATTCTGGTAAAACGTCAGTATAAGATGTTAATGTTTTTAACACACCGTCATTACGGCCATAATCAAATGAACCCAAATCACCAAAGTTCAAACCCGCAAATGCATAACGCACTTCATTATCGGCATTAGTACCTGTTTTAGCTTCGTATTCCCAACGACCGTAACCCGTTATGCCGTCAGTTACTTGAGTTTGACCTGACATACCTAAACGTGCTGTAGTGTTATCACCTTCACCAGTTTGATTATTACGATCAGTGATATAATTTAATGCATAAACTCGACCATAAAAGTCGACTTTATTACTATCTTTATTCCATACTTCGATAGAAGCGTTTGCAGCGCCTGCAATTAAAAGTGCAGGAATAGCGATTGTTAATAGATTACGTTTCATTTTTTACCCTCATAGGTGTTTTATTTTATTAAAGATGCAAATTACTTTGCTTTTGGTGTAATAACTAATAGCTAATAAATAACAATTATATTATTACTGTGACATCTATTTTTATTAGATAAAACAGATTTTATTGCACACATTGTCTATTTAACAATGATAATTAGATTAATTCTGCGAATTTACGAATATTTTAATATTTAATGCTAATTTTTTAATAACAAAATGTGCTTTTGGTTTGAAAAAAGTTTAGGAAATAAAAAAAGGCACCTAAGTGCCTTTTTATAAGATATTAAGAAACAATTAGAATTGGTAAATTAAACCAACACCTAACACGTCTTTAGTACCTGGTTTAGTACCTTCACCACGTGAATGTACAGTATTTTTCGCTGCGCCATAGTCTTTACGATCAAGAAGATTGAATTTATATTCAACAATTGTGCTGAAATTTTTGTTTAGATCGTAAGTTGCACCTAAAGATACATATTTAGCTACAGGTGAGCTGAATCCGCTATTGTGGTAACGAATATTATCTTCGACAAAATTCACCCCATCAGCTTTAACTTTATGTTGAACATAAGCTAAAGATGGAGTAATACGACCCACTTCTAAATCAATACCATATTGAGCGACTAATTCAAAACCTCTAACTTTACCATCAGCAGTTTTATAAGTACCTCTATGTGTCGGTCCATATGACAATACATCTTTAAATTTAGATTGGAAGTAGTTAGCTGCTAAATATAGATTATAATTATCGTATTTAAGACCACCAGCCCAAGTGCTTTGACGATTATCACTACCTGAAGTTTGAGCGTAACCTGCACCAGCAGTTAAACCAGTGTCAAAAATATTCCATTGAACATTTGCACCCCAAGCTTCACGAGATTCACCTCTGATAGCATCTTGTCTGAATCCATTTGAGTTATCGCCATTATCAGCATATTGTAATGCAAAACTTAAATCGTCAGTTAAGCCAAAGAAGTTGTTGTTACGATAAGTTGCAACAGCTTTAGTACGAGCTGAAAGAACGTTCCAATCGTTATTTGATGCATCACCACCAAATTGTGGTAAAACGTCAGTATAAGCAGTAATTGCTTTTAACACACCGTCATTGCGACCATAATCGAATGAACCTGCATCACCAAAGTTCAAACCAGCAAATGCATAACGTACTTCGTTATCAGAATTTTTACCCGCTTTCGCTTCATATTCCCAACGACCGTAACCAGTTACACTGTCAGTGATTTGAGTTTGACCTGACATACCTAAACGAGCTGAAGTATCATCACCTTCACCAGCTTGACCACGGTCAGTAATGTTGTTAGCTGCTTTTACTCGACCGTAAAAGTCAACTTTATTACCATCTTTGTTCCATACTTCAATAGATGCATTTGCACCAGCTGCAACTAAAAGTGCAGGGATAGCGATTGCTAATAGATTACGTTTCATTTTTTACCCTCATGGTTATTTTTTTAAAAAGACACAGCCCATAAGTTTAGTGTCAATTTTGTTTAAAAATTATTCATCCAAAAGATAATACATTTTGATTATCTTTATTCACTTTTTACAGTATCGTAAATTATGTATAAATTTTTTTTAAAATCAAGCGAACTTTTCATTAAATATGATGTCTAACCATAAATTCAAGCTTGTTTGAGTGTTTTTTATTCAATCATTGGTTGAAATTTGTTGTTTTTTAACTCAGACTAAATTTTGACTCCATTTCCAATTAACTTAAAAATTGGCATTACGTGGCGTTCTTGGGAACGGGATCACATCACGTACATTTTGCACACCTGTCACATAAACAATTAAACGTTCAAACCCAAGACCAAAACCAGAATGCGGCACAGTACCGTATCGACGTAAATCACGATACCACCAATAATCTTCTTTTTTGAGTCCTAATTCATCCATACGTTTATCTAATATCTCTAAACGTTCTTCACGCTGAGATCCACCAATGATTTCACCAATTCCTGGCGCTAATACATCCATTGCTGCTACTGTTTTACCGTCATCATTCATACGCATATAAAACGCTTTAATATCTTTCGGATAGTTTTTTACTACCACTGGTGCTTTAAAATATTGTTCAGCTAAATAACGTTCGTGTTCTGATGCTAAATCAATACCCCAACTGACTGGGTTTTCAAATTTAGCATCACAATTTTGTAATATAATGATAGCGTCAGTGTAATCCACTTGCGCAAAATCAGCTTTAATAAAGTTTTCAAGTCGATTAATGGCTTCTTTATCGACATGCTGAGCAAAAAATTGCATATCATCAGCTCGTTTTTCTAGCACTTCTTTAAACACATATTTAAGCATATCTTCAGCAAGCTTAGCATTATCATTTAGATCAGCAAACGCTACTTCAGGCTCCATCATCCAAAACTCAGCTAAATGACGAGTAGTATTTGAATTTTCAGCTCGAAAGGTAGGGCCAAAAGTATACACCTTAGAAAGCGCACAAGCATAAGTTTCAGCATTTAGTTGCCCAGAAACGGTTAAAAATGCTTCTTTGCCGAAAAAGTCCTTATCAAAATCAACTTTACCATTATCTGATTTAGGAAGATTTAATAGATCAAGCGTTGAAACGCGAAACATTTCGCCCGCGCCTTCAGTATCAGACGCGGTGATAATTGGGGTAGATAGCCAATAAAAGCCACGATCATTAAAAAACTGATGAATTGCTTGCGCAAGCGTATGACGTACACGCGTTATCGCACCAACAATATTGGTTCTTGCACGCAAGTGAGCCACTTCACGAAGATATTCAATAGAGTGACGTTTTGCTGCCATTGGATAAGTTTCAGGATCATCAACAAAACCATATACTTCAACTTGCGTTGCTTGCAGTTCATATTGTTGACCTTGACCTGGTGATTCAACCACTTTACCAGTGACTTTAACCGAACAACCTGCTGTTAAACGTAAAACATCTTGCTCATAATTAGGAAGATCTTTTTCAATAACGGCTTGGATAGGATCAAAACAAGAACCATCATAAACAGTCAAAAATGAAATGCCTGCTTTAGAATCGCGTCGAGTTCTTACCCAACCTTGAACAGAAATTGTGCTACCAACAGCAATTTTGCCTTGTAACACATCAACAATAGATGCAACTGAATTCATTTTAATTATCCATTTCTACATTAATTAATTTAAGTCATATTTAAGTAATACAAATATATTCTAACCTCTATTCCGTAACTAAATGGAATTGTTTAATAAGAAAATTTTTATTACTGATTTTTTATTTTGATATTAACAATAGGCTAATTATTATCAATATTTAACACTAAAAGTTCGTTTTAATTCATCAATAAAAGCTAAATCTTGAGATATGGTTTTACCTGGACTGTCTGATAATTTAGCAACAGATTGATTATTACACTCTGTTAATTTGATTACAATATTCAATGCTTTCGTGTTGGCTTCTTTAGACGGAATATCGCAAGCTAAAAAACCACCTACACCAAAAGATAATTTTACCCGATGATTAAAATGCTGATAAATATTAAGTGCCTTATCAAAATTTAAACTATCTGAAAATACTAATAATTTTGTTTGAGGGTCGATACCTAACTGCTGATAATGGGCAATTGCCTTTTCGCCCCATTGAATTGAGTCACCTGAATCATGACGCAATCCTTGATAATGCGAAGCAAAATGAAGATCAAAATCCCGTAAAAATGCATCCATCGTAATACAATCAGTTAAAGCAACGCCCAAATCATCGTGATATTCATCTAACCAAACCTGCAATGCATTTTTTTGGCAATCCTCTAAATTCGGACTTAAACGCTGATGTGCTTGAAACCATTCATGCGCTTGTGTTCCAACAGGCGTAAGTCCTAAACGATAAGCAAGCAAATAATTACTCGTACTATGAAAATTAGTAAAATGATTTTTCAAATAACCAACAACTGCCTCTTGTACCGCAAACGAATAACGCCTACGTGTACCAAAGTCCATTAAATTAAAGTTCGACATATCCATATCGGCTGTCTGTTCATTAAATAACGTTAATTTATCTTTTAGTCGAGCAAGTGCCTCGGGAACGCCAATATTTGGCGATCGATCTTTATGCACAATTTCGCTAATTACGGCAAGTAATGGCACTTCCCATAAAATAACATCTAACCACTTACCTTCAATACGAATAACTAGCAAGCCTTCTTGATTTTCAATTGTCAGTAACTCACTATTAAAACGCCAATTTTTTAGCCAATTCAAATAATCAGGTTTAAAAAAAGGCATACGAGACAAATACTCAAACTCATCATCTAAAAGTGATAGCGATTCCATTAATTTAACTTGATGAGTTATTTCATCAGCATATTTTCCTAACAAATCATCACTACGACAACGGAACTCAGCTGTTACTGTTGCATTTGGATAGTGATGAAAAACAGCTTGTTGCATATGCAGTTTATAAGCATCTGTGTCTAATAGTGATGTAATTATCGCTGGTAACATGTGGTTTTATTGTTAATACTCTAAATAAAATGTCAAAGATTATAGCAGAATAATAATGAAGATATAGATTAATTATATAATAAGATTATTTTTAATCAGTTATACTATTAACCAAATAAAACTTAAACAAAGTATAAATAAAAGGCTCAATAATAATGAACGCAACTACAACTCAATCTCAACCAAAGGCAAAATACCGTCTAGATTATCAAGCCCCCGATTTTACTATTACTGACATTGATCTTGATTTTGATTTAGCCCCTGAAATAACAACCGTTACAGCACGTAGTCATGTAATTCGAAAAAATAATAACGTTAATGATCTTATTTTAGATGGTGAAGATCTGAAATTGATTTCTGTTAATATTGACGAACAACCATGGCATGATTATCAAATCACAAAAACAGGATTGCTGATTCAAGGTGTTCCCGCAGAATTTACTTTAACAATTGTTAATGAAATCAAGCCCATTGATAATACCGCACTTGAAGGATTATATGTATCAGGCGAAGCGCTTTGTACACAATGTGAAGCCGAAGGATTTCGACATATCACTTATTACCTTGATAGACCCGATGTATTAGCTCGGTTTTCAACACGCATCACCGCCAATAAACAACACTACCCTTACCTACTTTCAAATGGAAATCGTGTAGCACAAGGTGAACTATCTGATGGGCGACACTGGGTACAATGGCAAGATCCATTTCCAAAACCTTCTTATTTATTTGCACTAGTTGCTGGTGATTTTGATATTTTAAAAGATCAGTTTATTACCCAATCAAAACGTAAAGTTGATTTAGAAATTTACGTTGATAAAGGTAATTTAGATCGTTCGCAGTGGGCTATGACAAGCTTAAAAAATGCCATGCGTTGGGACGAAACACGCTTTGGGCTTGAATACGACTTAGATATCTTTATGATTGTAGCGGTTGATTTTTTCAATATGGGAGCGATGGAAAACAAAGGATTAAATATCTTTAATTCAAAATATGTGCTTGCCAAACCACAGACAGCAACAGATGATGACTATCTAGGTATTGAAGGTGTAATTGGTCATGAATATTTTCACAACTGGACTGGTAATCGGGTAACCTGTCGCGACTGGTTCCAACTTAGTTTAAAAGAAGGATTAACTGTATTTCGAGATCAGGAATTTAGCGCTGATATGGGATCTCGTGCAGTAAAACGCATTGAGGATGTCAAACTTTTGCGCACCGTTCAATTTGCCGAAGATGCTAGCCCAATGTCTCACCCTATTCGGCCTGAACAAGTAATAGAAATGAATAACTTTTACACAGTCACCGTGTACGAAAAAGGCGCTGAAGTTATTCGAATGATGCATACTTTATTAGGAGAAGATAAATTCCAAGCAGGGATGAAACTTTATTTTAAACGCCATGATGGTAGTGCCGCAACTTGTGATGATTTTGTTGCAGCCATGCAAGATGCCTCAGGTATCGATTTAACTCAATTTAAATTATGGTATAGCCAATCAGGAACACCTGAATTAACCGTTACCGATAATTATAACGAGAAAAATCAACAATATACTTTAACAGTAGAACAATATACGCCAGCTACTCAAGATCAAGCACAAAAACAGGCTTTGCATATCCCACTTGATATCGAGTTATATCAACATAATGGTGAAATAATTCCACTGCAATACCAAGGCAAAACTGTTCATCATGTTTTAAATTTAACACAAAACAAACAACAATTTATCTTTGATAACGTAACTCAAAAACCGATTATTTCAGTATTACGTGATTTTTCAGCACCTGTTAAGTTAACTTATGATTATCAAGATAATGATCTTATTTTCTTAATGCAACACGCTACTAACGCATTTAGCCGTTACGATGCAGCTCAAATGTTATTAGCAAAATATGTTCGCTTGAATGTAAAAAATTATCAAGAAAATCAAAATTTAATATTGCCTGATTCAGTATTAGATGCATTTAGAGCCGTATTGTTATCAGAAAAAACTGACCCTTTCCTTATTGCACAAATCTTAACCTTGCCATCTGAAAACGAGTTGGCGAATTTATTTACTGTGGTTGATCCAATCGCAATTCATCAAGTGCGTCTATTTTTGTTAACTCATTTTGCAAACGAACTTTATGATGAATTATTAGCCGTTTATCACCACAATAAAACATCACAATATCAAATTAAACATAATGACATTGCTAAGCGGTCACTTAAAAACTGTTGTTTAACTTTATTAGCTCATGCCGATGATAATTCGCACGCCAATACATTGGTTAACCAACAATATTATCAAGCAAATAATATGACTGATTGTTTAGCCGCCTTGAGTGTAGCTGTAAAAGCTGAACTTGATTGTCGAACTGAGTTATTGGCTAACTTTGATGACAAATGGCATCAAGATGGACTTGTTATGGACAAATGGTTAGCACTAAACGCAACAAGCCCAGAAAAGAATGTTCTTGCTACCGTGAAGAAATTATTAACTCACCGCTCATTTACACTCAGTAACCCAAATCGGATTCGTGCATTAATTGGAGCATTTGTAAATAATAACCCTGTGGCATTTCACGCTGAAGATGGCAGTGGTTATCAATTTTTAGTTGAAATTCTCACTGAGTTAAACCAAAAAAATCCGCAAGTTGCAGCAAGGCTTATCGATCCTCTAATTCGATTAAAACGTTATGACAAAAAGCGTCAACAGCAGATGCAAAAAGCACTTGAGGCATTGCTAAAAATTGAAAATTTATCTAAAGATTTATTTGAGAAAATTAACAAGGCACTAGAAGCCTAAGTAGGAAATAGCATTCTGCAATATCGTTGTAGGATGCTATTAATAAACTTAAAATTGAAGTTGAAATTTTATACTAAAACGTATAGTTTCCTGAAACTTTTTTACAAGCACTTTAATAAGTTTTAAATAATGACAATAAAAGAAATCACTCCCACAGAACTTGCACAAAAATTAAATCAGCAAGATAATCTATTTCTACTCGATGTACGAGAACCCAATGAAATAGCCATTTGCAGTATTGGCAACGCAACTCATATTCCAATGAATATGATCCCTTTATATCTAGATAAAATCCCAGATGAAATCGATATTGTTATTTATTGTCATCACGGCAGACGTAGCCTAACTGTTGCTCATTATTTAGCAGAAAACGGTTTTGATCCTAACTTTCTCTATAATCTTACAGGAGGGATTGATGCTTGGGCGCTAACAATTGATAAACAGATGGCACGACACTAAAATGCCCGTTATCAAACGGGCTTTTCTTCATTACTTTACCTTGCTATGCTTATTCTTGAGGCATCACCCAATAACCATTTTGGTTATGCGTTTTCATATAATCTTTAAATTGTTGAGATTGATAAATACGCTTCACATCTTGAGCCCATCGACTATTTTCGTTTCCTTCATTCACTACAACCATAATTTCCAAATCAGGAATGATGGTTTCAGAAAGTAATGCTTTGTTCGAGTCAATATTAGCAGAATAAACAATGCTACCTGGAATTACCGCAAAATCTAATTCATTAAGCACTCTAGGAATATTGGCCGAATCCATTTCAATAATTTCAATACCTGCAATATTTTGAGCAATATCATTTTTACTAACAATAATAGGATTTGTATTATTTTTTAATTTTATCCAACCAGCTTTTTCTAGTAGATTATATGAACGAGCTGCATTAGAAGCATCTTGTGGAATAGCAACTTTTGCTCCTGAAAAAACTTGCGTTAGTGAGGTGAACTTATTTGAAAATATTGCCGCAGGTACCGATGGTACATGCACAACCGATTTTAAATTTGCTTTACGCTGGGCATTAAACACATTCATATAAGCTGTGTGCTGTGCAACGGTTAAATCAATACTACCTTCACTTAAAGCTACGTCTGATTCAAGTAAATGCGGAAAATTCACTAATTTAACCTTATAACCCTCTGATTCAAGTATGGGTTTAACAGCATCATTAAAAAGATCGTTATATGGACCTGGTGATACGCCCATGCTAATTTCTTTTTTTGTCTGATTATCGACTGGTTTAGACGAATTATCACAACCAATAGTCAAAAACACTGAACTAGCAACTAAAACGACTGATATGTATTTAAATATTTTTTGTTTGATAAACGCATTTTTCATTTCAGCTATCCTCTATAAGCTATAAGCATTAAATACACTCTAACACAGAAAAAAGCATTCATTTATTCCAAGTAATTCTATCTTATAACTATATGGAATAAGATATAAAAAACGATTATTAGAGCAACAATTTAACCTGTGATACCGTTAGATATATCAATTATTGTCAATCGTTGAATATGCCATATAAATACCTGCAATAAATGATTCAGCCAAATTGCCTAAGCAAGTACTTATTCAACTAGAACAAAATAAATAGGTGATGAACAATGATTAAATTTGAACATGTCTCAAAACAATATGAAAGAAATGGCGTCACAACACAAGCTTTAAACGATATTAATTTAACCATCAGTAAAGGTGATATTTACGGCATTATTGGTTACAGCGGCGCAGGTAAAAGTACCTTAGTGCGCTTAATTAACTTTCTTGAAAAACCAACACAAGGCAATGTCATTATTCAAAATAAACTATTAAATCAATTATCTAGTAATGAATTACGTCAAACCCGTCAAAAAATTGGTATGATTTTTCAGCATTTTAATTTGCTTGAATCAAAAACCGTATTTGAAAATATTGCTATTCCTTTAATTTTAATCAAAAAAGATAAACATTCGATTAAACAAAAAGTCTATGAACTTTTGGAATTTGTTGGATTAAGTGATAAAGCTAACAGCTATCCCAAAGAGCTTTCTGGTGGGCAAAAACAGCGCATTGGTATCGCCCGAGCATTAGCCAACGATCCTGATATTTTACTATGTGATGAAGCAACTTCAGCACTTGATCCACAAACCACTCAAGCTATTTTAGATTTAATCAAAAAAATCAATGAAGAATATAAAATAACAGTCGTGTTAATCACTCACGAAATGCATGTAATTGAACAAATTTGCCATAAAGTTGCAGTAATGGAAAAAGGCAAGATTATAGAACAAGGTAACGTACTTGACGTATTTGGACAACCAAAACACCAAACTACTCAAAATTTTGTTAGCTCAGTGATCAACGATCAAATTCCAAATGGTGTTGTGGAAAATTTGTTAGAAATAGAAGGTAAAAAAGACAATATCAAATTATTTAAGCTCGAATTCTTAGGACGATCTGCGTCAGAACCCGTGATGAATTCACTTATACTGCAACAAAAAGTTATCGTCAATATTTTGTTTGCCCATATGTCAGAAATCGAAAAAACGGTTTTAGGTAGTATGTTTGTTCAACTAAAAGGTAATGATAGTAATATCAAAGAATCAGTATATTACTTACGTGAGCGCGGTGTGCAAGTCACTGAAATTAAACATTGGGAGATGAGTAAAAATGGAAATATTTAATACTATAATTGACTATTTGGCCTCTTGCTTTGCAACATCAGTAACCACTGAACAATTTGTTCAAGCATCCTATGACACCCTAATTATGGTAGTTTTCTCCTTAATTTTAGGTTCATTAATCGGAATTCCACTCGGTATTTGCTTAGTTACAACAAGACCTTATGGACTATTAGAAAATCGTCGAGTGTTTCGTATTATCAACCCGATTATTAATATAGTTCGCTCATTGCCTTTTATTATTTTATTAGTTGCTATCCAACCTTTAACAAAGGTCATTGTAAATAGCTCTATTGGCACTATAGCAGCGATTGTTCCGTTAACATTTTATGTTGCTCCTTACATTGCTAGGTTAGTTGAAAATTCATTACTTGACGTGAATAGTGGTATTATTGAAGCGGCTCAATCAATGGGAGCGACGCCAATACAAATTATTTGGTATTTTATGTTACCAGAGGCATTTAGCTCTTTAATTTTAACGCTTACAACTGCTACTATAGGTTTAATTGGTGCTACAGCGATGGCTGGTGCTATTGGTGCTGGCGGTATTGGTGATTTAGCTGTGTCATACGGTTATCAACGTTTTGATAATACTGTTACTTATATCTGCGTGGTGATATTAGTTATCGCTATACAATTTATTCAGAGTTTAGGAAACCACCTAGCACGAAAAGCAAGACATGAATAATACACAATATAATAACTTAAGGTGATAACACTAAAAAATACAAAAAGGATTTTACTTTACCTTTATTTATCTTGAGTAAAATGAGCCATTAATTGATAATTAGCATCATTATGATAAACAATAACTTTAATACATTTCCTTTATTCTCAATTATCAAGTAAAATAACCTAAAATTTAGATCAGTAGTGTAGGAAATCACTTTGACAAACGCATTGCAGCAAAATTTGGTTGAAATTCACGACATGTCTTTTTATCGTGGAACGCGGCCTATTTATAAAAATATGAGTTTGAACGTTCCTAAAGGCAAAGTCACCGCTATTATGGGGCCATCAGGAATTGGTAAAACAACGCTACTAAGGCTCATTGGTGGTCAATTAAAACCGCAGTCAGGAAAAATTTTATTCGATGGCGAAGATGTGCCAAGCATGTCTCGCTCAAGGTTATATGAAGTTCGTAAACGCATGAGCATGCTATTTCAATCGGGGGCTTTATTTACCGATCTAACTGTGTTTGATAATGTTGCTTACCCACTACGTGAGCACTTCAAATTACCTGAACCTATATTGCATAATTTAGTCTTAATGAAATTACAAGCTGTTGGCTTACGAGGTGCCGCTCAAATGATGCCATCAGAGCTTTCAGGTGGTATGGCAAGACGTGCTGCTTTAGCTCGAGCTATTGCACTTGATCCCGATCTAATTATGTTTGATGAACCTTTTGCTGGGCAAGATCCTATATCTATGGGTGTTATTGTTAAACTGATATCTGAAATAAACCAATCATTAGGATTAACCTGTATCGTTGTTAGCCATGACGTGACCGAAGTGCTCAGTATTGCAGATTATGCTTATATTGTAGCCGAACAACATATTATTGCAGGTGGTACATCACAGCAATTACGTGATAATGATGATTTACGAGTAAAACAATTCCTTGACGGGTTGGCTGATGGTCCAGTACCTTTTCATTATCCTGCTGAAGATTACAAATTAGACCTAAGCAGAGGTACAAAATAATGTTAAATATACTGGCAAAATTAGGACAATGGTTTATTGATGTCATTGCAATGATTGGTCGTTCTGGTGTGATGCTCTTTAGGGCATTAATTGGTAAGCCACAATTTAATAAACAATTCCCATTACTCATTAAGCAATTTTATTTTGTTGGAGTACAATCACTCACTATTATTATTGTATCAGGTCTTTTTATTGGCATGGTTTTGGCCTTGCAAGGTTACTTTATTCTAACCACCTTTGGTGCCGAAGCAAGTTTAGGGATGATGGTTGCCCTTGCGTTACTTCGTGAGCTAGGCCCTGTTGTTGCAGGCCTACTATTTGCTGGTCGTGCTGGCTCAGCCTTAACCGCTGAAATCGGTCTAATGAAAGCTACTGAACAATTATCAAGTTTAGAAATGATGGCAATTGATCCGTTAAGACGCATCATTGCGCCACGTTTTTGGGCTGGATTTTTTTGCATGCCATTTTTAACAGCTATTTTTGTTGCAGTTGGTATTTTAGGTGGTATGTTGGTTGGTGTTGATTGGAAAGGTATTGATTCAGGATTCTTTTGGTCATCGATTCAAAGCAATGTCGATTGGTGGCATGACTTAGGAAACTGTTTTGTTAAAAGCTTTGCATTTGCCATTGCCAGCACTTGGATTGCACTGTTTAACGGTTATGATTGCGTACCAACATCAGAAGGAATTAGTCGGGCAACAACAAATACCGTTGTTTATTCATCATTAGTTATTTTGGGGTTAGATTTTATTTTAACCGCATTAATGTTTAGTCATTGAGGTCATAGACATGAATCGTAAAGTTGAAATTACCGTTGGATTATTTATGGTGCTGGTTATTTGCTCGGTGCTATTTTTGTGTTTTAGAGTCACCGATCCAACATCATTTGCTAGCCATAGCACTTATCGTGTCTATGCTGTGTTTGATAATATCGGAGGATTAAAAGCTCGCTCACCTATCAAAATTGGTGGCGTTGTAATTGGTCGAGTAAGCAGCATAACGTTAAAATCATCAGACCTTGATGTATATAAACCCTATGTAACCATAGATATTGATGCACAATACAATCAAATTCCAGTTTCAAGTTCGCTTTCAATTAAAACATCAGGTTTATTAGGTGAACAATTTATTGATATTAACTTTGGACTTGATAAAAATACTGAATTAGAACTTGATTCATTGGATAGCGAAGGTACAAGCAACAATTTGCCAACAAATAATCATGAACCAGCTTATTTTCACGATGGTTTTGTAATATACAACACTAAACCAGCAATGGTTATTGAAGACTTAATTGGTCAATTCCTTTATAGTACTGGAGGTTCGACCAATAAAGACAAAAAATAAGATACGCAAGATACAAATGAAAAGTAAGGAGTTACTATGTTAACCAAATTTAAACATGCTATTTTTTTAATATTCGCATTAATATTTAGTGCTAATGTATTTGCTGAAAACGATCCTTATAAAGAAATGCAAGTTTCTGCTGATAAGCTTTTTAGCACTATGAATGCACAATCTGCGGCACTAAAATCAAACCCTAACAAACTTAAAGAGATTGTAAGAAAAGATTTATTACCTTATGTGCAAGTAAAATATGCTGGTGCATTAATTTTAGGTAATTACTATAAAAGCGCTACAGAAGCACAACGTAAAGCTTACTTTACTGCTTTTGAAAACTACCTAGTACAAGCATTTGCTCAAGCGTTATCTATGTATAATGGTCAAACTTATCAAGTTGAGTCGCCTAAAGATTTAACTGGTAAAAATTTGATTTCTATTCGAGTTTTATTAAACCAACCTAATAAAAACCAACAACCATTGCGTATTGATTTCCAGTGGCGTAAAAATTCAGTAACTGGCGAATGGAAAGCTTATGATTTAATTGCTGAGGGCGTTAGCATGATAACAACCAAACAAAATGAATGGTCAACAATTTTACGTCAAGATGGTATTGATGCATTAACCAAACAATTAAATGAACTTTCAAATCACAATATAGACCCAAACGCTAAACCTAAAGGCTAGTGATAATGTCGCGAATAAAAACAGAAAAACAACAAGAAATATTGTCTTTACAGGGTGAACTTGATGTTCACTCTTTAAATGATTTATGGTCAATACAAAACACCATTTTAAACGGTGTAAAATACATTGATGTAGCACAACTGACTCGGGTTGATTCTTCAGGGCTCGCGACTTTAATTTATTTTTACAATAAATATCATGTCAAACTAAAAGGTATCAATCCTCAGTTACAAACATTAATTACTTTGTACGATCTGCAACCCGTGTTAAAAAATTGAAAATATTGTATTTTATACTGAAACGTATAGCTTTCCTGAAAGTTTTTGACAAAAAAAGTCCTACATTTATATTAATGATGAGTATTACTAATGAATAAACAAGAAATTATAGACAAATTAAATAGTTCACTTAAACTTGATGATGTACATGTCCTAACCGATGATGGAAGCCATTTCCAAGTTATTGCTGTAGGAGAATTATTTGCTGATTTAACTCGAGTAAAAAAACAACAAGCTATCTATGCTCCTTTGGCTGAATTTATCAGCGATAACCGTATCCATGCGCTTTCTATAAAAACGTATACACCTACTGAATGGCAACGCGAACGTAAATTGATGGGATTATAAATATTCCCTAAAATAACCATCCCTTGAATTAACAGCATTTGCCACCATATTATGTATAATCAACAAACTCCATTTGTATAAAGGTATTGCAACATGACCAATCCATTATTAACAAAAGCCCCATTACCCCTTTTTTCACAAATTAAGCCCGAGCATGTTTTACCTGCTATACAAGAAACCTTAAAAAACTGCAAAAATACCATTGAAACAGTATTAAAACAAAATAGCCAATATACTTGGGATAACTTAATTCAACCAATTGATGAAGCAGACGAAAAATTTGGACGAGCTTGGTCACCTATTAGCCATCTTAACTCAGTTAAAAATAGCCCTGAATTACGAGAGGCTTATGAAGCTTGTCTGCCACTACTATCTGAGTACAGCACATGGGTTGGACAACATAAACCTTTATATCAAGCTTACAAACAAATCAAAGAAGGGCAGCACTATGCCACGTTAAGCAAAGCACAAAAAAGAGTTATTGACAATGCATTGCGTGATTTTGAATTATCTGGAATTGGATTGCCTGATGATAAACAAAAACGCTACGGTGAGATTGTTGCAAAACTATCAGAATTATCATCACAATATAGCAACAACGTATTAGATGCCACCATGGGATGGTCAAAATTAATTACCAATATTGAAGAATTATCAGGCATGCCTGAGAGTGCGCTTGCAGCAGCAAAAGAACAAGCAAAAATGAAAGACAAAGAGGGTTGGTTGCTTACTTTAGATATACCAAGTTACCTGCCAGTTATGACCTATTGTGATAACCGTGATTTGCGTTTTGAACTTTATCAAGCTTATAACACTCGAGCATCGGATCAAGGTCCAAATGCGGGTAAATGGGACAACACCGAAATCATCAAACAAATTTTAACATTACGCAATGAACTAGCCCAATTACTTGGATTCAATACCTATGCCGATAAATCCCTAGCCACAAAAATGGCCAAATCAACTACTCAAGTTATCGAATTTTTAACTGATTTAGCCAACAAAGCCAAACCACAAGGTGAAAAAGAACTAGCAGAACTTAAACGTTATGCCTATGAATTTTTTGGTGCAAGCGATATCAAACCATGGGATATTGCTTATTATAGTGAAAAACAAAAACAATACTTATACACCATCAACGATGAAGAATTACGTCCTTACTTCCCCCAACAGCGAGTAATTAATGGTCTATTTGAAGTAGTACACCGCATTTTTGGTATTACAGCCAAAGAACGACAAGGCGTTGAAGTTTGGGATCCTGAAGTCAAATTCTACGATCTATATACAGCTAATGGTGAATTAAAAGGTAGCTTTTATCTAGATTTATATGCACGAGAACATAAACGCGGTGGTGCATGGATGGATGACTGCATTGGTCGTATGCGTTTTGCTGATGGTCATGTACAAAATCCCGTTGCTTATTTAACCTGTAATTTTAATCGCCCTGTTGGCGACAAACCTGCCTTATTTACTCATGACGAAGTAACAACCTTATTTCATGAATTTGGTCATGGTTTACACCACATGTTAACCGAAATTGATGTTTCATCTGTGGCAGGAATTAATGGTGTTCCTTGGGATGCGGTTGAGTTACCTAGTCAATTTTTAGAAAACTGGTGTTGGCAACCTGAAGCGCTTGCTTTTATTTCAGGACATTACCAAACTGGTGAACCGCTCCCTTCGGAAATATTAGAAAAAATGCTAGATGCTAAAAACTATCAAGCAGCGCTATTTATTTTACGCCAATTAGAATTTGGGATTTTTGACTTTAAATTACATACCCAACAAAATCCCGATATTTTAAACACATTAGCTGAGGTCAGAAAACAAGTTGCCGTTGTGCCAACTGTTGAATGGGGACGATTCCCTCATGCCTTTAGTCATATTTTTGCGGGTGGTTATGCGGCAGGTTATTACAGTTATTTATGGGCTGAGGTATTATCTGCTGATGCATTTTCTCGCTTTGAAGAAGAAGGCATTTTTAATGTCAAAACAGGCAATGCGTTTCTTGATAACATCTTATCACAAGGTGGCAGCGACGAACCAATGACATTATTTAAAAACTTCCGAGGTCGTGAACCACAACTAGAGGCATTACTTCATCATTATGGTATCCGCTAGTTCTAACTTAGCTCAGCTAACACAGTTAGCTGAGCTATGGTTATCCACAAATAAGGATCTTCCCTTTACATTAACACAACAAGAAAACCATCTTGCATTACAAAAAACCGATGAACCTAAATTAGGGGCAATAATAGTGGATTTTTTATCGGGTGCAATGGCGCATCGTCGCCAATTTGGTGGTGGACGTGGCGAAGCGATTGCAAAAGCAGTTGGAATAAAAGGTAAGTATTTACCCACTGTTGTTGATGCAACAGCAGGACTTGGCCGAGATGCCTTTGTACTTGCCTCACTTGGGTGTTATGTAACAATGTTTGAAAGACACCCAGTAGTTGCGGCGTTATTAGCCGATGGCTTACAACGCGGTTATCAAGACCCTAAAATTGGTGACTGGCTACAACAACGCTTACAATTGAACTATAGTTCAAGCCAAATAGGCTTAAATTCACAACTTGAAAAGCCAGATGTAGTTTACCTTGACCCAATGTTTCCACATCGTCAAAAAAGTGCACTTGTCAAAAAAGAGATGCGCATTTTTCAACTATTAGTTGGTAGTGACAACGATGCTAACAGCTTATTAGAACCCGCAAGGCAACTTGCTAAAAAACGTGTAGTTGTAAAAAGGCCCGATTATGCTCATTTTTTAGCCGACCAAAAACCAACGGCAGAAATTAAAACTAAAAATCACCGTTTTGACATTTACACGCCTCTTTAATTCATAAGGATAAATGATTTAGATTATGCGATTAGACAAATTTCTTGCTCATCATTTAGGCATAAGTAGAACAATTATTAACAAAGAACTCAAAGCTAAAAAAGTCACCGTTGATGGTGAAATAGTAAAATCAGGCGCTTACCAGCTATTACCGGAACACGTGGTTGAGTATGATGGTTATGAAATCATACCCGTAACCAATAATCGTTACTTTATGCTTAATAAACCGCAAGGCTATGTCTGCTCGACTGATGATCCTGACCACCCAACTATACTTTATTTTATTGATGAACCAATGCCTGAAAAATTGCATGCAGCAGGTAGGCTTGATCTTGATACGACTGGACTTGTTTTACTAACTGATGACGGTCAATGGTCACACCGAATCACATCACCCAAACATCATTGCGAAAAAGTCTATATTGTCACAGTTGAACAACCATTACAAACTGAACTCATTGATATCTTTAAAAACGGCATTCAATTAAAAAGTGAAAAATCACTTACTAAACCTGCTAAATTAAATATTATTGATAAATATCATGCCGAACTAACCATTAGCGAAGGGCGTTATCATCAAGTCAAACGCATGTTTGCAGCAGTCAATAACCATGTTGTTGCGTTGCATCGTAAACAAATAGGCAAGGTAATTGTTGATATTCCAGAAGGCGAATACCGCCCTCTTACGCAAGATGAAATTGATTCATTTAGCTAATATAAATAATGGCTAGCTATGAGTTTAGATAACCTTATTACATTAGCATTATTTTAAGTATAAAAAATCCGAAAGAGGTCAAGCATGATTTATCAACTAGATAACTTACGCCCCAAAATCGACGCAGACTGTTTTATTGCAAAATCGGCCGATATTATTGGCGATGTCACCTTAGCCAAAGGTGTCTCTATCTGGTTTAATGCTGTTTTGCGTGGTGATATTGCACCTATTTACATTGGTAAAAATAGTAACGTACAAGATAACTGCACAATTCATCTTGAAACCAACATACCTTGCATTGTTGGTGAAAACGTCACTATCGGTCACAACGTCATTCTTCATAGCTGCACAATTGAAGATAATGTACTAATTGGCATGGGCAGTACAATTCTCAATAACGCCAAAATTGCTAAAAACTGCTTAGTGGGGGCTAACTCACTTGTTACTCATTCTATCCCTTATGAAGAAGGCTGTCTAATTATGGGCTCTCCTGCCAAAATCGTCCGTAAACTTACCGAAGAAGAAATCAGTGACAATATAAAAAATGCACAACATTACGTACAAAATGGAAAACGATTTAATCAAAACCTAACACCTGTTAATCCATAACAATACTATTGATAACAATAAATAACGTTTTATCTTTTATTCACTCTTTGAGAGAGTACAATTTATGATAAAATGCTCACAATTTTAGTAGCGACAATGTTTAGGTGCATGTTTGAAAAGGCCAAAAATCACAAGAAAACAGATTACGACTCAATTTATTTTACTGGCAATAATTGGATTAGCTGTTTGTTTATTTTTATCACAGTTCACTTACGATCCATCTGATCCAGGCTGGTCTCGTACAGCGTGGCATGATCCTATTAGTAATTTTGGCGGTTATATTGGTGCTTATATCACTGATGTATTTTTTCAATTTTTAGGCTTTATTGCTTATAGCATACCTTTCATTATTATTTTTATTTGCTTACAACTCAGCATTTATTTTTATAAACATGCAGATGACCCTATTAACTACTTTAGCTTATCATTTCGTATTATTGGAATTTTAGCATTTATATTTAGTGCTACTGGTTTTTTTGCGCTAAATATTGGCGATGCCGAACAATTTGAAGCGGGGGGATATCTTGGTGCGATAGTGATTGAAAGTCTTTTACCCATCATAGATCGCTTTGCTTTATCCTTAATTCTTCTTGGAACTTGCTTAGCCTGTGTCACATTATTAACGGGATTATCATGGCTGAATCTAATTGAAAAATTGGGCGCTTTTGTCATGTTACTGCTCTTACCAATTAGATGGCTAATAAACCCAAGAAAAACCAATAAAATAGAACCAACAGATACAATATCAGAAAAACCAATTGTATCAACCAATGAGGAAGCAAAAGAACCGCAATTTACTATTCCTTTCAATCAAAAAGAGGATAATTGCAATATAACTCAATCATCATCTATGACTAATAACGAAGCATCTCAAACAGAGTCTTCGGATAACTGTGTACCAACACAAGATGAAACAATAACAATAAAAATAACAGACGAACAACTCAATCGCCATCAAGATGCACAATTACAAACTTTAACCACATCGGCCCAAACGGTTGATACATCACCTAAAGCAGATAGCCAATTAAAAAAAGAGCTCGACCCTGACGAGATCTTATCTCGCCTTGAGTCAATTATTCAAAACATGAATAGCAATAAAGCAACACCAGAGCAAGAACAGGCGCTATCTTCATCGGTGGAACAAATAAAACATGTCATACAAACACAAAAATCAGAACAAAAATTAACACTTGAAGAGCCAGAAAAGTACACAATTTCAGATGCTCCAAGTAAACCCTTATTTACTTCAGTGCATAACGGACCTGAAATTAAATTTACTAATGAACAAACACCATTTGAACCGAGCTTCGACGTTTCCGCAATTGAAATAACGGAAACTAAACAACCATTTATACAAGAACCAGAAATTACAACAAATACAGAAAGCACTGCAAATATAGAGCCTATAACAGATAGCAAAACGGAAATAGATGTAGAACAACTAGAATACGTTGATACCGAAGCGCTCAAAAAAGAAAATCCTCTTATCGACGACATCTATCCAGAAGAAGCGAGAATTGAAAACACCCAAACAAGTGAGCAATTTGAGCAAGTTGCAGAAATTGAACAATTTCAACACAACTACATTGAAGAAGATGACAAAAACAGCTTAATACATCCATTATTAAGACGTAATGATAAACCGCTACCTAAGCCGACTACGCCATTACCGTCACTAAACTTATTAACCGCACCACCAACAGCTCGCATCGAAGTCGATCATGGTGCCTTAAACGCAATGTCTGAACTTATTGAAAAAAGCTTATCTGACTACCGCGTTAAAGCAAAAGTGGTTGACTACATGCCAGGTCCTGTTATAACCCGTTTTGAGATTGAACTTGCTCCCGGAATTAAAGCTGCACGAATTTCCACACTTGACCGAGATTTAGCACGCTCACTCTCCATGCCTTCAGTGCGCGTGGTTGAAGTGATTCCGGGCAAACCTTATGTTGGTATTGAATTACCTAATAAAAATCGCCAAACGGTCTATTTTAGAGAAGTCTTAGACAGCCCACAATTTAAAGATGCACAATCCCCTCTCACAGTGGTATTAGGTAAAGATATTTCAGGGCAATCAGTGGTTGCTGATCTGGCAAAAATGCCACATTTACTGGTTGCAGGTACTACAGGATCGGGAAAATCTGTTGGCGTTAATGCGATGATTTTAAGCATCTTATATAAATCGCAACCAGAAGATGTCAGGTTTATAATGATCGACCCCAAAATGCTTGAGCTTTCTATTTATGAAGGCATCCCTCACTTACTAACTCAAGTAGTAACCGACATGAAAGATGCTGCTAATGCGCTCAACTGGTGTGTTAACGAAATGGAACGACGCTATCGCTTAATGTCAGCATTGGGCGTGCGCAATATTGCTGGTTATAACGAAAAAATAAAATTAGCTGAACAAATGGGCAGACCAATTCCCGATCCACTTTGGAAACCAACCGACAGCATGGATCTTAACATGCCAACGCTTGAAAAGTTACCGTACATTGTCGTTATGGTTGATGAATTTGCCGACCTTATTATGGCTGTTGGTAAAAAAGTCGAAGAACTAATTGCACGGCTTGCACAAAAAGCACGAGCGGCAGGCATACACCTTGTATTAGCGACACAACGCCCATCGGTCGATGTCATTACAGGATTAATCAAAGCCAATATTCCAACACGAATTGCCTTTACCGTATCAAGCAAAATTGACTCACGCACTATTTTAGATCAAATGGGCGCAGAATCACTACTTGGCATGGGGGATATGCTGTATTTAGCCCCGAATAGCTCTATACCAATTCGTGTTCACGGCGCTTTTGTCCGTGATGAAGAAGTGCACGCCGTTGTGCAAGATTGGAAAGCGCGTGGCACGCCAAAATATATTGAAAATGTCACTGTCGCGAGCGATGACAGCGAAAACAGCAACGCCGATATGTTAGGCGAAGAGCTTGACCCACTATTTGATCAAGTTGTCGCATTTGTTGTCGAAACCCGACGAGCTTCCATTTCTAGCGTGCAACGAAAATTTAGAATCGGCTATAACCGCGCTGCCAGAATTGTAGAACAAATGGAAGCTGAAGGCATCATTAGTGCCCCTAGCCACAACGGCAATCGGGAAGTACTTGCTGTATCAACTAGTGATTATTAGTCCTTATAATAAACCAAGCCATTTAAAACAATGGATTGGTTTATTGTGCCATTGCAGTACACAACATGATAATTCACATCCCAATAGGTAAAAATAATAATGAATAATTATTATCAGCAAATAGCATTATTAGAACTAAGACTCAATAATGATCCCAATCGATGTTTACCTGCAAAACTGGCAACTCAAGCGCTAATTAAAGAAATTTGCCTGTCACCTAAACCAGGATTGGTTGATATGAATAATAGTGGCTCCCATCGTGACATGGATTTTCAAACCTTTATCCACAGCATCAGCGCCATTAGTCACTGGTTTGAACATTTTTACAACTACGGCAAAACATCAGCTTTAAACGATAACAAGCTGTTTTTAGCTGGCATTAGACCTATTGGTATTGAGTGTGAACAAGCCATGTTCCAAGCCACTAACCAAATAAATACCCATAAAGGGGGAATTTTTGCCTTTGGATTGCTGTTAGGGGCGATAGGCCGATTAGAACAACTCGGCTTGCCGACCAATGCACAAAGCATTTGTGAGCAAGTTTCAGCAATTTGCCAAGGCATCGTCCAGAGCGAACTACAGCAAAATAACCAAGCTAATTCAATAGGCGAAAAGTTATTTAAACGCCACAAACTACCTGGCGCACGGGGAGAAGCTGAATCAGGTTATGCAACAGTTAGAAACATTTCATTACCTATTTATCAAGAAATGCAAAATCACAGTTACGACGAAGAAACCAGCTTATTGCAAGTAATGTTACACTTACTTGCCTTTAATCAAGATACCAACTTGGTTGCACGAGGTGGACTTGAGGGGTTGGCTTTTGTTCAAGAGCAAGCCCAAAAACTGATCAAACAAGGCGGTATTACTCATCCTCAAGCACAGCAAAACCTGCATCAGCTTGATATTGAATTAATTGAACGTAATTTAAGCCCGGGGGGCACAGCGGATTTAATTGCGGTGACGTGGTTTTTGTTTCAGTATAACAAATCATAAAAACCTAAAAACTAATATTTTTGTGAGTATTGTAAAAAATAGATACAAAATTTAATACATAGACAAATATTAAAAGGCGATTATTTCGCCTTTTTTATTGCAATAACTAATACGATAATTATTTTATGGTAACTAAAGTGCTAATTTCTTTTCCTAACATATTGTTTAGATAAACTAAATCGTCAGACGTTAGGGTCCCTACTGCATATTTTAATTGAAGTTGGCTAGTTAAATAATTATATTTTGCATCAGATAAATGCTGTTTTGAACTGTACAGCTGTGTTGTAGCATTTAATACATCAACAATTGTTCGCGTTCCTGCTAGATAACCAGCGTTTGTTGATTCTAATGAACTTTGTGCAGAAATAACTGCTTGTTGATAAGCTTTGATTGCACTAATAGATGACGAAATATTGTTGTACGATGAGCGTACTTGGTTAATCACGCTACGATTGGTGCTTTCTAGTTTTTCGCTGAAGCTCACGTAATTTTGTTGCGCTTGTTCAACTTTAGACATTGTTGCACCACCTGAGAATATAGGTAGGTTTACACTGACGCCAACATAGTTATTCCCCGAATAAGATTTGCCACCATGTGCACTAGGTGCTACGTTGTTACCATATCTATCAGTTTTATTTAAATTGGTTGATGCATCTAAACTTGCTGTTGGTAAATGACCTGCTTGTGAGAGTTTGATTTGTTCACGTGCTATGTCTTGATTTAACCTCATTGTTAATAAATTAAGATTAGATGTTTCGGATTTTTTTAATAATGTACTGATTTGTGTTGGGGGTTCCGTTTTAAATGTATTGGTATTAATACTGGCTAAACTTGAATAAAAACGACCACTTATTTGGCGTAAATCTTCAATTGCATTATTTAGCTCATTTAATGCATTGACTTGCTGTGCAACAGTTAGGTCATGGTTAGCTTGGGCATTTTGTACGTCTTCAATTGTTGCTAATCCGACTTGGAATTTTTGACGAGTTTGTTCTAATTGGCGCCCAATTGCTTTTTTTTGTGCATCAATAAAACTTAATGCATCAAGTGCCTTTAGCACATTAAAATAAGCAACAGAAGTATTTAAGATTAATGTTTGACTTTGGTGTTGATAAGCAATATCAGCAATACTTGCTTGTTTTTTAGTAACATCTAAAGCTTTCCAATTTGAAAAATTAAAAATGCTTTGAGATAGAGCGACTTGGTATAAGTTCCCGCTTTTGGATTTTACACCACTTGTATCACGTCGGCCATGAGTTACGCCATAAGAAGCGCTTAAACCAATCTGTGGTAGTAAACTCGCTCGAGAACCTGAAATTGCTGCGTATGCTTTGTTTTTTTCAGCTAATGAACTGCGTAAATCTGGATTAGTTTCTTTTGCTTGTTCATAAACTTGTATTAAATTTTCAGCAAAGACAGATTGGCTTAACATTAAGCCAACTAAAAAGGTTAAAGTTTTTTTCATCAATCTTCTCTTTAAAAATCATTAAAATATAGTAGTATTTTTAATGTCGTAATTTTAACAGATAATTAGCATATAGTAAGCATAGTTTGTGCCTATTCGCACTTTTTATTCAAATTCAATTTAAATTTGGGATTTCATATGAAAATTAAAAGCAATCCAGTCTATTTTGACAAAAATGATGTAGTTAATTTAACTAAAAAAATTTTGTATAAAGGTTTTTTTTCTTTGTTTGAATATCGTTTTCAGTATCGAAAATTTGATGGTTCAATGAGCGAAGTTGTTACTCGTGAAATTTTGGAACGAGGTCATGCAGTTGTGCTTTTAGCTTATGATGCAAAACGTGATAAAGTTGTATTAATTGAACAAATTCGAATTGCCGCTATTGAAACTCAAAATAGTCCTTGGATGTTAGAACTTATTGCTGGCATGATGGATCATGAAAATGAATCATATGAAGATGTAGCAAGGCGAGAAGCTATGGAGGAAGCAGGAGTCACTGTTGGTCGATGTAAGCCTATAATCAGTTATTTAGCATCGCCAGGAGGCATGACTGAACGATTGCATATTTTGGTGGGCGAAGTCGATTCATCAACCGCTAAAGGCATTCATGGGTTAGACGAAGAAAACGAAGATATTAAAGTTCATGTCGTAAGCCGATCCCAAGCTTATCAATGGGTAGAAGATGGCGTTATTAATAATGCAGCATCCATTATTGCGCTTCAATGGTTAGAACTTAATCACCAGTTATTAAAAAAAGAGTGGCAATAACTTTTTAATAATTAAATTTAATTATTTCTTTCATAAAAGTGCGATCTGTTTTACACTTTAATATAACACTAGGATTTATAATAAAAATTATGTTTCCTTCACAATGTTTATTTTGTTGCTGACATTATTAACCATAATTATAGATTGATAAATAATTGAGGTGAATTTTGGAATCATTTTTAAAACTTCCAATTTTGAATAAAAATTACGGTAAAATATTACATATAACTGATACTCATCTTTTTTCTAATGATGATAGCTCGTTGTTGGGAGTTAATTCTAATGCGAGTTTTTTATCAGTTATCAATGAAATTACACGTAGTAATAAGAAGTTTGATTTAATTGTGGCTAGTGGTGATTTTGTGCAGGATGGTTCTAAAAAAGCTTATGCCCGTTTTGCCGAGCAAATAAATAAATTTAATACGCCTTGTGTATGGTTGGCAGGTAATCATGATAATTATGCTTATATGCAAGATGTATTTGCTAATTATCAACTTGCCGATAATAAAGTAGTTCAATTAGGAAGTAACTGGTTAATTGTTTTATTAAATAGCCAAGTTGTGGGGCAGGCTTATGGTTTGTTACCTGAATCTGAACTTGACTTTTTGCAGAATGTTTTAATTAAGTACTCTTCTAGAAATGTGTTAGTTTTTTTACATCATCATCCTATTAATTCTGGTTGTCATTGGTTAGATCAGCATATCCTAAAAAATAGCGATCAACTTGAGCAAATAGTTAAACAGCATGTTAATATAAAGGGAATTGGTTGGGGACATATTCATCAAAAACAAGATTATGTTTGGCATCATTGCAAGGCATTTGCAACGCCTTCAACTTGTTTTCAATTTAAACCTGAATGCTATGATTTTCAATTATCGAGTGAAGATGCTCCAGGTTGGCGAGAAATTACACTTAATACTGATGGCTCTATTGAGAGTGATGTGTATCGATTAACGGATAATCAGTTTTTACCAGATGTTTCTCAAAATGGCTACTAGTAATTAATAAGTTAGATAGTGCTAAAAAGGAAATGCGAACTTAAGATTTGAGCACCAATTATAGTAATGGTGCAAAAAAATAAAACAGCCGTTCAACTATGTGTTGCCAAATTGGGCGTTGCATCCATTCTTCAGTTTTTACTTTATCTGAGTTAGATAAATATTTTTTTAAGAGTACTGACAACGATTTAGCAAATTCTACATCATCGATCACAGTTGTAATCTCAAAATTAAGCCATAAGCTACGCATGTCTAAATTAACGGTACCAACAAGACTTAACTGATTGTCGATTAAGACGCTTTTGGTGTGTAATAAGTTATCATTAAATTGATAAAGTTTTACACCACCATTTAATAATTCAGAAAAAAAGGCTCGACTTGCCCATTTGACCATTAGTGAGTCATTATTTTTAGGAACAATGATAATGACTTCTACTCCCCGTTGGGCTGCGGTGCAAACAGCATGTAAAATATCATCACTCGGTACTAAATAAGGTGTTGTAAAAATAATTTGCTCTTGTGCTGAGTAAATTGCTGTTAACAACACTTGGTGAATCATGTTTTCCATATAACCAGGACCAGATGCTATTAATTGCATTATATGTTTTTTATCTTCTGGTGGTTCAGCAAATTCAGTTATTTTCGGTAGAGTTAGATGTTTACCTGTTTCTAGCTCCCAATCACTGGCATATATGGCGCTCATTAGCGTTGTTACAGGACCACTCATTCTGACCATAATATCAACCCACTCACCGACATGTTTATTTTGTTTAAAAAAGCGAGGATCGACAATATTCATGCTACCGGTATAAGATATGTAGTTGTCGATAATGGCTACTTTTCGGTGTTGGCGTAAATCTAATCGTCTAAACATAAATCGAAGCAAGTTTACTTGTAAAGCTTCGACAATGATAACACCTGCATCGCGCATTCTTTTATTGGCATCTGTTTTTATAAAATGTCGACTACCAGCAGAATCAACCATTAATCGACAAGTCACTCCTCGCTTAGTTGCTTGTATTAGTGCTTGTTCAACTTCATCAGCTCGACCACCTTCATTCCAAATATAAAATACCATTTCAATATTTGATGTTGCTTTATTTATATCGTCAATTAAACGATCAAAAATTTCGTTAGTTTCACTGAGTAGTTCAATGTGATTACCATTAATTCCATCAAGTCCTGTTTGGTGTTTACAAAGTTGAAAAATCGGTTTACCCACTTGGCTAACATTACTAGTGAAAATATCAGAAAACTCGCTTAGGCGATTAATAAACTTTGAAATAGTTGGACGCATTTTTTGCGCCCGTTTGACGCGCTGTTGACCTAGGTGAGCTTCGCCCAAGGCAAAATAAAGGAATACTCCAACAAGCGGTAGGATATAAATGACTAACATCCATGCAATAACATAAGTTGTAGGTCTTCGTTTAAAGACAATTCGTAATGTTGTTGCAACAATGATCAACCAATAGACAAGAAAGATCAAAGTGCTAATTAAAGCATGAAATGTGGTAAATTGCATACTTAGTTAATTATTAGTTAAGTTTAATTTAGTAAGCGGATCTTTAGTGCAATCATAATTTTGAAAAACTTCTGGTAATGGTTTGGGGTTATTATGCTTATCAACTGAAACATAAGTAAATACAGCATCGGTTATACAAAATCGTTCTGTAGTATCAAATGTATCAATAACTTTTTTAACCCAAACCTCAATACCAATGGTGATAGATGTTTTTCCTGTTTTAATGCATTGTGCGTAACAACAAACAACATCCCCTACCATTGCTGGTTTGTAAAATGTAATACTACTAGCATTAACTGTTACAACTCGATTTCTAGCGATCTCTTTTGATAAAATACCACCAGCAAGATCCATTTGAGACATAATCCACCCGCCAAAAATGTGCCCATGAGGATTGGTATCTGCAGGCATTGCAAGGGTTCTAAGCACTAATTGACCTTTAGGGGCTATATTTTGTGTCATGCTAAAATACTCCATTTGTACAATTTATTTATTGTCTGTATCTTTATTCATATTTTTGTAGATATAGATACCTGATATTAACGATAATAGTAACGATGCACCCGGTAAAATAAATACTTTAAATATCCAGAAGAAATTATCTGTAGTATAGTAGGTCGCACCTAAACTAAATGTACCACATAATATAAAGAAGAAGACCCATAATAAATTTAGTTTATTCCAAATATTTATATCTAACTGTATTTCTTTACCTAGCATTTTTTGAAGTAAATTTTTCTTAAAAATAAATTGGCTAACTAATAAAGCCATAGCAAATAAGAAATTAATAATAGTGACTTTCCATTTGATTATATTGGGGTCACGCATATAAAGTGTGAATCCACCAAAGACCATGATCATCAGATAAGAAATCAACTCTACTTTATCTACTTTTCTATATAAAATAAGAATAAGAAGAAAGCATACCGTTGCTGCAATCATTAATGCTTGAACGCCCACAAAGACATCGTACATTGTTAAAAAAACAAAAAAAAACACAAGAGGAATAAAGTTTAAAAGTTGTTTCATTTGAGTATTAACCTAGTAAAAAGGTAAGTTATCATATTCTAAATAAGCAAAAAGCCTATTGGAATAGGCTTATTTTTTGTGATGAAGTTCAGGATGAGCTTTACAATTACCAGATTGACAATGCCCATAAAGATATAAACTGTGAAAAGTTAGTTTAACACCATATTGTTCGGCAATTTCTTTTTGTCTAGCATTAATAATATCATCACGAAACTCAAATACTTCGCCACAATCCAAACAAATTAAATGATCGTGATGTTGTTGTGTAGCTAGTTCAAAAACTGCTTTGCCACCTTCAAAGTTATGGCGAGTGACAATTCCGGCATCATCAAACTGGTTTAAGACACGATAGACAGTTGCAAGTCCAATTTCTTCACCCATATCAAGTAGTTTTTTATAAAGGTCTTCTACTGTGATATGTTGGCATGAAGGATCTTGTAATAATTCTAAAATTTTTAATCGTGGCAACGTAACCTTTAACCCCGCATTTTTAAGCGCTGCATTATTATCATTATCATGATTTGTCATATTACTTCCCGTTAAGTTATAAATATTTACTCATTATAGAAACTATATATGGTAAATAAAAGAAATCGTTTTAATAGATTAAATTTTCATTTCTATTTTGACTTGATTAACCCAATTGTTGATGCGTTCTTCAGTTAATTCTGGTTGGCGATCTTCGTCAATCGCTAAACCGATAAAATGGGTGTTATCAACCAAGCTTTTTGATGCTTCAAAACTATAGCCTTCAGTTGGCCAATGCCCAACAATTTTTGCCCCTTTAGGTTCAATAATATCACGAAGTGTCCCCATGGCGTCACAAAAATATTCAGCGTAATCTTCTTGATCTCCACACCCAAAAATCGCAACTATTTTATTGCTAAAATCAACTTTTTCTAAGTTAGGAAAAAAATCGTCCCAGTCAGCTTGTGATTCGCCATAGTACCAAGTTGGAATTCCCAAAAATAAATAATTGTATTGCTCAATGTCTTCTTTAGTGGTTTTGGCAATATCAAAAATGTCAGCTTTGTCATTACCCAAAGCTAGTTGGATTTGCTTTGCTACATTTTCTGTATTACCTGTATCACTACCAAAAAAGATACCAACTTGTTTCATATTTTTACCTTTACTATTTACGATATTAAGATATTTTTAGAAGTATATCATTGTCACTAACTATCAGCAATAATCCTAACTTACTCTAAACATAACTTATTATGTGCTATACAATTTATTTATGTTGAATTAAAATTGTTGTCCATTTTACGTTAACTTAGGCTGTGGAATTTCTTTATGAACTTGCATGAATATCAATCTAAATGTCTTTTTAAACAATATAATTTACCCGTACCAGAAGGGTACGTTTGTAACTCAATTGGTGAAGTAGAAGATATATTAGCTGAGCTATCTTCACAGACTGATTTAGGTTCTTGGGTGGCTAAATGTCAGGTTCATGCAGGAGGGCGAGGTAAAGCAGGTGGCGTTATTTGTACTCAAAATTATAGCGAAATAAAGCAATTTGCTGAAAAATGGCTAGGACAATATTTAGTTACTTATCAAACAACCGAGAAAGGCCAGCCAGTTAACAAGATATTAATTGAAAAAGCGTCTAATATTCATAAAGAATTGTATTTGGGAGCGGTGGTTGATCGTAGCTCTAAGCGTGTTGTAATTATGGCTTCGACAGAAGGCGGTGTTGACATTGAAAGTGTTGCTGAAAACTCGCCTCACTTAATTTATAAAACCTCTCTTGATCCTTTAACAGGAGCTTGTGCTTATCAAGGCCGTGAGCTTGCATTTAAATTAGGTTTGACAGGGAAATTAGTAAACCAATTCACAAAGCTATTTGTGAATTTTGCAAAGCTGTTTTTAGAAAATGATGTTTCATTAGCCGAAGTTAATCCATTAGTGATTACTGATTCAGATGAGCTTATTTGTTTAGATGCAAAAGTGGTTTTAGATGATAATGCTATTTTTAGACATCCTAACTTAAATATTTTAAGAGATACAACGCAAGAAGATGAACGCGAATCAATAGCGGCAAAACAAGGCATTAGCTATGTATCATTAAATGGCAATATTGGTTGTATGGTTAATGGTGCAGGTCTTGCGATGGCGACTATGGATATTATTAAACTGCATGGTGGGGAACCTGCTAACTTTTTGGATGTTGGTGGTGGGACAACAAAAGACCGTGTTGCAGAGGCATTTAAGTTGATATTATCCGACAAAAATGTGAAAGCGATTTTAGTTAATATTTTTGGTGGTATTGTTCGTTGTGATTTAATCGCTGATGGAATTATTAGTGCAATTAAAGAAATTGGTCTTACCGTTCCTGTTGTTGTTCGTCTTGAAGGTAATAACGCTGTACTTGCTAGAGAAATTCTCGCTAAAAGTGAATTAAATATTATTACTGCCGAAAGTTTAATAGATGCGGCCCAAAAAATCGTTGCTGTTGCTTAATAATAGGACGCATGGAGAATAGTTATTATGTCAATTTTAGTTAATAAAGAAACCAAAGTTATTTGCCAAGGATTTACAGGTAGTCAAGGAACTTTTCATTCACAGCAAGCGCTTGCTTATGGTACTAAGCTAGTCGGTGGTGTAACGCCAGGCAAAGGTGGTACCACCCATTTAGGTCTACCGGTCTTTAACACTGTTAAAGAAGCTGTTATAGCTACAGGCGCAACAGCAAGTGTTATTTATGTGCCAGCAGCATTTGGTAAAGATTCTATTTTAGAGGCGATTGATGCGGGTATTAAATTAATTGTCTGTATCACTGAAGGCATCCCAACTTTAGATATGCTTATAGTTAAAGAAAAATTACAACAAAAAGACGTCATAATGATTGGGCCAAATTGTCCAGGTATTATTGTTCCTGATGAATGTAAAATAGGTATCATGCCTGGGCATATTCACCTAGCTGGGAAAGTGGGGATTGTTTCACGTTCTGGAACATTAACTTATGAGGCGGTGAAGCAAACAACAGATATTGGTGTAGGGCAATCTGTGTGCGTTGGCATTGGTGGTGACCCTATTCCTGGTAGTGATTTTATTTCTATTTTAGCATTACTTGAGCAAGATCCTAAAACTGAAGTTATTGTCATGATCGGCGAAATTGGCGGCAGTGCCGAAGAAGAAGCAGCTGAATATGTTAAAAAACATGTAACTAAACCTGTTATAGCTTATATTGCAGGTATTTCTGCACCATCAGGAAAACGTATGGGACATGCAGGTGCAATTATTTCAGGAAATAAAGGTACAGCATCAGAAAAATCAAAAATTTTGCAATCTGCGGGCATTACAGTTGTAAAAAGTCTTACGGATATTGCTAATGCGGTAAAAAAACAAATAAAGATGTAGTTTTTTGACGCATATCAATTTTATTCTGTCATTATGAGTGTATAATAGGTAGTAATAACGTAAAAATTTGTCGGCATTTAAGGATTAGGGAGCGCTTATGTTAGATATAGTAGAACTTTCACGCCTCCAGTTTGCACTTACTGCAATGTATCATTTTATTTTTGTTCCATTAACGCTAGGTTTGGCGTTTATGCTAGCAATTATGGAAACAGTATACGTTGTTAGTGGTAAGCAAGTCTGGAAGGATATGACGAAATTCTGGGGAAAACTATTTGCTATTAACTTTGCTGTCGGAGTAGCAACCGGTTTAACTATGGAGTTTCAATTTGGTACCAATTGGTCTTATTACTCGCATTATGTCGGGGATATTTTTGGTGCACCCTTAGCGATTGAAGGTTTAATGGCTTTCTTCCTTGAATCAACGATGGTTGGTTTATTCTTTTTTGGTTGGGATAGATTAAGCAGTGGTAAGCACTTGATGGTTACATGGTGTGTTGCGTTTGGCTCAAATTTATCGGCACTTTGGATCTTAGTTGCTAATGGTTGGATGCAATTTCCTATTGGTTCTGAATTTAATCCGATCAACTCGCGTATGGAAATGGCAAACTTTTATGAGTTAATTACCAATTCAGTTGCTCAATATAAATTTGTTCATACTGTAACAGCAGGTTATTTAACTGGTGCGATTTTTGTATTAAGTATTAGTTCTTACTATTTACTAAAAAAACGAGATATTGGATTTGCAAAACGTTCTTTTGCTGTGGCTGCTACATTTGGTTTTATCATGTCAATTGTTGTTGCAATTATGGGGGATGAAGCAGGTCATGAAATAACAACGGTTCAGCCTGTTAAACTTGCGGCCATTGAAGCTGAGTGGGAAACTCAACCAGCACCTGCATCATTCAATGTTATTGCTTTTCCATCACAAAAAAATAAAGAAAATTTATTTGCAATAGAGATTCCATATGCAATGGGTATAATGACCACACGTTCACTTGATACGCAAGTAACAGGTTTAAAAGACATATTAAAGAATAACGAAACCAGAATTCGTAATGGTATTTTAGCTTATGCAAATTTAGAAAAAATTCAACAAGGAAATCAAGATCCAACAGTTCTTAAAGCATTCGAGGATAATAAATCTGATTTAGGCTATGGTTATTTAGTTAAACGTTTCACTGATCGGGATAATTTGACTATTCCCCAAGCAACGGAAGAACATATCAAAGCTGCGACAGAAGATTCAATTCCTGCTGTTTGGCCATTATTTTGGGCATTTAGAGGCATGGTTGGTTGTGGTTTGTTAATGATTTTGGGAACAGGTATCGCTTTATGGACTACCTATAAAAATAAAATTGGTGAAAAACGTTGGTTATGTCGTTTATTGGTTTTATTTTTACCTTTGCCATGGCTAGCTTGTGAGTGTGGTTGGTTTGTGGCGGAATATGGCCGTCAACCGTGGGCAATACAAGATATTTTACCAACAGGGGTTGCGAATTCTTCCTTAACTCCAGGTGAAGTGTTATTTACTATGATACTTATTTGTGGGCTTTACACGCTGTTCTTGGTTGCAGAAATGTTCTTGATGTTTAAGTTTGCTCGCTTAGGGCCAAGTTCTTTGGGCACAGGCAACTATCATTATGAAAAAACGCAACAGCTAACAGAATAAAGCATAAGGGAGTATACACAATGATTGATTACGAAATTGTACGTTTCATCTGGTGGGTACTGATTAGTGTTGTTTTAATCGGTTTTGTTGTCACAGATGGGTTTGATATGGGTGTGGGTATTTTATTACCGTTTATTGGTAAAACAGATACTGAACGTCGAATTATGATAAATGCAATAGCACCTCATTGGGATGGTAACCAAGTTTGGTTAATTACTGCAGGAGCAGGGATTTTTGCTGCATGGCCAGATGCATATGCAGTGTCCTTTTCTGGATTCTATATTGCGATGATTTTGGTGCTTTGTGCACTATTTTTTAGACCAATTGGTTTTGATTACCGCAGTAAACTAGAGAATTCTAAGTGGCGAAAGTTATGGGATGCAGGTATTTTTGCAGGTAGTTTTGTGCCAGCACTGGTTTTTGGGGTTGCTTTTGGTAATTTATTACAAGGTGTTCCATTTAGATTTGATAACTTTTATCGAGTCTTTTATGATGGCAACTTTTTTGGATTACTTAACCCTTTTGCGCTATTAACTGGTGTTGTGGGCTTAATGTTATTTGTAGCTCATGGTGGAGCATGGTTACAAATGAAAACATCAGGTGAACTTTATTTAAGAGCAAGAAAGGCTACACAAATTGCTAGCTTAATTATGTTAATTGCATTCGTTTTAGCGGGTGTTTGGGTGGTGTTTGGTATTCATGGCTATGAGGTTACTAGCGTAATTGATCATAATGCGGCATCTAATCCATTAGCTAAGACTGTATCTACAGATGCATCGTGGTTAACTAACTATATGAATTATCCTATTTTATGGATAGTACCAGCTTTAGGTGTTGTATTACCGCTATTAACCATTGTTTTTTCTAGTGCAAATAAAAATGCATTAGTATTTATTTCATCAATGTTGACAATTGCTTGCGTTCTATTTACCTATGGTATTGCAACTTTTCCATTTATTATACCTTCAAGCATTATGCCAAATGCAAGTCTGACAATATGGGATTCATCATCAAGTCAATTAACACTTAATATCATGTTTGTTGTTGTTGTTATATTTTTGCCTATTGTTCTTTTTTATACTATTTGGTCATATATCAAAATGTTTGGAAGGCTTGATAAAAATCATATCGAAAATAATAAACATTCTCTTTATTAAGGAACTACTATGTATTACGTTTTATGGTTTATAGGACTTATTGCTACATGTATGCTATCAGTTGTAGTGGGCTTATGGATTGAGCGAAACTGTAGCGAAAAAGAATATAAAAATAAATGATATTAATTAAAAAAATAAAAATAGGTGGCTATTTGCCACTTCAGATTGATGACAAACCTCGATATAATTCGGGGTTTATTTTTTATTTAAACCATAAACAGGATTTTTAATTTGGATTTTATTA
>NZ_WTEX01000103.1 GCF_009795845.1 Gilliamella sp. Lep-s35 | reverse complement strand
AACAGTCTGATTGCTGCCAATATGCTCAATGATAAAATACTTCCTTTCTTTTGATAGTGAACAAGTGCCACTTTTACGCATTCTTACCGACCGAGGTACGGAATATAATGGCCATAAGGAGAGCCATGCTTACGAACTTTATCTTAATCTAGAAGATATTGAACACACCAAGACCAAAGCCTACAGCCCACAAACTAACGGTAT
>NZ_WTEX01000023.1 GCF_009795845.1 Gilliamella sp. Lep-s35 | reverse complement strand
ATTTACATTTAACTTAAAATAACTGTATAATAATACAGTTCTGCAACCCTTATTTTTATACTTTTCCTTATATAAAACAATTTCTATTTATAATATTGTCCCAAAACCGTGTTTTTTGTCCCATTTATGGTATACTTAATTTAAATAGATATATCCTTAGGTGATTTTTGTGAAAAAAAAGAATGTGTTAAATTTGATTAAATATCATGTTGAAAGAAATGAAAGTGCTTTTAGAGATGAAGCTATTGAAATTGCTAGATATTTTGATTCTATTGGCGATCATCAGTTAGCTGAATATATTATGGGATTTATTGCTGAATCAAATCTTTATATTCCTCAAGCAAGTGAGTTTGAGAGTGATTTTTTAAAATCAATAAATGTAAAGGTAGTGGATTCCCTAAATTTGCCAATTGAAATCACTGATAATATTAAAGGAGTGATTAATGCTGTTAATCACAAAATTGGGATAACCAAATTTTTATTTGAAGGGTTTCCTGGTACAGGTAAAACTGAAGCAGCAAAACATGTTGCGAGACTACTCAAACGTTCGCTGTTTTATGTGGATTTTGATAATTTAATTGATAGCAAGCTTGGTCAAACGAATAAAAACATAGCCCAAGTGTTTAGTGAAATTAATAAAATACCTTATCCAGAAAAAACAGTGATTTTATTTGATGAAATTGACGTTATAGCATTAGATAGGATTAATAGTAATGATGTTCGAGAAATGGGACGTGTAACATCAGCAATTTTGAGAGAGTTGGATAGATTAAATGATTTAAATAAAGACATTGTAATCATTGCTACCACAAACTTATATAAGAATTTTGATAAGGCTCTTTCTAGACGCTTTGATGCTATTATTAATTTTAATCAATACAGTAAAGAAGATTTAGTTGAAGTGGCTGAATTTTATTTTTCATCTTTCTCAAAAAATTTTAGAAACGTGTCTAAAGATGCTCGATTGCTGAAAAAAATTCTAAATACATCAAATCAATTACCATATCCTGGTGAATTAAAAAATATTATCAAGACTTCTTTAGCGTTTAGTGATGTAAATAATGGTTATGATTATCTGAGAAGATTATACAACAATATAATAGGAAATCTTGATCAAACTAGTTTAGAACAATTACACATTTTAGGTTTTACTGTAAGAGAGATAGAAAAACTTAAAGGTGAACCTAAAAGCACAATAGCTAGAAAATTGAATGAAGGAAATAAGTAATGGCAAATAATGTTTTAGAATTAAAAGGAAATCGATTTGTTCAAGCGTCTAAACAATTTAAACCAAAAGTTATTCCTAATATGAATGGTAACAATGGTGTTACTAGCGAACATGTGTATAAGTTGCAAACGAAAATGGAACAAATCAAAAATTTTTGGTTGAATGAACCTAAGCCATTTGACGGTATTCTAATTTGTGTTTGTTATAATAAGATTGTGGCAAAAAGTAATAGAATCGGAGGATTGTTTAGAGGGAAGGATTCGAACTATGCAATAGTGGGAGCTAAGTTTAACAAAGATAGAACTAAACATATTATTACTTATTTTTTAGATATTAATGATTTAAATAAAAGTATTGTTTTACTTGATAAAACAAAAATTGTTTTAGATAAAGCCTTTTCAGGAAAAATAGATCAAGTTACTTTCAAGGATCATGAAAGTATAAATAGTGTTCATTTTAAAGAATTTGGTATAAGTAAATCCTCATTTAAGCAAGTTATAGCTGATATTTCTTATATTGATGATTTTGAGGTAGAGAACCCGTCAGGAGAATCAGTGCAAAGTATTATTACTTTGTATGATATAAGAATGGATACAAAAAGATTATTAAAAAAACTAGGTATCGATATTTTATCCAGTCGGATTTTAGATAATCAAACGATTTTTTTGGATAAGAATCAATCGGAGATCTTATTTACTAAAGCTCCTTATCTTATTTCAATGGCTACAGCAGATTTATCCCAGCTATCGCCAGAAGATTTCATTCAACAACATAAACAAAATTTGCAACATATTCCAGAACCCACAATAGAACCTACTATTGGTGTAATTGACACATTATTTGATGAGGGAGTTTATTTTAGTGATTGGGTCGAATACCATGAAATGGTTGATGAAAATATTCCTAAAGCACCTAATGATTATAGGCATGGTACTGCAATATCATCTATTATTGTAGACGGACCAAGGCTTAATCCCTGGTTAGATGATGGCTGTGGAAGGTTTAAAGTACGTCACTTTGGTGTAGCAGTTGGTTCACAGTTTTCTTCTTTTACTATTATAAAGCAAATCAAAGAAATAATAGCAAAAAATAAAGATATTAAAGTTTGGAATATTTCACTAGGTAGTGATCAAGAAGTTAATGATAATTTTATATCTGCTGAAGCTTCTGTATTAGACCAAATTCAATATGAAAATGATGTCATTTTTGTTATTGCGGGAACAAATAAAACAAACGAAAATATTAATAGAATTGGTTCTCCTGCCGATTCAATTAATAGTATGGTTGTAAATGCAGTATCAAAAAATGGATTATCAACAAAATACTCTAGAAAAGGAATTGTTTTATCATTTTTTGCGAAGCCTGATATAAGTTACTATGGTGGAAGCAGTGAACAATATATTCATGTATGTGAGCCTTTAGGAGAAGCTAAAGTTGCGGGAACATCATTTGCAGCTCCTTGGATTGCTCGAAAACTTTCATATCTAATTGATATATTGGAGCTTAGCCGTGAAGTGGCTAAGGCGCTTATTATTGATGCTGCAAGAGGATGGAATAACGAACCAACTTCCAGTGAAATTGCATTATATGGGCATGGTATAGTACCAATTAAAATTGACGATATTGTCAAAACAAAAGAAGATGAGATTAAATTTTTAGTTTCAGATATCAGTGAAAAATGGAACACTTATAATTATAATTTTCCAACACCAATGAATAAAGATGATAAATATCCTTACATAGCCAAAGCAACAATGTGCTACTTTCCTAAATGCGATAGAACTCAAGGAGTGGATTATACAAATACTGAGTTAAATTTACATTTTGGAAGAATCCAAAATGATGGAAAAATTTCTAATATTAATGGGGATAAACAAAACCAGAATATAGATACTGAAAGAAACTATTTATTAGAGTCTGATGCTCGAAGTAATTTCCGAAAATGGGATAATGTTAAATATATAGCTGAAATAGTTAAAAAAAATAATAGACCTAAAATATCATACGAAAATAAAAATTGGGGTATGGAAATTAAAACAAATAATCGTTTAGATCCCAAAGATGGAGAAGGTGTTCGTTTTGGAGTTGTTGTTACATTAAAAGAAATTAATGGCGTAAATAGAATTGATGAGTTTATTAGAAGCTGCCATTTAAGTGGTTGGTTAGTAAATGCAATTGATGTTAATGCCAAAGTTAATATTTATCAAAATATGAATGAAGATATTGAATTTGAGTAAATTTTTTATGTGTTAGCTCAAACTTAATCTGACAAAAACTTATTACTCATCGGACACACATTTTGTTAAAATGAAAGCCGATGAGTAAAATAAATTCTCCAATTGCTTTTCCTTAACCAATCCTTTTGCTCCGTTCCAGGTTTGCCATGGTGTCTTTCCATAACAATATTTTCCAGAGTGTGCTCTTTCTCGATTGTAAAGATCAAACCATTGTTCAATATCGTTTTGTATTTCACATAATTGCGTGTAAATCTTACGTCGAAATAAAATATCAAAACATTCTGTTTTCATCGTCTTGTGAAATAGTTCACAAAATTTATACATAACAAGATAAAAGTAGTACCAAAAACAAAAATTTAAATCACTAATGAATTCCCTTTATAAAGCTTTAAATAAGCTTTATAAAGGGAATAACTAATCATCCAATACATTTATAGTAGAAATACAATACTCTTCAGGAACGTTTTTACCATCGTAATCGGAACTAAAAATTTCACCTGTATAATAGATATAATTACCAGAATAAAATGTGCCACTTTGTTCAAGTGCAATATCATGGCCATATCGTTCGTAATCAAAGTAATTAGTTAAGTTACCAAGTTCTTTTAAACTATAACAACCACTTTCAGCAATCCAGTAGAAACCTAAATCATATTCATTGCTGATGTTATATAGACATTGAAAGCAATCTAGATTATCTGCTAGGTTAATTAAATCAGCAATTGAATTAACGTATCCGCCAATATCAATTGCTGCTTCATAGATTTCCATTTCATCATGACTTAATTCGTCAAGTTTACAGGCTAAATAATTTAGTTCATTAAGATTGTTATTTTCAGAGATATAATTTGTTATGCCATATATAGACGATTTGTAACCACTTAAAAAGAACTCTTTGTAATTAACACTATCAATGCCAATTTGTTTAAAGCATTGTATTACTTTTTCTGGTGTTGTTGGTAGCTCTAGCCATTCACCAATCAATTGTCCTTCGTTATATTTTTCTAAATTGGTGATAAATACTGAGATCATACCAGAACCCACCGCAGTGGATTTTAGGCATGATGATACACTAGGTAATATTTGCATAAACAATTCCTTAATTTTTTGATATTAATTGATATTGAGAAATGAATTAAACAGTGAGGTGTTTTTTTAATTTGTTTTGAACTCATAAGGCATAATAAACTCAGTGCGGATTGAATCTAAGTAATCAGCCCACCATTGAACCATTTTAGTTCGTTCGATAATGTGTTGTGCTTTATGGATATAAGCGGCTCTAACGCCGTTACGTTCTTGATGACTCATCTGGCGTTCAACTGCATCTCGTGACCATAAATTCGATTCAACCAATGCACTACAAGCCATAGTTCTAAAACCATGTCCACAAAGTTCTGTTTTTGTATCATACCCCATAGTACGTAATGCTTTGTTGATTGTGTTTTCGCTCATTGGTTTTCTTGCAGAATGATCACCAATAAATACCAGTTCATACATTCCACTAATTTCATGTATTTGTTTTAAAACATCAATTGCTTGATCGCTGAGCGGAACTAAATGAGGCGTTTTCATTTTTGAACCTCGGTGAGAATGAGGTACACCATCAATTTCCTCCCTTTCAGCAGGAATAGTCCAAATCTTTTTATCGAAATCAATTTCTGACCAACGAGCAAATCGTAGTTCACTAGAACGAATAAATATAAGTAGAGAAAGTTTAATTGCTAATTTGGTTAACTCTCGTCCTTTAAAATTATCAATGCGTTCTAAAAGTTCAGGTATTTGTTCGAGTTCAAGTGCAGGGCGATGATTCACTTTTACTTTACTCACTACCCCTTTTAAATCTTGAGCAGGGTTATAAGAAATATAACCATTTTGTACTGCATAGCGCATTATTGCTGAAGTACGTTGTTGTAATCGGCTAGCGACTTCAAAACGCCCCTGCTCTTCAACAGCTTTAATTGGAACAATTAACTGACGAGTAGTTAATGCTGAAATAGAATAAGCGCCAATTTTTGGGAATAAATACAATTCTAATGTTCGTAGTACTTTTGCTCTATGTGGCTCAGACCAAGTTTTATTATTGGTACACCATTTACGAGCAACTTGTTCAAAAGTAACTTGTATTTCATCTTCAAATTGTTTTGCTTTCTTTTCTACCTGTGGGTCAATATTTCTAGCTAGTAATGATTTGGCTTCATCTCGTAGCCTTCTAGCTTCGCTTAATAAGACATTAGGATATTGGCCTATCGACATTAATTTTTCTTTAGCATTAAAATAATAGCGAAAGCGCCAATATTTAGAACCGTTGGAGTGAACAAGCAAAAATAAACCATCACCATCAGAAAGTTTATATTGTTTATCGTGTGGTTTGGCTGATTTTATTTTTAAATCAGTTAAGGACATAACGAAATTCCTCAATTATAGAAATTTAGACATAAAAAAAGCCACATATTTGACTATGCGGCTTTGGTTAATAGGACATTTAACTGTTAATTAGCTTTGGTCTTTATCCATGCTTCAACCTCTTTCAGACGCCAACGCGAGGATCTTCCTAGTTTAATAGGAGGTGGAAATTTATTTTGTTTTATCAAGGCATAAAACCATTTATCTGTCATGCCTGTGAGTGTGGTGATATATTTCATATCAATTAGGTAATCTGGATGTGTTTGTGCATCCAAAGGGGATAAGAATGTTGACATTGTTGTACCTCTATTGAGTGATGTGGGTTAATTACATTCAATAGATAGGTAACAACAATATTTTTTTACTATTTAACAATAAGAATATCTATTAATGGTTTTAATTGATCTCCAAAATAGGAACACATTATCTATCAATAAATAATAGAATTGTAGTTATAATAAGTTTTTTCATGGTCACTTAGTCCTTATTTAAAAATTAGTTAAGATTATTGATTAATAGTCACTTATGAGTTTTTCATCTGGATATAAGTTAGGATCGGTAATAGTGAATTTTTCGTAAGATACTAAAATAGGTTGAAAACTAATTACATAGGCGGGTATGTTATTACTCTTAAAGTATTTTTTAGCGTCTTTAGTATAGTTGTAAACCATTTCACGTGTTTTACTGTAGTCAACTGATATATCAGTATCGCCTTCCACGTCAAATCTTCCTGTAATATTATTTGTTAAACCATCGATGACTTCAGACTCCCAAGCTTTAAGTGAGCCATCTTTTGATTTTTCTTCCCAAAACTTATCTTTTTGTTCTTTATTTAAAAAGCCATAACGTAATTCAAATATAACTGTAACAATGTCAGCATTATTATAATAGTCACGTATCCCATTAAACTTAACAGGAACAAGTATAGTATCAACTCCATTTTTGATAACTGCTAAATGTTGATTTAATCTTTCTTGTTTAATATCATCATTATTTTGTGCATTTGCCACACTAATTGAAAATACAATAGATAAAAATAATACAATTAAATGCTTCATAGTTTTGTTTCCTACTGCTGTTTATTAAATTAATAGATATACTTTATTTGAAGTATTAAGATTAAAAAGGACTTTTATTGTATTGGTTTGCATCATCTACTCTAGATAACCCTGGTTCAGTATATTTATAAGTGATATATTCAACTTTTGTTGGTTGTAGACCAACAACGTAAAATGGAGCATCTTTAAACCATTTCCTAGCTTCTAAAGTTAAGGCAAATACATGATCACGACTTGAACGAATTGGAAGCCCATGAGTGTTTAACCAGCTATCAAGATCGTCTTCAATAATATCAATAAATGCATCTCGTCTATCAGTATTATCCATATCCCATAGTCGAACATCTTTTTCAGTTTTACCATCAATAAGAACATAGCTAAGATCGAACTCCAATCTAACAACTACTTTTTGAGGTTCACATAATCCTCCTTCCTTAACATCAATACATTGAACTTGGTCTAAAGTAATTTTTTTATGTTGTATTTCCTTTTTAAGTAATTCATTAAAAGTTTTTAAACGTTCAGGATAGACTGGAACATAATTATATTGTGGTATTGGTTCCATTTGACTTAATTGAGATTCATTTGTATGTATTTGGCTATCTTGGTAAGGATTGTTATTTGCAAATGAGCCTCCCGCAAATAATAGAGATATAGCTATGAGTAAATTAGAGGTTATTTTAAACATTTTGTTATTCCTTTCATCTTATGTAGATTTTAATCAGCTAAGTAATACTTTTGAAAATTAGTATTGGCATTTTGATTCTAAATTTTTTTCTGTTATTTTTGAAAAAATTTCTTGAACGTGTATAAGATCTTGTTGTGTAAATTTATTTGTTGCTTTATTAAATATTTCAATTTCTTTTTCGTTTAATTGAGAAACTGAATGCTCAGCAATACATTCACAATATTTAATTGAACGATTTGAATAATCGGTTGCAAGAATACAACCATCTTTCATATTTTTGATAGCATCTGATTTTGGATCAGAGCATCCTTGCAATAGCAAACAGGATAAAATGATTATTAGAATTATTTTTTTCATGTTATACCTTTAGAACAATCTGAATAACCACGAAATTCCTTTTGCTGATGCAACTCCAAGCATATAAGGAGTATTACCATTTGAAGGAAGGGTAAAGTAGTTATAAGTGGCAACTAAGAAAGCAATAACAAGATAAGCGAAAATAATTTTTTTAAACATTTTTCATTCCTGATTTTAAAAATTAATGATAATTAAATGTGTTAAATATTTGACTAACAAAATTTGAAATTTGATTAGTCAATTGATTAAATAGACTGCTAAATTCTGGATCAAGATTTGAAGACAAAGTAATAATGCTCTTTTCGATTTCAGTATCTGTATAATGTTCTCTAATGCTTGATAAATCAGAAAGTGATTTTTCTAGCAAATTAGTAAGAGTTAAACGGATAATAAATTTTAAAATAATTTCTTCTTCTCCATTGATATCGTCATATGTTTGGATAATAGATAAAAGGTGTTGTGAGTATCGATTATTATTTATACTTGGCAATGATCTTATGCTTTCATTGGCTATTTGTTGACATAGCCTTTCATCAACGCCTCGATATCGAATATTAAATATAATTAAAAAACAAGCAAAAGCTTGCATTTCAACGGTAGCAATATCATTTTTTAATTCTCTAACTTGTTTTTTTTCTATAATTTTATTTCTGAATTGTTTTACAAATGAAACAACAATATTTATAAATTCATTACAAATGTAAGTATGAGGGCTTTCTCTTTTGTCTAAAAAAAAGATTGTAGAAATTGAGCTGACTAATTTTATCTTACATAATAAATTATAAATTTCATCGGATGGAATATACTTGAATGCTACACCTTTATCTATTTGATTTAATGAATCGTTAGTGGCTTGCTCAATCTCATTAGATTCAACGGTAGAGTTTGTATGGCTTTTGTTATTTATAAATTGGCAGTTTTTATCGGAAAAAATTGTTGTTTGTGAGGTGTCTAGTGATTCTTCTTGTTTTTCATTTTGTTGTTCAATAAATAATTGTAATAGTAAACATAAACGGTAAATATCGGATGCATTAGGCATTGATAAAGCGATTAACTTAGAACCATTAATAAATATATTAGATTTTTCTGAGTGAATTTTTTTTATATCAGAAAAATTTATTCTAATAGGAGATTCAAAAGGTTCTTTAAAAATCATTTCATTATTTGTAATTAATACACCATCTTTAGCCCCACCAAATACAGTATTATCAATTAATATATAAATTTCTTCAGGTCTTAATCCTTGACCATAACAAGATAGTGCATTTGATAACTTTGTATTCGGTATTGTTGGTGCTAAATAAATTTTTTCACTGCCATAAAAATTATTTTTAGTTAAAAACTCCAGCAAGGTATTTTTCATAATAAAAATACTCTCCATTATTAATTTTTTATTCAAGAATATTTCAATTTAGTTTTTTAATTTTCACTGATCGTTAAAGTAAAGTCATATCGTTTAAACAGATCAATAAGATCTTATTGATCGTTAGAAACGATCAATAAATATTAAATAAATTTTCAAAAATTACTCATTCACTTGTTCAGCAAAGGAAAAATATGATTGTTGACCAATCACAATGTGATCTAATACTCGGATACCAACGATATTTAATATTTCTGTTAGCTTTTGATTGATATTACGATCTGCATTACTGGGTTGCGATTCGCCTGATGGATGATTATGGGCAAAAATAACTGCTGCTGCATTATACTTAAGTGCTTGTTTAATTATTTCTCTAGGATGGATTTCCACAGAGTTAATTGTACCCATAAAAAGTGTTTCTACTTTAATTAACTGATGTTGATTATTTAGGTACATAGCAACAAAGTGTTCTCGTTCTTTTTGTGTTAATTTTATTCTAAGATAATCAATAACCTGTTTTGTTTTAGTGAACTGATTTTTTTCTATTTTCATCTGCTTTTCGAGCAATTTTAACGCTGTTGTCACAATGCGCTTTGTTGAATAGGAAGTTTTCATTTTTTCTCCTGTTAAGATTGAGCAAAGCATAATGTCCTTCATGTAAAAACTGAAATTAATGAGGTAAATTTATAAATAGGTGAATTTTTAAGTAATGGAATTATTAGTGTTATTCAACTAATAGCTTTGATTAAATTGTTTTTTAGCAAATTGGCCAATGCGATAAGTAATAATGCGATCAACAACAGCTCCCATCACACCACCAAAAATCGGGATCACTTTAATTAACTTTAAGCTATGCTTTGCACTTATAATACTAATAAGCTGTTTAATGACCGATAGGCTTATTTTACGAATTACTTCATTTGGCTGTTTCATCAATGTAGCTAAACAAAACTGCTGTAATCTTAACTTGCTTGCCATCACACATAATGATAAGAAAATTAAGATTTTAATTCTTTCATCATACACATCATGACCTTGCAAGATAGCAATGGTTGTAACGAGCCTCATTTGAATAAACAAGACACTTAAGGCGTTTGTTGGCAAAGTTATAGGTAAACTTGCAATCCCGCCTAACCCTGTGATAAAACCTGTAGTTGTTGCTTTGTCTGTTTCATGTTTGATTAGTTTATCAAGATTATCTGAATGTAAAGGAAAATTGGCTTTATGTTGCTCGGCTAATGTATAAGCAGAGGAAAAACCATAACCACCAGTCAAACAAAGCTGATAGAGTTTATCAAGTAGTAAAGGTAATTTATCTGACATATCATGCTTCCTTATTTGTCGATTTAAATAAAGAATGAAAATGATTGTAAGAAGGCTCTAATAAATAAAATAAGGTGTTTTGTAATATTTGACGATTTAACATGGTACACTCCTTATAAAAATGTTAATTGAACGGACATATTGGTATGTTCAACTAATGATATCTATTTAAAATTATTTATAATAAGAGTGTAGTTAATATATTGGAGAAATATGAAGCAAACAGGATAAATGAGTTTGCCTCACGAATAAACTTAATGATTATTGCTAATACTATTTAGTTCTACTGAAAATCGTTTTTTTACTGGATCATTCCAATAAATAGTGTAAGTTATGACATGATTTTTAGAGTCCCCTACCATCGTGTACAAAAAACGAGTACGGCATTGGTATTCTTCTGCTTCTTTGTTTGCGCTAATTGTTTGAGTACCTGTAAATCGGCGGTTCTTTCCTATCCAAAATGGATCAATATATTTACGTGCCAACGACAGTAAGACTTTTTCCGTTTCTTTACTATCACAGGCTGGAGGCATACTTGCTTCACAAATACCACTAAATGCGCTCGATATACTAATTAATATAAATAATATATATTTAATAAAAATTTTATTACATTCGCCACAATCAGATCTAACCATTTTATCTCCTTAAATTATTATTGAATTAAAATACATCATTATTATTAGAAATATATTGTGCACTGTCATATCGTTTATAACGATCAGTTAAGATCTAATTGATCGTTATAAACGATCAATTAATTTGGTTGAGAGTATGCATGCTGTTAATATACAAAGCATGAAGAGGATCATGTTTCTTCGACGAAAGTTGTGCTAACTCAGATAAAGCATTCTTAGTTAGTTTTTTTTCAACATTAATACCATATCCATCAGTTTCATTCTTCCAAAGATTGGTAACGGAATTCATAATAACGTTATAATTTGCATATTGTTCTGAGCTAAAGTACAACATGGTTGGAAAATAAAAGCCGTATTGTTTATTAAAAGCCATTACCCAAACAATGCTAAGAATATGATTGGAAAGTAATGTTAAATCAGACAAGTTCAACATATCCATATACGCATCTATTCCATATTGCCTCTGATAGGCATCGTCATGATAGGCAAAATCCATTCTGACTGGATATAACTTCCCATAATTTGTAAGTAACGATCTATGATGAGCTCTTAGCTTATTTAGTATTAGGTCATAGTAGTTGTCCATTTTTTATTCCTTTATATGAATTGGATCTATATCAATTAGCCTGTTTTGTTGACTGATTTGTATAAACGTATTTTTTTAAGATTCATAGTGATTTTCCAAAATGAAGGAAATGTTTTTTTGGGGTTACTAAATAGGGGAAGAAATTAAAAATTTATTCAGACCAAGTGTTCTAGGTTTTCCTCGATGACTTGGAGGTGGGACTTCACTTAAAAATAGACAATCGCTATAACACTTTTTAAAAAATGATTTCTGTTCTGTTTTAGCTAAATAACTAAGCATATAACAAACAGAACGAAATGCTTCATCATCGTGATGATTTATCACCCTTAGCCCATTAATATGATAATTATTCCGCTGACAATCATATAAATAACCTTTAGTCAGTTCATACCATGCACGTTCCAGAGCAACGTAAATAGGATAGTATTTTTGTCTTTTTTGACCATTTACATAAAAAACAGAATGAAAATGGATATGTTCATTCTGATTAAATTCCATAACAACAGCATACCCTACAATATCAAGTTCAAGTTGCATAGCTTGATAGAGGAAGTACATTATTTCTTTTTTGGTTGTTTCAATATCAGTATTGAACTCATCATCCTTAGCATAATGAATGTCGATTCGGATTGGTAAAATTTTTGAGTATCTATCTTGTAGCTTATTTAGGTGTGTAATTAGTTTCTGATTGAGCTGTTTATTAATAGTAAAGTTTTTATTTTGCATGTAGTTGCCCTTATCAAATTAGAGTTATTTGATAAGGAGCAAGATTATTTTTTTACTGTTTTAGTAACTGATGGTTTACTCAGATAGGGTACTACTGACTTCTATATAATAATATTAATTAACCTTAATTCACTATCTCAAACAACAGTAAGGTAACAAATTTCACTTTAAAAGCTCAATTAAGATTAAACATATAATAAAAATTACTCTAAAAGCACGAGATGAGCGTTAATGATCACCATTATAACTATATTTTCCCCTACATTTATTGATAATAATATTATTATATTTCCATAAAAATTTTATGTTAATAACACAGATTATCTTTTTGTTTTAGATTATTTATTTACATAAATATTACTTAGTGATAGTTTAATTATTAATCAAAATAAAATTTAAGAGTAATTTATGAACTATTCTGTCCCACCCCAAAATATAAAATACATATCAGAATCAAATTTAAATATATGTAAAAAATATAACCACTATATTGATAATTATATGCGAAAGTTTGGGAGACCAATCATACGTCCTGGATATAAAATTAGAACACCATCAGAATACTGTGATTTTTTAAATCACTATATTTTATCTTTACATTATGATGAAAAAGAATTAAACAAATTTATTAATGAAATGATTGCTTCATGTAAGCAAGATATTGATGACTTTAGTTGGTTAGAAAATGATAGATTATGCTATTATTCATGGCTATCTATTATGCTAAATCAAGTAAAAATAGATGATGATATTATAAGAATAAACCCTTGCCCTCCGACAATGCCTCCACTCGCCACAGATTTAATCAATACACCATTAAAACTTATCCCATCTAGTTCTGACATGCGAGCGAAAATCGTTAAAGAATATATTGCATCATTAAACAATGATGACATACGTTTTATAGCGATTAATAATATAAAATCAGCATGGTCAATTATTGAAAAAATCAAAGTTCCTTTTAAGTTTTCAATTGATGATGAACAACAAATTAATTGGACATGGAACTATATTTTAACAAAACTGAAAAATAAATCGCCTTGGCAATACGATCTATATATGAATTACATAGTGCCAACAAGTATTGCGGAAAAATATCATGCTATTTTTATTATCCATGATTATTTCTATGCATGTAACGAAGATACACACAAAGTATTTTGTATTGATTATAAAAAAGCCTTAAGTCAAAAAAAATTTAGAGAGAAGGAAGGTGTTAAATCAATCAACGTTCAACTTGATATAAAAATAAAAGAACAACTTGACCAACTATTAGACCATTACCAATATAGTCAACAACGTTTATTGGAAGTATTAATTAGTGAGCATTATAAATCAGTTCAGCATAAATTAGATAAAAGCAATTTCTCTTAAGCATTACAAACAAAGGCTTTAAAGCCATTTTATGGATACACGCCATTATCGAACCAAATGTATCCGGGTTTGTATCCGATTTTTCGCTTGATTTGGGGTAATTTCAGTTGAATTCGGTTGAGTAGTGAAACAAGGTGAAAGGCTTATTTGAAAAGGCTTTAGATATAAAAAAACCTGCTAGAAGCAGGTCTTAGAATTTGGTGATTGGTGCCCGGACGCGGAATCGAACCACGGACACGGGGATTTTCAATCCCCTGCTCTACCGACTGAGCTATCCGGGCAACAATGGATGAACATTAAACACGATTTACGATTATCCGTCAATCCCTTTTGCAAGATATTTTTAAAAACAGGTATTGTTTGGTTGAAAATTAGCTAATCATCTTCATATTAATAGCAAATTTTTACTAATTTGTTTTTAAGTTTATAGGAATTGTTATATGCGACTTATTGGTTTTATTATCTTTTTTGTTTACGTTTATTTTGAGATTAGTTTTTTTATAACAGTTGCAAATTCAATTGGTGTTTTTTTTGCTTTAATTTGTATTATTGCAACATCAATTCTTGGATTTTCATTAGTTAAAACTCAGGGTTTAAAGAATTTTAGTATTATGAAGCAAAAGATAGCTAATAATCAAAGCCCTAAAGATGAAATAATTAAAAGTGTCGCTTTACTTTTTGCAGGTTTTTTATTGCTTATTCCAGGTTTTTTGACCGATATTTTAGGGGCTGTGCTATTAATACCTAATGTTCAAGAGCATATTGTGAAGTTTATTGTTCGAAAAATGCCAATTAAATCAAAATTTGCATCGTCACAAATGTTTGATCAGAATAATGATATTATTGAAGGCGAGTTTAAACATAAGGATGACGAATAAACAATCAATTAAACTTTTTTTTATTTTATCCTCTTGAAGATTTTAAAATAAACCCCATGTAAAGTGAACTATATTATAAAATCGTAATTTTATGATTTATTTTTAATAATTATCTATTTAAAAATTAGTGCTAGGAGATAACTAATGAAAATTCGTCCATTGCATGATCGTGTGATCATTAAACGCAAAGAAGTAGAATCAAAATCAGCTGGCGGTATTGTGTTAACTGGATCGGCTGCAGGTAAATCAACTCGTGGCGAGGTTTTAGCTGTAGGTAATGGTCGCATTTTAGAAAATGGCCAAGTTCAGCCGTTAGATGTTAAAGTTGGTGATATCGTGATTTTTAATGAAGGATATGGCGTTAAAACAGAAAAAATCGATAATGAAGAAGTGCTTATCTTATCAGAAAGCGATATTTTAGCCATTGTTCAAGCATAATTAGTAAATAGTTTAACTTATATACAGAATTTAGGAGAAAGACGGAAATGGCAGCTAAAGATGTAAAATTTGGTAATGATGCTCGCGTTAAAATGCTTCAAGGCGTTAATGTGTTAGCTGATGCAGTTAAAGTGACTTTAGGTCCAAAAGGTCGTAATGTAGTATTAGATAAATCATTTGGTGCACCAACCATTACTAAAGATGGTGTTTCTGTAGCTCGTGAAATCGAATTAGAAGATAAATTCGAAAACATGGGTGCACAAATGGTTAAAGAAGTTGCATCTAAAGCAAATGATGCGGCAGGTGACGGTACAACTACTGCAACAGTACTTGCTCAAGCAATTGTTAATGAAGGTTTGAAAGCTGTTGCTGCTGGTATGAATCCAATGGATTTAAAGCGTGGTATTGATAAAGCCGTTGTTGCAGCTGTAGAAGAGCTTAAAAAATTATCTTCTCCTTGTGCTGATTCTAAAGCAATTGCTCAAGTAGGTACTATTTCAGCTAACTCAGATGAGACTGTAGGTTCTTTAATTGCAGAAGCTATGGAAAAAGTGGGTAAAGAAGGCGTTATCACTGTTGAAGATGGTACTGGTTTAGAAGATGACCTTGATGTCGTTGAAGGTATGCAGTTTGACCGAGGTTATTTATCTCCATATTTCATCAACAAACCAGAAACAGCAACAGTTGAATTAGACAATCCATATATTTTATTAGCTGATAAGAAAGTATCTAATATTCGTGAATTATTACCTGTGTTAGAAGCTGTTGCTAAAGCAGGTAAATCATTATTAATAATTGCTGAAGATGTTGAAGGTGAAGCGCTTGCAACATTAGTAGTTAACACTATGCGTGGTATTGTTAAAGTTGCTGCGGTTAAAGCGCCTGGCTTTGGTGATCGTCGTAAAGCGATGTTACAAGATATTGCAATCTTAACTGCAGGTACTGTAATTTCAGAAGAAATTGGTTTAGAGCTTGAGAAAGCCACTCTTGAAGATTTAGGTCAAGCAAAACGTGTTGTTATCAATAAAGATAATACGACTATCATTGATGGTGTTGGTGAAGAGTCTTTAATTGCTGCTCGCGTTGAACAAATTCGTAAACAAATTGAAGAGTCAACGTCTGATTACGATAAAGAAAAACTTCAAGAACGTGTTGCTAAACTTGCAGGTGGTGTTGCTGTGATTAAAGTTGGCGCAGCTACTGAAGTTGAAATGAAAGAGAAAAAAGCTCGTGTTGAAGATGCATTACACGCAACTCGTGCAGCGGTTGAAGAAGGTGTTGTTGCTGGTGGTGGTGTTGCTTTAGTTCGTGCAGCATCAGCAATTTTAGACCTTAAAGGTACTAACGAAGATCAGAACGTAGGTATTAAAGTTGCACTACGTGCTATGGAAGCTCCATTACGTCAAATCGTTACTAACTGTGGTGAAGAAGCATCAGTTGTAGTTAACGCAGTTAAAGGCGGTAAAGGTAACTATGGTTATAATGCTGCTACTGAAGAATATGGCGATATGATTGCAATGGGTATTTTAGATCCAACTAAAGTAACTCGTAGCGCATTACAATATGCTGCGTCTGTTGCTGGTCTTATGATTACAACTGAATGTATGGTAACTGACCTACCTAAAGATGATAAAGCTGATTTAGGTGCTGCTGGTGGTATGGGCGGCATGGGTGGTATGGGCGGAATGATGTAATTCTACCGTTAATACAACAGATACATTTCAATATAAACCACTCGTTATGCGAGTGGTTTCAGATTGATGACAAAAGCTTTTTCAAATAAGTCTTTCGCCTTGTTTCACTACTCAACCAAGTTCAGTTGAAATTACCCAAAATCAAGAGGAAAATCGGATACAAGCACTTTTCGGTGAATAAGTTTATTCCTTACTTTGTAAATACCATACAGTCATTTCCATTCGTGATTTAAAATTAAGTTTTTTAAATATGCTTTTAATGTGTACTTTTACAGTGCTCTCAACGATGCCAAGCTCTTTTGCAATCAATTTGTTTGATAAGCCTTGAACTAATAAGTTGAAAATTTCATTCTCTCTTGGTGTCAATAAACTCACATCATGAATTTTTGAGGTGGTTGGCTCTTCTCCATAACGTAAATAATTGAGGATAATGTGTGAAATCGCATCATCCATAATAACTTTTCCAATCGAAATTTCTTTTAATGAAATGAGAAAATCTTCTGGTTCCATGTCTTTTAGTAAATAGCCATCAGCACCGGTTTTTAGTGCTGTGATGATATCTTCTTTCGCATCTGATACGGTGAACATAATGATGCGGCTAGATATGTTCTTTTCTCGCAAATAACGTAATATTTCTAATCCACTAACATCTTGCATATTGATATCAAGTAAAATGATATCTGGATCAAGCTCTAGTGCTAATTTAACGCCCTCTATTCCCGAGCCAGTTTCTCCTACGATTTGAAAATGGTTTACTGTATTTATTAACTGTTTTACGCCATTTCTTAACATAGGGTGATCATCAATAAGAAGTATTGAACTAGGTATTTGCTCCATTTTTTATTGTCTCTATTATCTGAAATGGAATGGTTTTATTAGCCTTAAATGTTACCACAATTTGTGTTCCTTTGTGAGGAAGGCTATTTATTGTTAAATTACCATTTAATATTTCAACTCTGTCTCGCATAATAATCAATCCATAGTGGTTATCTTGTTTAATATCATTTTGTAAACCAATGCCATTATCTTCTATGTGAATAGTAATAATGTTATCTTCATCCATTTTTAAACTAACAATAACATGTGTAGCTTTAGCGTGTTTATATATATTATTAAGTGCTTCTCGAATAATTTGTAGCAAATGAAAGGTATATTTACTATTGATAATATTTAAAGGCAATTGGTATTCAAATTGAATATTGAATGGTAATTTTTCATTAAATTCTTCAATTAATTCCATTAAATTGGTATAAAACCCTGTTTGGTTTAAACGTAAACGAAATGAAGTAATCAGCTCTCTTAGTTGAGAGTAGGTAATATTGACCTCTTTGCGCATCATTGCGAGTAACTCAATACTGTTTTGTGATGTTAAGTCAGATTGCATTTGTAAACAGCTAAGGTGTATTTTTAAGCAAGATAATGATTGAGCTATGGAATCATGTAGCTCTCTAGCCATCGCTGAGCGTTCGTTCATTAATAAATATTGTTTTTGTTGTTCTATTTGTTTATCTAGTTTTATTGCGGTAGTGATTTGCTCAATAAGCCCCATAATTAAGTTTTCTTGTTCATCGGTCAGTATTATTTCTGTTGGCTGAAAAGCAAATAATATCCCATATTTTTGTTCGTTTTCTTGAAGATACCAATAACGCTGCCCCCCTTTTGGGGAATTAGTTTTTGATGGGATCAAACAAGCATTGCATTTGGTGTTTTGGCAATAAGGTAATTTTTGTTCATTATTGTAACTGATTTGTTGATAATGTTTAGGATCCTCTGATTCATAAAAGCGTATTTGAAATTGTCTTAATGGGACTAATTCTTCTAGTTCTCGCAAGATTTTTAAACAACGTTCACATAATGGCGCTGAAGTATATAGTTTCTTGGTTGCTTGATATTGGAACAAAATCATTTTATTGGTTTGCTGTAATCTAGCTGTTTTTTCTGCAACTTGCTTTTCTAGTAATAAATATTGTGATTCAATTTGAGCTGACATTTTATTGAAAGCATGTCCTAATAGATCAAACTCGTTTTTTTTCAATTTAATATTAAAACGTTGGCTAAAATCGTGATTAGTAATTGCCTCAGCCATTTCAACAAGTTTTTTCCACGGGGCAAGGAGATAGTAACGTAAGTAATAAATTTGAATAATCAAAAAGCATATAATGATAACTATAAATAATTGTTGTAGCTGAGAAATATAATAAATTTTGTTTTCAGTTTTTTGATCAATCTTTTGTACTAGATGATTGATATGAACTACATAGTTGTCTATGTCTGCTTTTATATCATCAATTTTTTTTGCCTGTTGGATTTTAGGTACAAGTTGAGTTTGCCAGTCAGTTTTTAATTGATTAAATTCATTTATTAATCCGTAGCGTTTCAAAATCATTAAATGTTGCTGTGATGAAGAAATATCAATAAAAATATTTAAACGGTCATACTCTTTTTTGTTGAGGGGAATCATGCTAAGTAGTTGGTAATTTTTCATTCTCAATAAACCTAGCTGATTAACCATGTATGCCCCACCTTTCGTATCATTGGCTACCTGAGTTGAAAACGATAGTGCTAATAAAACCGTGATCCCTAAAAAAAACATTAATAACGTTAGGCGATTAATAATTGACGCTGTGTAGTGAATTTTTATTTTTGGCATATTATTGATGCTTAGATTTTTATTTATGATGAATATTTATGACAATAAATAATAATTATGTTTATTGTAACGTGAAAACAGTATGTATTTGATCTTTTTTGTCACTTTTTGCGATCTTTTAGTAAACAGCGCTTGCAACAAGGATGAATTTTGCGTAAAATTCACGCCCTATAAGATTAATCTCGCAGACATATATGTTTAATCAAGTAATCGTCTGCTTTTTATTGCGGAGTTAAGTATGTACGCAGTTTTCCAAAGTGGTGGTAAACAACACCGAGTTAGCGAAGGTCAAGTCGTTCGCTTGGAAAAAATTGAAGTCGAAACAGGTTCAGAAATTGTTTTCGATAAAGTTTTAATGGTAGCAAATGGTGAAGACATCAAAGTTGGTGCTCCGTTTGTTGAAGGTGCAACAGTTAAAGCAGAAATTGTTGAGCACGGTCGTGGCGATAAAGTGAAAATTGTTAAATTCCGTCGTCGTAAACACTATCGTAAACAACAAGGTCACCGTCAGTGGTTTACTGATGTGAAGATCACTGCAATCGCTTAATAGGAGTATCGAACAATGGCACATAAGAAGGCTGGTGGTTCATCACGTAATGGTCGTGATTCCCAAAGTAAACGTTTAGGTGTTAAACGTTATGGTTCTCAAGAAGTTCTTGCCGGTAATATTTTAGTTCGTCAACGTGGAACTCAATTCCACCCAGGCACTAATGTAGGTTGTGGTCGTGACCATACCTTATTTGCTTTAGTTGACGGGCAAGTAAAATTTGAAGTTAAAGGACCTAAAAATCGCCGTTATGTTAGCGTTGTTGCTAATAGCTAATTAAAAACGGTTTAAAAGTTATGGAAGCCTCACAGTCATTGTGGGGCTTTTTTCATTTCTTAAATTTATATAATATTATTTATTATGATAAAACAGCAAAATGTTAAATTAGGTTTTGCGTTAGCCATGTTAACCGCAATTTTGTGGGGACTGGTACCAATTGCAATGAAATATGCATTAGTGGTTATTGATCCATTAACTTTGGCGTGGTCACGACTAGCAATTTCTGCAGTTGGTATTACGTTATGGCTAGCTTATAAAAAACAATTTCCTAACTTAGCGATGTTTAAAAAACGTCGACGTTTTATCTTACTAATGATTGCTGGATTTGGTTTACTTGGTAATTTTGCACTATTTGCAAATGCAGTTCAGTACCTTTCAGCAACAACTTCTCAAGTTGTTGGCCAAATGGGTATTGTGATATTTATGATTTCAAGCGCTTTTGTTTTTAAAGAGCGATTGAGACCAACACAGATAATTGGTATTTCTGTATTGTTAATTGGTCTAGGACTATTTTTTAATAAAAATATTACTGTTCTTTTTGCTAATATGTCTACTTATGGCATTGGTGTCTGGCTTGCTTTACTTGCTTCAATTTCATGGGCATGTTATGCATTAGCCCAAAAAGTGTTATTACGGAAATTAGCTGCAGAACAGCTACTTTGGTTAATTTATCTTATTTGCACTGTATTTTTATGGCCATTTGCATCGCCAACGAAAATAGCTAATGCCGATGCAACTCAATTGTTTGCTATTATCTTTTGTGGCTTAAATACCATTATTGCTTATGGCGCATTAGTTATGGCAATGGAGCGTTGGCAAGCTGCACAAGTTAGTGCTATTACAACACTAACCCCATTGTTTGCATTAATTTTTTCAGATATGTTTGCTGTAATTTGGCCAGAAAAATTTGCTATGCAGTATTTAAATATTTTAGGTTATATTGGCGCCGTGTCAGTCGTTGCTGGTGCGATGTTCGCAACAGTTGGGCATTATTTATGGCATCCAAGAAAAGGCTGGCTGATAAACCAGAAGAAAGAGGAAGAATAATGAAATTTGTAGATGAAGCTTCAATTCGAGTCGAGGCAGGTGACGGAGGTAATGGCTGCGTTGGTTTCCGTCGGGAAAAGTATATTCCAAAAGGCGGTCCTGATGGTGGTGACGGTGGTGATGGGGGTGATGTATTTTTTATTGCTGATGAGAATCTAAATACATTGGTTGATTTCCAGTTTGAAAAAAACTATCGGGCTGAACGCGGACAAAATGGACAAGGTTCAGATTGTACTGGTAAAAGAGGAAAAGATATTACTGTTAAAGTTCCTGTTGGAACAAGAATCACTGACAAGTATACAGGTGAAATTATTGGCGATTTAACCCATCATCAGCAAAAAGTGTTAGTTGCGAAAGGTGGATTTCATGGGCTTGGAAATGCACGATTTAAGTCATCAGTTAATCGTGCGCCAAGACAAAAAACAGATGGTACACCAGGTGAAAAACGTGATGTTTTATTAGAATTATTATTGCTTGCCGATGTGGGTATGTTAGGGTTACCAAATGCTGGTAAATCAACTTTTATTCGTTCTGTATCAGCGGCGAAGCCTAAAGTGGCGGACTATCCTTTTACGACCTTAGTACCAAGTTTAGGTGTTGTTAGGATGGATAACGAACAAAGTTTTGTCGTTGCTGATATTCCTGGTTTAATCGAAGGAGCATCAGATGGTGCAGGGCTTGGTATTCGTTTTCTGAAACATCTTGAACGTTGTCGTGTGTTAGTTCATTTGATTGATATTGCCCCAATTGATGGATCAGACCCAATTGAAAATGCTAAAGTGATTATTCAAGAACTTCATCAATATAGCGAAAAACTAGCAAATAAACCACGTTGGTTGGTATTTAATAAAATGGATGTTTTAGGTGAAGAAGAAAGTGCTAAACGCGCGGCAGAAATCGCTAAAGCACTTAACTGGAATGAAAAATATTATGTCATTTCAGCATTCAATCATGAAGGTGTAAAACCTTTATGTTGGGATTTAATGGAATATATCAATGCACATCCTCGAGAAGAGCAACAAGAAGAATCATCGCCTGAAAAAGTTGAATTTATGTGGGATGATTATCATCAACAGGCTATGGATGACGCTTTTGATGATAACGATGAATTTGATGATTGGGATGAAAGTGACGAAGAGGGTGTTGAATTTATTTATCAAAAATAATCATCAGTGGTAATGCTATTGTGGTATCTTTTCCTAATCTACCTTATCTAAAATAATTGAGTGAATTTCTTAAAAAAAGCAGAGGGACTGCCTGCTTTTTTTGTTATTCCTTACTTTTTATTGCAAGGGAAAGAAAATAATGCTTGATTCAGGTAATGATAATCATTATCATTAAGTGGTACTTTATTAGAGCCTTAAAGGCTTCTGAAAAAGTATGACATTGCTCACATTGCTTCCAATGTTTGCCAGCCTAGCGCAACTATGCTGGCTTTTTTATTTTAAAGTGATTTTAAATCCGATGTTTTGATAACTAATTGATCGTCAATAACCATTTTCCATTGACCGTTCTCAAAATAAGGAGGCGTACTTACTTTGAATAAAGAATTTATACCTAAAACTCCTACTTCAAAATCATCTCCAATAAATTCTTGTATCGGCCCTTCAACGGTTTTAGTCACCCCATCTTTTTTATACTTGTAATTAACTCTGGCGTCTTTAGCTATACTTATCACCATATATTCACCTTGCCATGTACCAATATAGTTACTTTTTTCGGGGGGAATTGCATCAAGTCCGTTACATGCAGTAATAAAGATGGCAAGCATTAGAAGTAGATAAACGTATTTTATTTTTTTTAATATTTTCACGTTGTTATTCCTTATGTGTTTAAAATTTATTTTTAATTATTAATTGTATCAAATAAAATAAGTAATGCTGCACTGCCGCCAAATTCTTTAGGGGCTTGATGAAAACAGATAATATTCGGATGTTGAGCTAGCCACATGGGTGTCTGTTTTTTTAAAATATTTTTTCCATGTCCATACATGATGCAGGCACAATGTGCGTTTTCTCGTAAACAAGCAGCAATAAGTGCAGCGATCTCTTTTTTGGCTTCTTTTTGAGTCAGTCCATGTAAATCTAAAAAAAACTCAGGTTCATAAAACCCACGATATAATTTTTTAACTTCGTATGGATCGGCATTTTCTCGACTATAGCGAATAGGATCTTCTTGCAATAATGGTTGGTAGTCATCTGAAAAATAAAATTCAGTGTGGTTCTTTTCATGTTTTAGTTTTTCTGTAGCAATTGCTTTTTGAGACCGTTTTAATGGTTTGTGAATAACGGTATCTTGCTTAAGTTTTTTGGTATTACCAATGCTACTTTTGAATAAGTCTATATCATCTTGATCTAAATTAAATTTATTTGGCATTGATTTTCACTCTGGGTAAACTTTTTGTTTAAATTCGCATAAGTCTTCAATAACACAGGCACCACACCGAGGTTTTCTAGCAATACAGGTATAACGACCATGCAAAATGAACCAATGGTGACAATTTATTTTGTATTCTTCCGGAACGACTTTAAGCAATTTTTGTTCAACGGCTTCAACGGTTTTTCCTGGCGCAAAACCTGTACGGTTACTTACTCTAAATATGTGAGTATCAACGGCAATAGTTGGCCAACCAAAAGCGGTATTTAATACAACATTGGCCGTTTTACGTCCAACACCAGGTAATTCAATCAGTGCATTAAAATCTTCAGGTACTTCACCTTGATACTTATCAACTAAAATTTGGCACGTTTTTATTATATTTTCAGCTTTACTATTATAAAGCCCAATTGTTCGAATATAGCTTTTTAAATTATCAACACCAAGAGCTAGAATTTGCTCAGCAGTATTTGCAATAGCAAATAATGGTTTGGTGGCTTTATTTACGCTAACATCAGTTGCTTGCGCTGAAAGAACCACTGCGATTAGTAGCTCAAAAGGTGTTTGATAAACTAGCTCTGTTGTTGGATCTTTAATATGATCCTTTAATTTCTGTAGAATTTGTATTCTGGTCGATTGTTTCACAAAGTTATTATATTAAAAATAGCATACTGTATATTATATACTTTTATTTACTATTTATCTGTAGATTATATTTAGTTTTTATATACACTAACATAATAAAATGAATTATTACCATAATAAATTATTAATGACATTTATTTTAAACCTTGTACGGTTTTAAAAATTTGAGTATTTACATTCCTAATCATCGGCTTTTTAGCATGATGATTTTATGATAAGCTAGCTAACTATTTTTTATTTCATTAAACAAGGTTTTTTTTAAATATGTCCTTACCAATGATTGTCACCTTTGCTATATACATTTTAGGCATGATTGCCATAGGTTTTTTTGCGTTTCGATCAACGCAAAATTTTGGTGATTATATTTTAGGTGGGCGTCGTATCGGTAGTGTTGTGACTGCACTTTCAGCAGGTGCTTCAGATATGAGTGGCTGGTTGTTAATGGGGCTACCAGGTGCTGTTTTTTTATTTGGTATTTCACAAAGTTGGATTGCTATTGGTTTAATAATCGGTGCTTACCTTAATTGGCTCCTTATTGCAGGACGGTTACGTGTTTTTACTGAAATTAATCATAACTCTTTAACATTACCTGACTATTTTGCTCGCCGATTCGACGATAAAAGCTCTTTATTGCGTATTATTTCAGCGGTGATTATTCTTATCTTTTTTACTATTTATTGTGCATCAGGTGTTGTTGCTGGTGCTAAATTATTTGAAAGCACATTTGGTATGAGTTATGGTTGGGCAATGTTAGCTGGTGCTGGAGCAACAATTATTTATACCTTTATTGGTGGATTTTTGGCGGTAAGTTGGACTGATACTATTCAAGCTAGTTTAATGATGTTTGCCCTCATTTTAACGCCAATTATAGTTATGGTGAATGCTGGCGGGTTTTCTGATGCAATGATTTATATTGAATCGCTTAATTCAGATTATATCAATTTATTTTCCCATATGGATTTTATTGCGATTATTTCACTATTAGGTTGGGGACTTGGTTATTTTGGTCAGCCACATATTTTAGCTCGGTTTATGGCTGCCGATTCGCACGATGTAATGAAAAATGCCCGTAGAATTAGTATGACATGGATGATTTTATGTTTAGCTGGCGCTATTACGGTTGGTTTTTTGGGTATTGCCTTTTTTGCTCATCATCCTGATTTAGCTTATTTGATTAATGACGGTAAACATGAACGTATTTTTATTGAATTGTCAAAATTACTTTTTAACCCTTGGATAGCAGGTGTTTTGTTGGCTGCTATTTTAGCGGCAGTTATGAGCACATTGAGCTGTCAGTTACTTGTTTGTTCAAGTGCACTAACCGAAGATTTTTATCGCGCATTTTTTAGACCAAATGCAAAACAAAAAGAACTGGTTTGGGTCGGTCGTATTATGGTGTTATTGGTTGCAGTTATTGCTATTTTATTGGCGATAAATCCCAATAATAGTGTACTTGATTTGGTAAGCCATGCTTGGGCCGGTTTTGGTGCTGCGTTTGGTCCAATTATTGTTTTTTCTGTATTTTGGTCTCGAATGACACGTAATGGCGCATTAGCTGGTATGATTGTAGGAGCTGCAACTGTATTGCTTTGGATTAATTTTAATTGGTTTAATCTCTATTCCCTTATTCCAGGCTTTTTATTTGCTTCTATTGCCATTGTGATTTTTAGCCTTTTTGATAAAAAGCCTAACGAAATAGTGGAAGATCATTTTAAACAAGCATATAAACGTTATCATAACAAAACAGAATAAGTCTTATTTTAAAGTAAAGTAGAATATAAACGTAAAAATTTAATAGGTAAATATCATGACAAAAAATGTGATCAAACAACTGCAAGAGCGTGGGCTGATTGCTCAGCTTACTGATGAAAAAGCTCTAATAGAACTAATAGAACAAAATCCTATTGCGCTTTATTGTGGTTTTGATCCTACAGCCGATAGTTTGCATCTTGGTCATTTAGTGCCATTACTCTGTTTAAAGCGTTTCCAACTAGCTGGACATAAACCGATTGCTTTAGTTGGTGGTGCAACAGGTTTAATTGGTGATCCGAGTTTTAAAGCAGTTGAACGCAAACTCAATACTGAAGAGACAGTAGTTGAATGGAGTGAAAAAATTAAGCAACAAGTTTCTCCATTTTTAGATTTTAATTGTGGTGAAAATGCAGCGATTGTTGCCAATAACTACGATTGGTTTAGCGGTATGAATGTGCTAACTTTTTTGCGTGATGTTGGTAAGTATTTTTCAGTTAATTCAATGATCAATAAAGAGTCTGTGAAACAACGTATTGATCGTGATGAAGTGGGTATTTCATTTACCGAATTTTCTTATAGCCTGCTACAGTCGTATGACTTTGCCTGTTTGAATAAATCGCATGATGTCGTTTTACAAATTGGTGGGTCTGATCAGTGGGGTAATATTACCGCAGGTATTGATTTAACTCGTCGCTTACATCAAAAACAAGTTTATGGTTTGACTGTGCCGTTAATCACTAAATCAGATGGCACTAAATTTGGTAAAACTGAAAGTGGTGCAGTATGGCTTGATCCTAAAAAGACCAGCCCATATAAGTTCTATCAATTCTGGATAAATACTGCTGATGCTGATGTTTATCGATTCTTAAAATTCTTCACATTTATGCCTCTAAGTGAAATTGATGCATTGGAAGAAGAAGATAAAAATAGTGGTGTTGCACCTCGAGCACAGTATGTACTTGCTGAACAAGTTACACGCTTAGTTCATGGTGAAGAAGGACTTGTTGCAGCAAAACGAATTACAGAAAGCTTGTTTTCAGGCAAATTAACTGACTTATCCGAAGCTGACTTTGAACAATTAGCTCAAGATGGTATGCCAACATTAGCTGTTGAAAGTGATGTTGATTTACAACAAGCTATCGTTAATGCACAGTTTGCTCCGTCGAGAGGTCAGGCAAGAACGATGATCGAATCCAATGCTATTTCAATTAATGGTGAGCGTAATACAACTACAGATTACCGTTTTGCTGATAGTAATAAGCTTTTTAATCGTTATACTTTACTTCGTCGAGGTAAAAAATATTATTGCTTGTTAATTTGGAGCTAATCTCATGAAAAATATTTTATCGATTCAGTCCCATGTTGTATTTGGTCATGCAGGAAATAGTGCGGCAGAATTTCCTATGCGTCGATTAGGTGTTAATGTTTGGCCCTTAAACACTGTACAATTTTCTAACCATACTCAATATCGCCAATGGACTGGAACGGTAATGTCAGCGTCTCATTTAACAGAGATCGCGGATGGAATTAATCAAATTGATGAACTCAAACGTTGTGATGCGGTATTAAGTGGTTATATGGGCTCGCCAGAACAAGGCAACGCCATTATCGAGATTGTTAAAAAGGTAAAAGCTGTTAATCCAAATGCGATTTATCTTTGCGATCCTGTAATGGGTCATCCTGAAAAAGGGTGTTTTGTTGCGCCGGGGGTATCAGAATTTTTATGCAATACCGCTTTACCAATGGCCGATATGATGACGCCAAATATTTTAGAGCTTGAAGAACTAAATGGTAAACAACGCATCAATAATGTTGATGAAGCAATATTAGCTTGTAGAGAGTTATGTAAAAAAGGTCCAAAAGCAATTTTAGTTAAACATTTAAGCCGTGCAGGATATAAAAATGATCGTTTTGAAATGTTGCTTGTGACTCAAAACGAAGCATGGCATATTGACCGCCCACTTGTCGATTTTGGTGTAAGGCAGCCAGTTGGCGTTGGTGATATGACTAGTGGGCTGTTTTTAGCAAATATTTTACTTGGTAAATCATCGGTTGAAGCTTTTGAACATACGACTTCTGCTGTGTATGCGGTTATGCTTGAAACTTTAAAACAAGATGAATATGAACTGCAATTAGTTGCGGCGCAAAGCGAAATAGAAAAACCGACGCAGTGGTTTAGTGCAAAAAGAATTGATTAATTGTAAAAAATGTGAAAATATATAAAATAGAACTAACTAACCATTAGTATTACTTTATGAGGGGATAATGGACAATATTTCATTAGGTGCCACACTCGCAGATTTACGAGAACAAATGGGATTAACCCAAGATGATATTGCCAAGAAAATTTATGTGCGAAAAACAGTGGTTGATGATATAGAAAAAGACCAGTTACCTTATGCCCCTCTTGTTTTTGTAAAAAGCTATATCAGTTCTTATGCTGAAATTGTCGGATTATCAGCTGAACACTATCAACCTTATATCAATGAATTAAGCAAACAAGCGAAACTAAAAAAAGACAAAACTCAAACGCAAATGTTTATTAGAAAAAAACAAGGAAACGCAATTTTTGTATTTATATTGATATTGATTATTCTTTGTACACTTAGTGTAACTTTATATTATGTGAATAAAGACAACGAAAGTCATTTTATTGAAATCAGTCATTATGTCTCCCCATCTTCTTTTGGTCACATTAATAGTTAGCAAATTTTATTATTCTCATACAGACATTTGCTTTAAATATTGTTAAGATTGCTAGCTAATTATTTTGTAATACAATTAGGCATATTATGAGTCATCAAGATTCACCTATTATTAGACGAGAATCTACCCGAATTTATATTGGCAGTGTGCCTATAGGTGGTGGTGCTCCTATTGCTGTCCAATCGATGACAAATACTCGTACAACAGATATTGAAAAGACTATCGCTCAGATTCGAGCGCTTGAACGTGTAGGTGTTGATATTGTGCGAGTATCTGTTCCAACGATGGATGCAGCTGAAGCGTTTAAATTGATAAAACAGCAAGCAAAAGTACCACTTATTGCAGATATTCATTTTGATTATCGCATTGCTTTAAAGGTTGCTGAATACGGTGTTGATTGTTTAAGAATTAATCCTGGTAATATAGGAAATGAAACAAGGATTCGCGCCGTTGTTGATTGTGCTAAAGACAAAAATATTCCTATACGAATTGGTGTTAATTCTGGATCACTTGAAAAAGATATTCAAGAAAAATATGGAGAACCAACACCTCAAGCGATTGTTGAATCTGCGATGCGCCATGTGGATATACTTGATCGATTTAACTTTGAACAATTTAAAGTAAGTGTAAAAGCATCAGACGTGTTTACTGCTGTTGATGCTTATCGCTTATTAGCTAAGCAAATTAGGCAGCCATTGCATTTAGGTATTACTGAAGCAGGAGGGATACGTAGTGGCGCAGTTAAATCAGCGATAGGATTAGGTCTATTATTATCAGAAGGGATTGGCGATACACTTCGCGTATCTTTAGCAGCCGATCCAACTGAAGAAGTGAAAGTAGGATTTGATATTTTAAAATCACTACGTATACGGTCTCGTGGTATTAATTTTATTGCGTGCCCAACCTGTTCTCGCCAAGAGTTTGATGTCATTAGCACAGTCAATGCATTAGAACAACGGTTAGAAGATATTATTACACCAATGGATGTATCAATTATTGGTTGTGTAGTCAACGGTCCAGGGGAAGCGTTAACTTCAACGATGGGGGTTGCTGGCGGTCATAACAAAAGCGGTTTTTATGAAGATGGTGTCCGTATTGGCCGTATTAATAATGAAAAAATGATTGATGAATTAGAAACTAAAATTCGAGCTAAAGCATTAATATTGAAAAACAGAATTGCAGCAACGGAATTATAATTTTATTAAATAGCGAATAAATAAAATGACAGAGAAAAAGATCCAATCTATACGAGGAATGAACGATTTGCTCCCAACAGATAGTGCAAGTTGGCAACAGATTGAAAAAATCGTTAAAGGCGTTTTAAATAGCTATGGCTATAATGAGATAAGAACACCAATTGTTGAAGATACTGCACTATTTAAACGAGCGGTTGGTGAGGTCACCGATATTGTTGAAAAAGAAATGTATACTTTCAATGATCGTAATGATGAAAGTATCACACTACGCCCCGAAATTACTGCAGGTTGTGTTCGTGCAGGTATTGAACATGGTCTTTTTTATAATCAAGAACAACGCCTTTGGTACTTAGGACCGGCTTTTCGTTATGAAAAACCACAAAAAGGACGTTATCGTCAATTTCATCAATTTGGTGTTGAAGTCTTTGGGCTTGAAGGACCAAACATTGATGCAGAAATTATCCTTTTAACGGCACGCTTTTGGAAAGCGTTAGGTCTTGAAAATCATACGTCTTTAGAACTCAATTCAATTGGATCACTTGAAGCAAGAGCCAATTATCGAAATGCACTTGTTGCTTTTTTAGAACAATATAAAGACAAATTGGATGAAGACTGCTTACGTAGAATGTATACTAATCCATTACGTGTCCTTGACTCAAAAAACCCTGTTGTACAAGAGCTACTTAATCAGGCGCCAAAATTGTTTGATTATTTAGATGAAGAATCGAAACAACATTTTGAAGGATTATGTCGTTTACTTGATAATGCTGGAATAAAATATAATATTAACCAACGATTAGTTCGTGGTTTAGATTATTACAACCGTACTGTATTTGAATGGGTAACTAGCAGCTTAGGTGCGCAAGGTACAGTCTGCGGTGGTGGTCGTTATGATGGGTTAGTGAGTCAACTTGGTGGACAACCGACGCCAGCGGTTGGTTTTGCAATGGGTGTTGAGCGTTTAGTATTATTGGTTCAAGCCGTTAACCAATCACTAAATTGTAATAATTCAATTGATGTGTATATGATCTCATCAGGCGATGAAAAGACCATTTCAGTTGCACAATATATTGCTGAATTATTACGAGATAGTCTACCTAATTGGCGAATTATGACAAATTATGGTAGTAGTAATTTTAAAAAACAATTTACCAAAGCTGATAAATTAGGTGCTAAAATAGCAATTATTATTGGCGAAAATGAACTCGCTAATCAGTCTGTAATGGTTAAAAATTTACAAACAGGTGAACAAGTTGAAGTAGCACAAAAAGAAGTTGTTCAAACTTGTTTAGCGATTAAGTAAAGAATAGGAGAAAAACGTGAGTCATCAGTTATCGAGTGAAGAACAACTTGAAGAGATAAAAGGATTTTTTGCTAAAAGATGGAAAATTATAGTTGCCGTTCTGGTGATCGGATTGTTGGTTTTTTATGGTTGGCATTATTGGCAGTCATATAAAGCTGAAAAGGCAATTGAATATTCAGATAAGTACGAGCAACTAATTGCTGAATTAGATGATACTAAAACTGATTCTGTTAATGAATTAGTCTCTTTTGCTAAAGATAACGATACGGTTTATGGTGTGTTTGCTAACTTACGTGCGGCTAAATTTTATGTCGAAGTTTTAAAAGACTACCAGGGCGCACAAGCCTTATTAGCTGACGCATTAAAGAAAACTAACTCAGAGCCGATTAAAACGATTATTAACATTCGTATCGCACGATTACAATATCAACAAGGTCAATATCAAGAAAGCTTAGCTTCGTTAAGTCATGTCACTAACGAAAGTTGGGGAGCGGTAATTAACGATCTTAGAGGTGATGTCTTGGTTAAAATGATGCGTTATGCTGATGCGGTCGATGCTTACAACGTTGCGCTAACCGCTTCACCAACCCCGGATTTAAAAGAAACCATTAAAATGAAGCTGAATCAAGCTGAATATTTAAAAACAAAACAACAAGCTGAACAAGAAGCCCAAGCCGCCAAAGAAAAGGCGGAACAAGATGCTCAGGCGGCTAAAGAAAAAGCCGAACAAGAGGCTAAAGCAAAGCAAGCTGCAACAGAAGAAAGTAAAAATTAATTTATCCTGCTATAAGGGGCTATACAATGAAGTTATTTAAATATTTTTTTACTGGTGTTTTCATGTTTTCACTGGTTGGATGCTCTTTATTCGGCAAAGAAGAAGATATTGTGCAAGTTTCACCATCACCAACGGTAAACAACCAATTTACTATTCAGCAAGTATGGCAAAATAGCACCGCAGGCAATACTCATATTTATTCATTATTAGGTCCGATTAATTATGATAATGTTATTTATGTAGCTAGTCGTAGTGGGCAAGTTAAAGCTATTGACTTATCAAGCGGTAAAACATTGTGGGACGTAAATCTATCAAAAAGTACGCTTTTTAGTAGTAAAACCGCACTGTTTTCAGGCGGTGTAAGTGCTGACGATAAATATGTTTATGTTGGCAGTGAACGAGCTATTGTGTATGCATTAGATCGTCAAGACGGAAAAGTAGTATGGGAAAAACCAGTAAAAGGCGAAGTGCTTGCTCGCCCTGTATCTTCTGAAGATAAATTAATCATTCACACAGCAAGTGGCATTCTTCAAGGTCTAAATTGTGATACAGGTGATAATTTGTGGGATGTATCCTTAGAAGTTCCGGCATTATCGCTACGAGGTAATTCGACACCAACAATTGCGCATGGGGCTGCGATTTTTGGTGATGACAATGGGCGAGTAAATGCTTACTACATCAATGATGGTCAATTAATTTGGCAGCAACGAATTTCGCAGCCATCGGGCTCTACTGAAATAGCAAAATTAAATGATGTTGATTCAACTCCTGTCGTTGAAGGGAATTTAGTTTATTCAGTTGGTTATAATGGTAGTATTGTTGCACTTGATTTAAGTGATGGTCAACCAGTTTGGCGTAAAGATCTTGGCTCTATTCATAGCTTTGCTGTTGATACCAATCGATTATTTGTTATTGATCAAAACGACAACGTTCAAGCTATTGCAAAAAATGGTGGGGCAGTGTTTTGGACTCAATCAGACTTTACGCATCGCCAGTTAACTGATCCTGTTCTTTACCAAAATTATGTTGTATTTGGTGATTTTGAAGGTTACCTATATTGGCTAAATGCTGAAAATGGCGAGCTTGTCGCAAAAACACAAGTAAGCAGTAGCGGATTAATATCTAAACCATTGGTAGTAGACAATAAAATCGTTGTTCAAGCCAAAAACGGTGATATTTACGCCTTTACAAAGAATTAATACATAAAAAGTTATTTAGAGAAAAAACATGGTACCTGTTGTAGCACTTGTTGGTCGTCCAAATGTTGGAAAGTCGACTTTATTTAATCGGTTAACAAGAACCCGAGATGCATTAGTGGCGGACTTTCCTGGATTAACGCGTGATCGTAAGTATGGACGAGCAGAAATTAAGGGCCATGAGTATATCTTGATTGATACTGGCGGTATTGATGGCAGTGAAGATGGGGTTGAAAGCTTTATGGCTGAACAATCTTTACAAGCCATAGAAGAAGCTGATATTGTTCTTTTTTTGGTTGATGCTAGAGTTGGAGCAATGCCTGCCGATCATGCTATTGCTAAGCACTTGCGTTCTCGCCAAAAAGCCACTTTTTTAGTTGCCAATAAAATTGATGGAATTGACGCCGATAGTGCAATCTCTGATTTTTATGCTTTAGGATTAGGCGAAATCCACCCAATAGCTGCCAGTCATGGTCGTGGGGTCAGCTCATTAATTGAAACTGTATTAGATCCTATTTTTCAGTTTGATGATGAACAAGATAGCAATTTTGATGGCGATGAACAATCTAACAACTTAGATCCGTTTTGTGATGATTCTGAATTTGATAATACAGAATCATTAATCAACCAACCTATTAAAGTAGCGATAGTAGGTCGTCCAAATGTCGGTAAGTCTACACTAACTAATCGTATTTTAGGGGAAGAGCGAGTCGTTGTTTATGACATGCCAGGCACAACGCGCGACAGTATTTACATACCAATGACGCGGGATGAGCGTGAATATATCTTGATTGACACGGCTGGTGTGCGTAAACGCGGAAAGGTCACCGAAACGGTTGAAAAATTTTCCGTCATCAAAACCTTACAAGCGATAGAAGATGCCAATGTGGTAATTCTAGTCATTGATGCCAGAGAAGGCATTTCGGATCAAGATTTATCATTATTGGGCTTTATTATCAATAGTGGGCGCTCACTTGTTATTTCAGTTAATAAATGGGATGGTTTGTCTCAAGATATCAAAGAACAAGTTAAAACGACACTTGATGATCGGCTTGATTTTATTGATTTTGCACGTGTGCACTTTATCTCTGCACTTCACGGTAGTGGCGTAGGTAACTTATTTGACTCAATTCAAGAAGCCTATGATTGCGCAACTCGACGAGTTAATACGGCATTATTAACCAAAATTATGCAAATGGCGCAAGACGATCATCAACCACCATTGGTAAAAGGGCGCCGAGTTAAATTAAAATATGCTCATGCAGGTGGTTATAATCCACCTATCGTTGTAATTCATGGTAACCAAGTTGAAGATTTGCCAGATTCTTATAAGCGTTACTTGATGAACTATTTTAGACGTTCGTTAAAAATTATGGGTTCACCTATTCGAATTCAGTTTAAAGAAGGCAACAATCCATTTGAGGGTAGAAAAAACAGCTTAACCGCATCACAACAGCGCAAACGTCGCCGATTGATGAAACATGTGAGAGGGCGAAAATAGTTTATGTCAAAACAACAAATGACAGTTGAAAGCGGACAAGAAGGCATTTGCCCAAAATGCCATCATAAAATGACAATCACCTCACCACAACATTATCAATGCCCTCAGTGTCAGCTGTATTATCTTGAGCAGTGCATCTGCCCTATTTGTCACCAATCTGCTCAAATAATTAAAGGCTGTGGGGCAATTAATTATATTTGTCATACTGATGGTTTAATTTCCAGCAGTAAGGTGATATTTCATTATTTACCAGAATAGAAGACTTTATTTATATTAAAGCCATAAGAGGTTATTTTATGCGAATTATTTTATTAGGAGCACCAGGAGCAGGCAAGGGAACGCAAGCACAATTTATTATGCAAAAATATGGGGTCCCCCAAATTTCAACCGGTGATATGTTACGCGCAGCAGTAAAAGCCGGTACGCCGCTAGGTTTACAAGCTAAAGAACTCATGGATGCGGGTAAACTTGTTACCGACGAATTAGTGATTGCGTTAGTTAAAGAGCGCATTGCACAAAGTGATTGCGTCAATGGCTTTTTGTTAGATGGATTTCCTCGCACCGTGCCACAGGCTGATGCCATGAAAGTTGCAGGTATAAATGTTGACTATGTACTTGAATTTGATGTACCGGATGCCGTGATAATTGATCGTATGAGTGGACGTCGAATTCATGCACCTTCTGGTCGTGTTTATCATGTTCGTCATAATCCACCTAAAGTTGAAAATATTGATGATATCACTGGTGAACCACTAACCATTCGTAAAGATGATAATGAAGAAATTGTTCGTAAACGCCTTGTTGAATATCACGATCTAACTAAACCGCTTATTAGTTATTATCAGCATGAAGCCAAAGAAGGGTGTACACAATATTTCCGAGTTGATGGCACACAAGCTGTTGCTGATGTAACCAAAGAGTTAGCCAACATTTTAGGATAATTTGTTTATCAATTAAAAGAGCAAGGCAGTAAACTATCTTGCTCTTTCCCTTTCAAACTGGTTTGCATTGTTGCTTATATAGCAAATGCTTATATAACAAAAACAAAAAGTGAAACCATAACGTAAATACCGTCAAAAAACGTTCAGGAAAGGTATTAATTTTATTCAATTTTTTTGATGTGCTTTTTTCTATAGAAGTGAGAAATTTCTACAAATAATTTATATTCAATAACGTTTATGCTATTTATTTCTTCAATATTTAAACACCACTTCACTTGTATATCAATTTGATATACAATCATACTGCAGCACTTTCACACAAATAAAAAACGGCAATTAAAATGAGAACTGAAACCAAAGAATCGCCTATTAATATTAGAGCTAAGGCATCCCAAAAAGAATTGATTGATATTGCGGCTCATTTACTATCTAAATCACGCACTGATTTTATTTTAGAAGCGGCCTGCTCAAAAGCTGAAGATGTTTTGCTTGATCAGCGTCTTTTTTTAATCGACGATGAACAGATAAATGCTTTCAATCATGCAATAGAAGCCTCTTTTGATAGTAATGAAAAAATTCAAGCTTTATTGTCTCGGAAGTCGCCATGGGAAAAATAGCAGCGCCGCACTTATTGAATGAACATCATGATTTTACGTCATTTGATTGTGAAGAGTTGTCTTTGAATGAATGGTTGAAGAAAAAATCCTTAAAAAATCAAAAAAGTGGTGCTTCCCGTACATTTGTGATTTGTGACAATAACAAAGTAATCGGCTTTTATTGTTTATCAACTGGAAGTATCCAACATCGACAACTAACATTGAGTAGATTTAAGCGCAATATGCCCGATCCTATTCCGGTTATTATCTTAGGCCGTTTAGCTATTGATAAAAATTACAAAGCAAAAGGATTAGGTGCGGCATTATTAAAAGATGCTATATTACGCTCGAAAGAAGTCTCTAAACAAGTTGGTTCTAGAGCACTATTGGTACATAGCTTAACAGATGAAGCCAATGCGTTTTATATTAAATTTGGCTTTGTTGATTCAGGGATTCAGGAAAGAACAATGCTAATCTCTTTATGGTAATAAAATTGAGCTTAATTGTACATTTTTAAAGCAGCTAAATTTAG
>NZ_WTEX01000102.1 GCF_009795845.1 Gilliamella sp. Lep-s35 | reverse complement strand
AAAATCATTCAGTTACTATTACTATGAGTTGTGCCATTGTTGGCTTAAGCCGTTGTGCTTACTATTATAAACCTAAGTTACAGGACGATTCGGTGATTATTTCGGTGTTGAATGCTATCACGGAAAGGCATTTACGTTGGGGTTTTCCTAAATGTTTTCATCGCATTAGAAAGCTCGGTTATCAATGGAATCGTAAACGGGTTTACCGGGTGT
>NZ_WTEX01000022.1 GCF_009795845.1 Gilliamella sp. Lep-s35 | reverse complement strand
GGTGTTCAGTTATTTTTTTCATAATTAAATCCCCTTTACTTTTATCATCGAGAATTTTCTACTTTTTGTTGTGCTATTTTGGGGGGGAGTTACATGCTTATTCTTCATCCAATATATACACACGACTTTCCTGATAAGTGAATGATTTAGTTGAAATCATGACACTCCAGTCTTCAGTATAAAAAATTACGTTATAGATGTTATTAAAGTGGCTATTTTCATTTTCTTTAAATAACTCTATCTTACATTCACAATTTTCTAATTTAGATTTTCCCCAATTACTTATATTAAAATCATCCATCATATTACTTGTAATATCAATAGCGATTACATTATAATTAGCGCCCCATTGCCCCCATTTTTTTATTTCAATGTTAGGATTTTCAGTTGTTTGTAATGTTATTGCAATATTTTTAAAACAATCAACTTTAATATGACTTAAACACATTTTTTGTAATCCATTGGGATATAATTGCTTTAAAAAATAATTATTGTCAATGATATCTATTATATTCATAATTTTAATTTTTACATTTTTTAGGAAAATTATAATGTCCATGAGTATCCTCAACATGTCCCGTGTTTAAATTATCAATTGGACGAACATTAAAATGAGGTTCTGCACCATGCCCAGGAGTTGCTTTTGTATGTCCTAAACTATGTTCTTGGATCGTAATAATTTCATTATTTTTACCTTTAAATTCATAATTTCTTGTTTCTACAATGGAACCATTAGAGTTTCTTACATACCCTCCTGAACCATCCTTTAAAGGCCTTTTATAAATATTACTAGGTTGTTGACTCATGGGGATTCTTGCATCTCTTTTGGCTTGTCTAAAAGCATCTCTACGACTGACACCATTATAAGAAGTTTTTTTATCAGCCATCAACCCAAACGGATCCACCCAAGCATTACTATCATGCACATACGCATAAAAATTCGGGTTATTACCTGCTAGCCCTATCGGATCTTGGCTAATATATAAACCGGTTTCAGGGTTATAATACCTAAACCGATTATAATAAAGCCCGTCTAGTTCTTGGTCTTCATACTGCCCCAGTTGCCTGAACGGTATGGAAAACTTATCTTCTTAAGAAAAGGTAACTCTTAATAATTGGCTTTTTTATTCTTCACAAAATATTACTTTATAAAGTTTTTTTCTTAAATCATCCAAAATATCATTTTCTTCTTTACATCAAATCCTATTTTTATAAAGCACTAAAGCAATAAAAAATCCTACACCTCCATATACTTCAAGATATATCTAACAAAATCTTTATTTTCAACCAGATACATTTTAATTAAAAACACTCTTAAAAGTAGTTTTATTTAAGTGTTTTTATTTAAATAATTTTTTCTATTTATAAAATGTGTTTTAATATCTTCATCTAAAGACTTTTCACACCTATTAGCTATATCTGCAGGTAAATTATCTCTTAAGCATATTGTCATTTTACATCCTTTATCTCCCTTATTATATATTTCATTGATATATTGAATTGGAAAACTTGGTCTTTCTAACAAATCAGAAAGTATACTATTTGCTAATTCTTTTGGAAGTAAGCTTATTAATTTAGGGACAACTAAATTTAAATCCTGTTCATCAATTTTTGTGATAAGTTCCATATTATCTTCACTAGTCCACTTTTTATTAGCTTCAGAGAAATGATTTATAATTAAATCTTTATCAACTATTATTTTTTTCATCTATTTACATTTACTAGCTAAAGCTTCTTTCCAGATTTTAGCATCTTTTTTATTAAGTTTATCAACTTGAGGTCCATTATGGGCTTTAAAAATTTTACCTTCATTGTCAATAACCAACCCTTTATCATAAATATGGCCATGTGGGTTACTTGGCCAAGGGTCAACGTCATTAGCATGCACTTGAATTTTATATCCCCCTAATTTTATTGTCCACAACCCGAACACATCAACCATCGTATTCGAATCATGCACATACGCATAAAAATTCGGGTTATTACCTGCTAACCTTATCGGGATCTTGACTTATATTGAATAAGAAAAAAGGCCACCTCAGACTGCCTTATATATTTACGAATATTGCCAAAAACCTGCTATTATTTCAGCAGTTATACTGTGTTTATATAAATATAATGCTCCATAACCAAATACATAGTTTTCTTTGATTAAATTTTCTGGATAATAATCTTCATCAATCTGGATAAAAAAGTCATAACCATTTTTTTCTAAATCTTTAAAATAATAATTTTCATCTTGTATAAGTCTTGGATTTTTTGATTCTGTTATAAAATTAAAAACATCAGATTCTACTTTTTTATACCCTTTTATATATGCTTTATTAAGGCCTTTAATCGTATAAATTTCATTATTACTTTCTTCTGAAAAAGAATGAACAAATACTTTTATAGAACAATTAGGATATATATTATTATCTATCATTTCATTATACTTTTTCGGTATAAAAACAGATATATATTTTTCTTTCTCTTGAGGATTTTGGAAAGATAAATAAAAATTATAATTATCGATTTCATTCACTTTATTTAAAAAATATTCAGGAATATTTCCTCCAATTCTACCTATTATGTTTTCTTTAGTATCTTGACTAATTTTAGCTGTTAAATTCATATTTAATTACATTTTATTAAATTATTTTTATTTCTTAATTATATTTTCTATGTGAATAGTGAAACTCATACTATGTTTTTATACACATTATGAAAATAATTTTTCTCCTAGTTCAGATAATTCATTACCAATATTTTCGATCATTATCATTTCTTTTTCACTATAGGGAGAATCTTTTGATATAAAAAAATAATTAGAAATATTAACAAATGCTAATGCTAATTTTTTAGGAACTTCTTTTTTATCTTGATAGTATTCTATTGCATGTAAAATGGCTTTCCTTAACAGTAAGTAATCATCTTCATCAACCCCTGAACCTACATGGATTTTTATAGGAATAGAATTTTCACCAATTAATTTTTCTTCTATAATATTTAAAGATGTTTTTATACACATTATTTTTTCAATTTTAATGACATTTAATTTTATCCGATGGTACATATCCTTCTACTAAAACTTCTTTAGAACTTGCTGCCATATTAGCAGAAACACCACCGACTCCATTTGCTTTAGCTTTTTCAACTGTAGATATGTCTATAATATTTTTATTACCTTTTATATCAGGAATAACATCATCAGTATCAAATGAAATCATGCGTTGTCCTGGCTGTTTCCACTTTTCTAAGATAGTTGAATCAGTACTTGTTGAAATATACTGTGATCCATTATTTCGACTGCCAGACGACACATGTCCATGCACCGTCATTCCTCTGCCTGGTTTTTTAGCAGATATCCCATTTTCAATTACTTCATCATCTCTTAAAAGACGATAAACCGTAAATAACCCGAACACATCAACCATCGTATTCGAATCATGCACATACGCATAAAAATTCGGGTTGTTTCCTGCTAATCTTATAGGATCTTGGCTAATATATAAGCCGGTTTCAGGATTATAATACCTAAACCGATTATAATAAAGCCCTGTTTCTACATCTTCATACTGCCCTCATTGCCGGAACGGAATGGAAAACTTATCTTCTTAAGAAAGACCAACCATAAAGGTTGTTTTTTAATAACTTAAAATTAGTTAAAATCAGATACATTTCCTTTTTTGTTCTCTTCTGAAATCAGATTAATTCCTTTCTGAATAAAATAGAAACTCATATCAAAAAATTGTAATAATAAATTGTTTATATGGATGCATTCTTCCTTTGAATTTAAGTCCAAAATAAAGTATCTGTCGATTTCATACAAAATCCTGCCATCTTCTAAAGATATATCACCATCTAAAAAAATATTTCGACCTTTTATTTGAAATGAGATACTTAAAACTACTTCATGAATATCGGTATTTTCAAACATATAAGGCTTTAATACTGTACTAATTAACCAAGAGAATATAGTATCATTTTTAGTAGTTTCTATTCTGCTGTATGATAATATATCATTGTGATTGATTTTTATTTTTGATACAATCTCTTCTAGTTGAGGTATAATAAATTCATTACCCCATTTTTCTAAATATAGATTTTTATTTAAGTTATCCATTTTATTTACAGCTTGGTTTCCACTCTCCAATATGCCCCTTTTTTACATCTTCAGCCAAAGGATTAGGAGCATCTACTCCTTTTAATTCAGTCCATTTTTTTAAGGCAGAACCATCCAAATCTCCTTTAGGGCGAATACTCACATGGCCATCTGAACCATCTAATACTGCTTCCACTCCCGATCCTAATTTTGAAATATCTATTATTTGTGCTTTTGATGTTGAAGGCATTTTTTTTATCATAACCTCTGTTGTTGTAAATGTTGAAAGTCCACCTGGAAGATCTTTTACTGCAGGTGTGAAATTATTAAGTGTACCACTACCTGCTCGATAAATAATTCCTTCTGTTAAAATTTTCTCATCCAACCCAAACGGATCCACCCAAGCATTACTATCATGCACATACGCATAAAAATTCGGGTTGTTTCCTGCAAGTTTTATGGGATCTTGGCTTATATAAGTTCCTGTATTACTGTCGTAATACTAGGATCTATTGTATTATAACCTAGCTCTTGATTTATATTATTTCAAATAACAATTTTCTATTTTACTATTTTTTCCTGTATCAATATTACTCAATTTAGTCAATGCGTCTTTATCGCTTATAAGCAAGCTATTCCCCACGCGGTGGGGAAATTTAATTGCTTGTTCGTTTTTGTGATTATTACGTGCTGTAATAAGTAATAATGATAGTATGAATAATGGTAAATGCTTTTGTTGCATAAGATAATGTTTATGGTAATAATAAAACAACTATTAAGTTGGCTTATTAATTTATCATCTTTTATTTTCCTATTTACCCATTATTAAAAGATTGTGAAAGTCTGTATATATTTTTTTAGAAAAAGAATCTTCTTCAATGGCACAAGGAACAGTTAATACATAATAAGATACTTTATTAAAAGTAAAACATGTATCCGTAGGTTCAAAATTTGAACGCCCATTTAATTCATATAAAGAGGCTTTTCCATCTAAAGAAACTATTCTAGCATTTATATAAAAACAACCTTCTCCATTTAAATCAACATTATACCCATGCTCTAAATGATATTCCCACATTTCTTTATTTTTAAAGAACATAATAGAATGTTCACCTAAATCGTTAATCTCATAATTATATTCATAACCTATCTTATCCGCATATAATTTCAATAAATTAATTACAGTTTCATTTGGTTTATCTGAATAATAAAAATATAATTCGCCAGTAAATTCCATATCTAGTAATATTTATTTACAAGAAGTTTTTCCATGAGAAACACCCTTCTTAAGTTTATTATTTGCATCTCTTAATTCCACATTATCCTCAACATACAATCTCAATGTAGGATTTTGAGGATCGACTAATTTCACTTTACTTTCATCTATTTGAAAAGCTATATAATGAGTACTTTTTTCCCCTGTTAGTCCCATTTTTCCTCGATTTCCAGAAATCTGCAATTGCTCTGGAGGAATTCCAGTAACATAAACAGCCTTAGGCTTCCCTTTAATTGAACCTTTCCCTCTAGCTCCAGGATCACTAGCTTTAATTACTCCTGATCCCATTATAGATTTATATCCTTTATCACTCGTATAATGATAAACAGTAATAACATCCAACCCAAACGGATCCACCCAAGCATTGCTATCATGCACATACGCATAAAAATTCGGGTTATTACCTGCTAACCTTATCGGATCTTGGCTAATATAAGTTCCTGTATTACTGTCGTAATACCTGAAACGATTATAATAAAGTCCATCTAGTTCTTGGTCTTCATACTGCCCCAGTTGTCTGAACGGAATAAACGGCTGATTGTTAAAAGTATCTTCCCGTATTCTGCCATAGATGTCAAATTCCACCTGCCAAACCAGTTCCCCTTTATCATCATAGGCCTGCGCGGGTCTGCCCAAATAGTCCGATACAATCGAGTAGGACTTGCCTTCGCATAGCTTTGCGGTGGGGACTAAACTTCCTTCTTCATAAACCCAAGTGGTTAGGTTTTCGACCGGTTCGGGTCGGTCCAACATAAGCATTCCCAGCTCGTCAGTAATAACCTTAGGACGCCGTGCACGCTGATAATGCCATTCATGCAATAAAACATTACCATCCCAAAGATAGCGATAAATCTTGGTGTGGACAATTTTCGCTGTTTTTGTTCCTGCTAGAAAACATCAAGTTTTTACATTTCATATGCTTAAAATAATTCACTCAAAATACATAACTTGAGATTTATCAGGGGAGGGATTAATTTAATTAATTGATTTTTATTTATTTTCTACATAAACGTAGTACACTCCTGAAACTTTTTAACAAAATTATTTTATAAATAAAATAAAAATACCGTTAGTTTGAGCTAACGGCATTCTATTAAGTATATAAATGACTTTTTATTACTATTTCTTCTTCGCTTTAGCATTTGGTAAATCAGTGACAGAGCCTTCATAAATTTCAGAGGCTAAGCCAATTGATTCATGCAATGTTGGGTGAGCATGAATTGTTAATGCGATATCTTCGGCATCACAACCCATTTCGACAGCTAAGGTGATTTCACCAAGTAATTCACCACCATTTGCACCAACAACCGCACCACCTAATAGGCGATTATCTGCTTTATTGAAGATCAGCTTTGTCATCCCTTCAGAGCAATCAGAAGCAATAGCTCGTCCTGAAGCTGCCCATGGGAAGATTGATACTTCATAATCAATTCCTTTTTCTTTCGCTTCTTTTTCAGTTAAACCAACCCAAGCAACTTCGGGTTCGGTATAAGCGATAGAAGGAATGGTTTTTGGATCAAAGAAGTGTTTTTTACCTGCAATTACTTCTGCTGCCACATGACCTTCGTGTACGCCTTTGTGCGCAAGCATTGGTTGACCAACAATATCTCCAATTGCATAGATATGCGGAACATTGGTACGCATCTGTTTATCAACTTCGATAAATCCGCGATCAGTAACATTAACGCCTGCTTTTTCCGCACTAATTAATTTACCATTTGGTGTACGACCAATAGCCACTAATACCGCATCATAAGTATGTGTTTCGGTAGTGCCGTCTTTCTTTTCCATGGTGACATAAATTGCATCATGTTTTGCTTCAACGGTAGTCACTTTAGTTTCCAATCGTAAAGTGAATTTCTTTTGGATCTGTTTAGTAAAGACTTTAATTACATCTTTATCGGCAGCTGGAATCACTTGATCAAACATTTCAACTACATCGACTTCTGAACCAAGTGCATGGTATACAGTGCCCATTTCAAGACCTATAATTCCGCCACCCATTAATAATAATTTTTTAGGAATGGTGGTTAAGGCTAAGGCATCTGTAGAATCCCAAATACGAGGATCATCATGTGGAATAAAAGGCAACTTAATTGGGCGAGAACCCGCTGCAATAATTGCATTATCAAAGGTGATCTTAGTGATTCCTTTTGATGAAGTTACCTCCATGGTATGGCTACCTGTAAATTGAGCTTCACCTTGAATCACATTGACTTTTCGCATTTTGGCCATACCAGCTAGTCCATTAGTTAGTTGGCTTATCACTTTTTCTTTCCAACCTCGGACTTTATCAAGTTCCAATCTAGGTGTGCCAAAATGAATACCATGTTCGCTTAATGATTTAGCTTCATCCATTACTTTAGCAACATGAAGTAATGCTTTTGATGGAATACAGCCTACATTTAAACAAACACCACCAAGTGTTGAATAACGTTCAACAAGAGTAACTTCTAGTCCAAGGTCGGCAGCACGGAACGCAGCGGAATAACCCGCTGGTCCTGCTCCTAAAACCACAACTTGTGTTTTAACATCTTGACTCATAATTTGATCTCCTTAATTACATCACTAAACGACGTAAGTCGGATAAGACGTTAACAATATGGCTTAAGAAGCGTGCACCATCAGCACCATCAATCACTCGGTGATCGAATGATAATGATAAAGGTAACATTAAGCGTGGTGTAAACTCTTTGCCATTCCAAACTGGTTTCATGCTAGAGCGAGATACACCTAAAATACCAACTTCTGGCGCATTAACAATTGGTGTAAACGAGGTTGTACCAATGCCACCAAGGCTAGAAATAGTGAAACATCCTCCTTGCATATCACTACCCGTCAATTTACCTTCACGTGCTTTTTTAGAAATTGCCGCAAGCTCACGAGAAAGTTCAACAATACCCTTTTTATCAACATCTTTAAATACTGGCACAACAAGACCATTTGGTGTATCGACAGCAACGCCAATATTAATGTATTTTTTGATAATTAAGGTTTGGGCATCTTCAGATAATGAACTATTAAAGCGTGGATACGCTGTTAATGCACTTGCTACCGCTTTCATGATAAACACAAGTGGCGTGATCTTAAGATCAAGCTTCTTCTTGTCTGCTTCTGCATTTTGTTGCTTACGGAATGCTTCTAAATCAGTAATATCCGTCTCATCAAATTCTGTCACATGCGGAATCATTACCCAGTTACGGTGTAAATTAGCACCTGATACTTTTTGAATTTTAGTTAATGGTAAACTTTCAACTTCACCAAATTTGCTAAAATCAACTTTAGGCCATGGTAATAGACCAGGTAATGCACCACCTGTAGCGCCACTTTCAATTTGTTTAACAGCATTTTTTACGTAAGTTTGAATGTCTTCGCGTAAAATACGGTTCTTAGGACCTGTCGCAGTAACTTTTGCTAGATTGACACCAAATTCACGCGCTAAACGGCGTACAGATGGTGTTGCGTGCGCATAAGCATCGTTTTCAACAAACTCATTGCTTGATGAAGCAGGCGCTGATTTTGCAGCAACTGGGGCTGGCGTTGGTTCAGGTGCTGCTTTTTCAGCAACAGGCGCAGCAGCTGGAGCTGTTTGAGTAACTGGAGCTGCACTAGATGTGGTTTCAAATTCCATAATTTTGGAACCTGTTTTTACTTTATCGCCCACTTTTACCGTAATGCTTTTAACTGTACCTGTAATAGTTGCAGGGATTTCCATTGAGGCTTTATCACCCTCAACAGTAATTAATGAATCATCAACAGATATAGTATCACCCACTTTTACCAAGATTTCGGTTACTTCAACTTCATCGCCACCGATATCGGGTACATTAACATCAACCGTTTGGCTAGCTGCAGCTGTCACAGCAGCTACTTCAGCTTTTGGCGCTTCTTGTGCAGGAGCAGGGGCTGCCGATGCAACTCCGCCCTCTTCATCAAAGACCATAATGTCAACGCCTGTTTTGACTTTATCGCCAATTTTTACTGAAATAGATTTGACAATACCCGCTTGTGGAGCAGGGATTTCCATTGAGGCTTTATCACCTTCAACAGTCATAATTGACTGATCTGCTTCAACTTTATCGCCAACATTTACCAGAATTTCGGTAACTTCAACTTCATCACCACCGATATCAGGTAATTTAATTTGAATACTCATTATGACAACCTCTTATGCAATTCGTGGGTTAAGTTTATCAGCATTGATTTCGAACTTTTTGATCGCTTCTTCAACAACACTTGCGTCAATATCACCGCGCTTAGCAAGTTCACCCAATGCTGCAATCACAACATAAGATGCATCGACTTCAAAGTGATGACGTAAATTTTCACGGCTATCGCTGCGACCAAAACCGTCTGTACCAAGTACTCGATAACTTTCAGCAGGTACAAATCCGCGAATTTGTTCAGCAAAGAGTTTCATATAATCAGTTGAAACTACAGCTGGGTTATTATTCATAATTTGAGCAACATAAGGAACTTTAGGTGTTTCACTTGGATGTAACATGTTGTAACGTTCACAATCTTGACCATCACGAGCAAGTTCAGTAAATGATGTTACGCTATAAACTTCGGAGCTAATACCATAATTTTTAGCTAAGATATCAGCCGCTTCACGAACATGGCGTAAAATAGAGCCTGAACCTAGTAACTGAACAGTCGGTTTACCTTTTTGACCCTCAACGGTATCTAGTTTATAAATACCTCGACGAATACCTTCTTCTGCACCTTCTGGCATTGCTGGTTGTGCATAGTTTTCGTTTAGCGTTGTAATGTAGTAGTATACATTTTCTTGCTCACCATACATGCGACGTAAACCGTCTTGCATGATTACCGCAACTTCATAAGCATAAGCAGGATCGTATGATATACAGTTAGGTATAGTTAATGCTTGAATGTGGCTATGACCATCTTGGTGTTGTAAACCTTCCCCATTTAGTGTTGTACGACCAGAAGTACCACCAATCATAAATCCACGAGCTTGCTGATCCCCTGCTGCCCACATTAAATCGCCAATGCGTTGGAAACCAAACATAGAGTAGTAAATATAAAAAGGAATCATTGGGAAATCATTGGTGCTATATGAAGTTGCAGCCGCTAACCATGAAGCGGTTGCACCACATTCATTAATTCCCTCTTGCAGAATTTGGCCTTTTTCATCTTCACGATAATAAGCCACTTGCTCTTTATCTTGTGGTGTATATTGTTGACCGTGTGGATTATAAATTCCAATTTGACGGAATAAGCCTTCCATACCAAAAGTACGGGCTTCATCAGCTAGAATAGGTACTAAACGCGGAGCAAGTTCTTTATCCTTAAGCATAATATTAAGCGCACGGACAAAAGCAATTGTAGTTGATATTTCTTTCGATTGAGCTTCAAGTAATGGCGCAAATTCACTTAATTCAGGGATAGACACTTTTCCTGAAAAATGAGTTAATCTTGAAGGTACGTAACCATGTAACGCTTCACGACGCTCATGGATGTATTTGTATTCAGGTGTATGCTCTTCAAATTTGATGTATGGTAATTTTTCAAGTGCTTCATCGGTTACTGGGATATTGAAGAAATCACGCACATGACGCACACCATCCATATTCATTTTTTTCACTTGGTGTGCAATGTTTTTCGCTTCGGCAGTTTCACCCATGCCATAGCCTTTAATGGTGTGAGCAAGAATAACAGTTGGGCGATCTTTAGTTTCTTTTGCACGTTGGAATGCTGCAAACATTTTAGCAGGATCTTGGCCACCACGGTTTAATCTAAATATTTCTTCGTCAGACATGTCTTTAACTAATTCTGCCGTTTCAGGATATTTACCAAAGAAATGTTCACGAACATAAGCACCGTCTTTAGATTTTAATGTTTGATAGTCGCCGTCAAGTGTTTCATTCATCAAACGGATTAACTTGCCAGACTTATCTTTTTGGAGAAGTTTATCCCAACGGTCACCCCAAAGTACTTTAATTACGTTCCAACCTGCACCAGCAAAGACACCTTCAAGCTCGTTAATAATTTTACCATTACCTGTTACTGGACCATCTAATCGCTGTAAATTACAGTTGATAACAAATACTAAATTATCAAGTTTTTCACGTGTTGCAACAGTAATTGCACCTTTTGATTCTGGTTCATCCATCTCACCATCACCTAAGAAAGCGTAAACTGTTTGCTCAGTGGTATCTTTAAGACCACGATGATTTAAGTATTTTAAGAATCGAGCTTGATAAATAGCACTAACAGGACCTAACCCCATTGAAACAGTTGGGAATTGCCAAAATTCAGGCATTAATTTAGGATGAGGATAAGATGACAACCCTTTGCCATGCACTTCTTGGCGGAAATTATCGAGTTGTTCTTCAGTTAAACGACCTTCTATGAATGCTCTTGAATAAATACCCGGCGAAATATGCCCTTGGAAATAAATTAAATCTCCACCATCCTTTTCATTGCGAGCACGGAAAAAGTGGTTAAAACAGACTTCATAAAATGTAGCCGCAGACTGGAATGATGCCATGTGACCACCAAGTTCTAGATCTTTTTTCGAAGCTCTTAGCACCATCATAATGGCATTCCAACGAACAATTGAACGAATGCGTCTTTCTATTTCCCAATCGCCAGGATAAGTAGGTTGCTCTTCTACTGGAATGGTATTTATATAATTACTTGTTGAAGAACCAAAAAGTAGAGGCACACCTCCATCTCTTGCCTTATTGACTATTTGTTCAATAATATATTGCGCACGTTCGATTCCTTCCTCACGAATAATTGACTCAACACTTTGTAGCCAATCTTGCGTTTCGACGGGATCGATATCATTCATTTGCATGTCCGACATATAAAAACCTCTTTTTTGTTTAAAAAAATGCAGTACTTGCCATCCTTAGCTACAATAAAACAATAACTAACAATACTGGCTCAAACTCTGCATTACGGAGCTTCATTAGTATCAGTCTGCCATTTTACCAAAAAAAGTAAAGCAAACTAAGGTTTAGAAAAGAATGTTAATTCCTATCAAATTAATCAACTATTTCAATGGTAATATTTAAAACAGCATTAGTTATTTGATAAAAAACAAATTTTACTAATGAATAAATACAAAAAAAAAGATACAATGTCTATACCGAAATCATCTACAAGGTATCAAATTGTAGTAAAATCTGATATATATTTATAAATTTTTTGTTAATATCAATAAGCAGCGCCATGAGTATTAATAATGTTATCATCAAAGATCTACATATTGTTCCCTATATGCAAACATATCAAGCTATGCATGACTTTACGCAAAACCGTAATGAACAAACACTTGATGAAATCTGGCTAGTTGAACATAACTCCGTATTTACTCAGGGAAAGGTAGGTAAAGCAGAACATCTTTTAAGTCAAACTGATATTCCTGTTATTCAAACCGATCGCGGTGGTCAAATTACTTATCATGCTCCAGGTCAACAAATCATGTATATTCTAATTAATTTAAAAAGACGCAATATTGGTATTCGCAATATGGTAAGTTTTTTAGAAAATAGTGTCATTCAAACTTTGGCACACTATGGTATTATAGCTAATGCAAAGTCTGATGCACCAGGAGTATATATTAACGAAAAGAAAATTTGTTCACTTGGTTTGCATATCAGTCGTGGCTGCACTTTACATGGACTTGCATTAAATATTGATATGGATCTTGCTCCTTTCAATAATATTAATCCTTGTGGTTATGCTGGGTTGCAAATGACACAACTAAAAGAATATACCTCAAAAATTGACCGTGATGAAATAAAACAGTTATTAACGGATAATTTTATTAAGCAATTACCAAAAATATAAGATACCAATTATGCAGAATAATCAAACACCAATCAGAAGCTCAAAATATCGCGATGCTGACAAAACCAGAATAATTCCAACAATAACATTAGAAGAAGCAACGCCTCTAAAAAAACCAGAATGGATGAGAATAAAATTATCAGCTCATTCAGATAATATTGCACATATAAAAAATACTATGCGTAAACATGGTTTACACTCAGTGTGTGAAGAGGCATCTTGCCCTAATTTGGCCGAATGCTTTAATCATGGTACAGCGACTTTTATGATTTTAGGCGACATTTGTACCCGCCGATGCCCATTTTGTGATGTTGCACATGGCAGGCCATTACCACCCGATAGTGAAGAGCCGATTAAATTAGCACAAACCATCCAAGAGATGAAATTACGTTATGTGGTGATTACCTCAGTTGATCGTGATGATTTAAAAGATGGTGGTGCTAGCCATTTTGCTAATTGTACTCGTGAAATCCGTGCTTTAAGCCCCAATATAAAGGTTGAAACATTAACACCGGATTTTCGTGGCTGTATTGAAGAAGCTGTCGAAGTATTAAGTGAAAACCCACCTGATGTATTTAACCATAATCTAGAAAATATTCCTCGCTTATACAAAAGAATTCGCCCCGGTGCTAGCTATGATGGTTCGCTTAAATTGCTTTCAGCTTTTAAAGAAAAGCATCCTGAAATCCCAACAAAATCAGGGCTAATGGTCGGACTGGGTGAAAGTAATGAAGAATTGATTCAAGTTTTACAAGATTTACGCAGTCATGGCGTTACCATGCTGACACTTGGGCAATATCTACAACCAAGTAAATACCATTTACCTGTTGAACGCTATGTTTCACCACAAGAGTTTGAAGAGTTAAAACAAATAGCATTAGATATGGGATTTACACATGCTGCTTGTGGGCCTTTTGTACGTTCATCTTACCATGCTGACTTACAAGCTATGGGGAAAGAGGTGAAGTGATCTTCACCTCTTTGTTTTATTATCAAACCCAACAATAAAATCAATTATCAAAAACCATAAATCGTCGATTTTCAGTAACGATTTGCAAAAAAATCGGTAAGCTAATTTTTTCGCCTTTTCGTAATTTACCATTAAGATCATAAACTTTAGATCGTCCAAAAGCATCTAAAACGATGGTTTTATCATCATACAGTGCAGCAATAGTATTTTCGCTACCAGCAACTAACCATTGTCTAGCGTTCAGATTGAATAAATTCTTACCCTGACTATACTGTTGTGGTGGTGTGGTGACATAAAATATGTCTTGCATTAGTGTACGCATAATATCCGTTTGTGAAGTTGCTTCAGTTATTTGAACTTTTTCTTTATTTGGCCATGACATAATTAAAGGTATTTTTAGTGATTCGCGATTAAAATCGCTGCCTGCATTGCGTAATACTAATTTTTTTGCTTCATCAATTTTAATATCATTTGAACCAGTAATAATAATAACTGTATCATCATAAGCTTTAGATAACTTTAAATAAGCAATTAGCGATTCGATATATTTATCTAGCTTTTTAGCATCAGATTGTAATTCAGATATCGTAATTTTTTTGTTTTTATCTCCCAAAGAATATTGGATTATAGAAAACAAAGGCGCATGATTATCAAGATTATTCTGTTCTTCATGCCATGCAACCCAGTTTTCAGTTATTTTTTTATTGGATTGTTTTTTAGGTTCGGGGATTGAAAAATTAGATAACAATGCTGAACGATATAATGGTTCTGCAAAACCATCTGCTGAAAATAATCCTAAATTATAGTGCTGTTTAGTAATAACATCGAGCAATACAGACGGTTTATGACCAACAAGAATACTATTGTAGTAATTTGGATCTAATCCATAAAACAATGAAAAATCATTCAAATAAGATTGATTACTTGCTCCATAATGATTAGTAAAAGCAATATTATTTTTCGAAAACTCATTCAGCCACGACATATGTTTAGTTAATAAATTAGTGTTCCACCCTTCAATAACAATTATTAATACATTATTTTTTGTTGGTGGTTGATCATAAACAATGCGCCCTAAAGGATACTCAATCGCCATCGCAAAAGGATTTCCTTCTTGAGTAACACGATTTCGATAACCATTTTCTTCCATAAAACCATAACGCTCAAGAAAGTGGCGAGCGGTTAAAGGATAAGAAAGTGGAAGACTTGAGCGCTGCATGGTAATTGGTCGATAAAAATTAGCATCAGCCCAAATATGAATTAAATGAGAAGCAACAAAGCAAGCAATAAAAATGATTACAACAGGCTTGGCATAACGTTTGCGTTTACTTAAACTGCGTAGCTTTTTCCAGCTCCAAGCTGAAAATAAGATCTCAATCAATAAAATAAATGGTATAGCAATAAATACTGTACTTAAATAAGAAATTTTTTGCGATGAAAATAATTGCCAAATCGATAAATTTAGATGCATTCTAAAATGCGAAAAAACTTGAATATCAATAATCAGTAATGAAAGCCCTACTGTTGCAAAAACTGTCGCAATAATCCGTTGCCATCGAGAAGAATGGATAAAAAAGCTTAACGGGAAAAGTAAAATTAAATAAGTAACAAAAGTTAAATAACTAAAATGACCAATAGTGCTAATAATTGCATAAAATCGCCCCATAAAGGTACGAGGCCAATCGGCAATCAGTAAATATTGACTACCAAGTAAAATAACAACAAAAATATTAAACAAAGTAAACCAATGTCCCCAACTAACAATTTGCGAGGCGCGTTCGTCTTTGAAGTAAGTATTTTTGATTTTGAGCATATTTAATCGTTGATAATGATGGTAATGAAGTAAAACAAACAGTAAATTGTGACTTAGTTTACCCGATTTTGAAAAATCTTTCTGTAATTTTTTTATTTGTTAGCATAAAGATTTTGGTAATCTGTTGGCGATACAATCGATACTTGTTATAATTTAAAGATGAAAATAAGCTAACAAAAAGACAATAATTTTGGCAATTATACAACTCAACGCACAACAGCTCCAACCTGATTTATCTTATATTTCTGAACTTAGAAATAAAACTAATACTTCAAAAGCATTAGAAAGCGAAAAGTCAGAACATTTACTTATGTGGCAACCGCGTGTTGCATCTGCCTTGTCACTGTTATGCCCCAATAAAAGAGAATACTATAGCCCTCGTTTTATGTTGCTTAAAGCACCTGAAAGCGAGCTTTTTTTTAATCTATTACAACAAGCAATTAAATATGATTTACCCACACCAGAATTAGGCTACAGTTATTTTTTTAGTAAAAACAAAATTACACTGACCGAAGCAAAAAGTAAGCAAGATAATTTTGCGACTAAAGACAATTGTTTATTTGCCTCTTCTGTCGATGCTGAAAAACTTTTTGGCTGTGTTAGACAACCTGAAAACAACCCAATAAAATTACAAGCAGGGCTTGTTCATCATGCTAACGGTGGAGTATTAATCTTAGGCCTTCGTTCTTTACTTAGCCAACCATCGCTATGGACAAAACTAAAGCAAATGGTAATAAAACAAAAATTTGAATGGGTTTCATCTGATGAATCTCATCCTTTACCTTTATCTATTCCAGCAATGCCTCTTGATTTGCGTATTGTCTTAGTTGGAGATCGGCTAAGTTTAGCTGAATTACAAGATTTTGAACCTGAATTTTATTCAACGTCTATTTATGCTGAATTTGAAAATGAATTACAAGTTAAATCTGCATCACAAATTGAGCAATGGATTAACTATTTAAACTTTATCGCAAATAAACAACAATTACCTAATATTGACACATTAGCTTTTGCAAAAATTTACAAAGAAGCAACACGTTACACTGGTGATCAATATTACTTGCCGCTTTCAGTTGATTGGGTCAATTCGCTATTAGTCAATGCGACTCACTTTAGCCAAAATAGTACAATTGACGAATCAGCGATCAAAGCTGCGATAAAACAAAAATCATGGCATGAAGATTATTTGCAAGAAAGGTTGCTTGATGAAATCTTTAGTCATCAAATCATGATTAATACTAAAGATCAAGTTGTTGGACAAATAAACGGTTTATCAATCATTGAATACCCAGGCTATCCAAAAGCGATTGGAGAACCCACGCGATTAAGTTGCCTTATTCATTTTGGCGATGGAGAACTTATTGATATTGAAAGAAAAACAGAATTAGCAGGCAACATTCATTCAAAAGGAATGATGATAATGCAGGCATTTATTATGTCTGAATTTGCAATTAATCATCAATTACCTTTTTCCACGTCTTTGGTATTTGAACAATCCTACAATGAAATTGATGGCGACAGTGCTTCACTTGCAGGACTTTGTGCAATCATTAGTGCATTATCACAGCAACCTATTGATCAACAATTGGCTGTTACTGGTTCAGTGGATCAGTTTGGACATGTTCAATCAATTGGTGGCGTAAACGAAAAAATTGAAGGATTTTTTTCTGTTTGTAAGCATCAAGGGTTAACAGGTGAACAAGGAGTAATTATTCCAGCGACTAATCAACGTCATTTAAGTTTAAGTGATGAAGTGATTGAAGCAATCGAACAAGAACAGTTTTCAGTATGGACAGTTGAACATATTGCTGATGCGCTTTATTTATTGACAGGCATTGCTTACAAAGATAAAAGCAGCATTAATCTTTACCAATTAATTCATGCCCGTATGCAAGCCGTATTATTACAAGATAAAAAACAAGATAGTTGGCTAAGTAAGTGGCAAAAATATTGCAAAAAGTAACAATACCCAATAAACTCTAAATCCAAATTTTATTAAAAATAAAAATAGAAAAATAGCTAGGTAATTTTCAATTTTTAAAACATGTTTTAATTTATATTAAATAAAAGGTTTTTTTATGACATTTGAACGTAAATCATCATACGATAAAGCAGATTTAATTAAATCAGGAAATAATGAACTATTTGGCCACGATGGACCACCATTACCATCTGATTCAATGTTAATGATGGATCGTATTATCGAGATGAATGAAAATGGCGGTAATTTTGACAAAGGCTTTGTTGAAGCGGAGCTTGATATTAATCCTGATTTATGGTTTTTTAAATGTCATTTTAAAAATGATCCTGTTATGCCCGGTTGCCTAGGACTTGATGCTATGTGGCAACTAGTTGGTTTTTATTTAGGCTGGATTGGCGGTAAAGGTAAAGGTCGAGCTTTAGGAGTGGGTGAAGTAAAATTTACAGGGCAAGTGCTACCAACCAATAAGAAAGTGACTTATAAAATCCATTTTAAGCGTGTAATTAATCGTAAACTAATTATGGGCATTGGTGATGGTGAAGTTTTTGTTGATGGCAAACTGATTTACCAAGCATCTGATTTAAAAGTTGGTCTATTCCAAGATACCAACGCGTTTTAATTCCCCCCTTTTTTACAGCTTTACTCCAATGAGTAAAGCTGTAAATAATAATTACTTTTATCATTTATAAAATAATCAAATAGCTAATTAACATTTAAATAAAATCTCACCACAATTTTCTGATTTTTAATAACCAATGTATAATGCTACAAATTCTGTATACTTCTTTTATTACAATGAATTACTTAACACGTTTATTTGCTTGTATTATTTTATTTTGTTTATCAACCACTTTTGCTTATTCTGATTTTAGCGGTAAAGTTGTCAAAGTCATTGACGGTGATACAGTCGACGTTCTAACCACCAATAAACAAAAAATCCGTGTTCGTTTACTTGATATCGATGCTCCTGAAAGTAAACAAGCTTATGGTAATGCATCACGGAAATATTTGGCTTCACTCATTGCTGCTAAAAACGTTTTTGTTAAAGAAAGTAAAAAAGATATCTATGAACGAAGTTTAGGTACTATTTTTTTAAATAAAATGAATATCAATGAAAAAATGGTTGAAAATGGTTACGCTTGGGCATATCGTTATAAAGGAGTAGCTAATAATAAGTTAATGGTAAAGTTAGAAACAATAGCTAAACAAAACAAAAAAGGGCTATGGAAAGATAAACATCCAATAGCCCCTTGGGAGTTTCGTCATAATCAACGATAAATTATGCTCTAAAAATCTTATTTTTTAGGTAAACTTGCTTCAACTTGTTTAAGTAACTCGATACCTTGTTTACAAGCTTCTTCTTGAGCATCTGCAGGCATTGACGAAACTTGTTGTTTACCTGTTTCTAAGTTTTGTTTCATCATATCTGATTGTTGTTTAGTTAGAGAGTCTTCAGGAATAGCTTTAACTAAACTATCAACTTTATCAAAATAGGTTTTACATGATTCAGATAAATCTGCCGCCATAGAAATAGTAGAAAAACCTAATAACGCAACAGATAATAATAACTTTTTCATTTTCTTTCCTTATATCATAAATTTATTAGAAATATCATTAAAAATGATAATTAATGCTAGAAATAGCCAAGGTATAATAAAGAATTTTAGACGGGAAGTCTATATACAAAATTAATAATGATCACTTAACATGTTCATTCATTTATTTATTTGTATTATTTTTTAAATACTAAACGCTCTATTTGTGTATATAGCTCAATTCCCTTTTTACATGAAGATTCTTGCATTTCAATTGACATCAGGGAAAATTGCTTTTTTTGTAATTCTAGTTGTTGCTTCAAACTATCAATTTGCTGCTCACTTGCTTCATTTTGGGGAACAAGCTTAATTAAATTATCAATTTTATTAAAATAAGTTTTGCAACTTTGAGATAAATCAGCCATAGCAACTGAAGAAAGTCCTAAAAGCACGATAGATAATATTAATTTTTTCATTATATTTCCTCACATTTTACGTATAACAATAATTTATTAAAAATAAAAATTGAACACTATAAAACCACAAGTACACAATAATAAAAAATTTTAGTCAGAAAATCTATACAACTCTCGACCTTATCAGTAAATATTTACTGATAAGGCGATAAAGAAAAAAAAGAATAAAGCTTAGATAATAGCAACATTTATCGCTGCAGGACCACGAGGGCTGTCTTGGACAGAAAATTCGACGTGTTGACCTTCACCTAAAGTTTTGAAACCATCGCCAGAAATTGCAGAAAAGTGTACAAATATATCTTTGCTGCCATCCGCAGGAGAAATAAAACCAAAGCCTTTACTTTCGTTGAACCATTTAACTTGACCAGTTTTCTTAGACATAATCATCTTCCTATAAATAAATTAATCTTAACCACTAAGGGCTATATTCAAAACATAAAACCTAGATTACTTATTAACACTAAGAAGAGGATACTGAAGAAAACTAATCTTTAAGACAAAGTAAACTACAAACTACATATACCTAAATGTTATAAAATAAATCCGCATGTCATATGCTTGCCCGTATTTACGCATAAAAAAATTACTAATGCAAGCAGTCTTTTGAAAGATTTATTTAAAAAACAAGTATAAAAAAATTATAGTTTGTTTATTCAATGGGATAACGTTATAAGCATATATTACCCTTCAGCCATTTGTTTTGATTTTTTTATCGTAGCTTCAACTGCATCAATAATTGCAGCTCTAAATCCCTTTTCTTCAAGTGCGTGAACGCCTTCAATCGTTGTACCTGCTGGCGAACAAACCATATCTTTTAATTCACCAGGGTGCTTGCCTGTTTCTAATAATAGTTTTGCCGATCCCAAAACAGCTTGTGCAGCAAATTTATAAGCTTGTTTTCGTGATAATCCACCTTTTACTGCACCATCAGCAAGTGCCTCAATAAACATAAAAACAAAAGCAGGAGAAGAGCCACTAGCACCAATCACGGCATCAATTAAATACTCAGGCACGATTTCTGTTTCACCAATGCAATTTAATAATTTTTGTACAATAGACAATTCTTCATTGGTAACTTCAGTATTTGGTGTAATTGAACACATAGCAGCATTAACAAGCGCGGGGGTATTTGGCATAACACGAACAATTTTTTGCTCATAACCAACACATTTTGCAATTGCTTTGATAGTAACACCTGCAGCAATTGAAATAACGATAGTGTTCTTTTTTAATTCTTTTTGAATATCACTAAGTACATCAACAATTACATTGGGTTTAACGGCAACAAAAACAATATCCGACGCACGAGCAACCTCTCTTGCAGAATCAAGATTATTAATAGCATAATTTTGATTAAGCATTTGACCTTTATCTGGATGAGGGTCATAAACATACATCTGTGTTCCTGATACAATATTGCTTGCTAAAATACCTTGTAATATCGCATTGCCCATATTGCCTAAACCAATAAAACCAATTCGTTGTTCCATTTATTACCCTCTTTTGCAAAAGACTATTTAGATGATTATAAATGATTTTAAATATAAATCTCAAAATTTTGTATTAAAAAAATTCAACATCAAGTTCTATAAAAAGAATAAATGATGTTAACTTTCTGGCATCACTTGCATACCATATTGCTGCCCTGTCTGCATAAGGGAAAAAATTTGCTTAATTTTACCTTCATTAATCAAATTGCTGACAGCTGATGTATTGATAAGGATTTCAAATAACGCTTTACGACCATTCTCCGTAAGCACTAACTGTTGACTGATAATTGCTCTTAAATTATTTGATAATTGCGTGCGAATAAAATTACGCGAACTTTCATCAAATACATTAATAATACGATTAATACTTTGAACAGCAGAACACGTATGTAGCGTAGCAAAAACTAGGTGCCCTGTTTCTGCTATTGTCAATGCCGTTTGAATCGCTTTTTTATTGCGTAATTCTCCAAGCAAAATTATGTCAGGATCTTGCCTTAAAAGACTATCAAGCGCATGTTCAAAATTTGTAAGTTCCCTTTGTTGAATTAACGACCGTTGATTGTGATAAATAAATTCAATAGGATCTTCTAAAGTAATAATGTGTTTGGATTGAGTCAAATTAATATGCTCAATTAATGATGCAAGCGTCGTTGATTTACCACTGCCAGTGGCGCCTGTCACTAAAATAATACCACTTTCGTGCATTATTAACTTTTTGAAAACCTCAGGCGCACCGATTTGAGCTAGATCGGGAATATGGTTTTTAATGATTCGAAATACCGCCGAAATACCACGCTGTTGATAAAAAATATTGACTCTAAAACGACCTATTTTAGGGGATTGGTAAGCTAAATCAATTTGTTTATCTTGCTGTAATTGCGTTTTTTGTGATTGATTGAGTAACGTTAATAGCTCAGTTTCTAACTCTAAATGTGATAGCTTTTCGTTAGATAAACACTGTAATTGTCCATTAATGCGAATTCGTGCAACTTCACCACTTGAAAGGTGCAAATCGGATGCTTTTTGCGTTACACTAAGCGACAACATTGAATTTAACATTACATTTGACCTATTAGTTTATTAATTGGGAATTAACATGAATACAGTACGTGACAATTTACTTACTATAAAAAGCACCATTCAAAAAATAACCGAAAAATGCGAAAGAGATCCCAATACAATTGAACTTATTGCGGTCAGTAAAACAAAACCTGTGACCTTAATCAAACAAGCGATAGATGCAGGCCAACTTTCTTTTGGTGAAAACTATGTTCAAGAAGGTGTTGAAAAGATCCTCCACTTTAAACAAACACAGCCCAACACTCCATTAACGTGGCATTTTATTGGGCCATTACAATCGAACAAAAGCAAATTAGTTGCAGAACACTTTGATTGGATGCATACCATTGATCGCTTCAAAATTGCACAACGTTTAAATGACCAACGCCCTACATCAATGGCTAAATTAAATGTATTAATTCAGGTCAATATTAGCCATGAAGCAAGTAAATCAGGAATTTTACCTGAGCAAGTTGCTGATTTGACTAAGCAAATAATTACACTACCCAATTTAAAATTACGCGGTTTAATGGCCATTCCTGAAATTGAAAATGATTTTGACAAACAATTACATGTTTTTACCAAAATGCAGGAGCTGCTACGTTCTTTACAAGCCGATTACTCATTTATGGACACATTATCTATGGGCATGAGTAACGACATGCAAGCAGCCATTATTGCAGGTAGCACAATGGTTCGCATCGGTACGGCAATTTTTGGAGCAAGGCAGTATTTGTGATATATTGCCCAAATAGTTTATTTTAAGGAGTCTTAAATGGCATCGCTTTATTTTTTAGGAAAAACCATTTTAACGGTATGCTTATATGTTTTAATTTTGCGTTTATGGATGCAACGTGTACGGGTCAATTTCTATAATCCATTTACCCAATTTATTGTCCGAATAACCCAACCAATTATTGCACCGCTGCGCAAAGTTATTCCCTCTATTAAACAGATAGATACTGCAACATGGGTTGTTTTATACTTTTTTGCTTTTATAAAAATTACCTTTATTGGCTATTATGGAATCATCAATAATTTAAGCTGGCCTGTTGAATATCTTTTATATGCCGTTGCAGCCATCGCTCACGCTTTTGGACATCTATTATTTTGGTTATTACTATTTAGAGCAATTTTAAGTTGGATAAGCCAAGGACAGTCGAATGCCGATGAGTTGCTTGCCCAGCTAACAGAACCATTTATAGCACCAATTCGACGCATTGTACCGCCTATTGGTATGATCGATATTTCATTTATGATTTTTGTATTTATTTTGATGTTTTTAAATATGTTTGCTATTGATATTGTAGGATATTTATGGCTAGTACTTTAAATTCAAATAACACGAAGCAATAGTACCCTTAGATTGTTAACAAAAAGCTCGCTTTTTAGCGGGCTTTTTTGATCTAATCACAATAGACAAATAACAACAAACCTTGTTAAGTTTGAAAATCGCCCACTAAAAAGTGATTTTATTACGAATAAAAAACGCCAGAAAAGACATTGATTTTATTTAATTTTTAAGCAAACTCACACATCAATATGCTTGGTTACATTAAGCGATATTCAGGCTAGTCAACAACATCAGAACGCTATAGCTATTTTTAGAGAATATGATCTTCCCAACAAATGACATCTTTTTCATAAACAATACGATTTTTAACCGATATTTTTAGCTGATGCATTTGCTTCTTATTGCCCGTAATAAGCGGATGCCAATCAGGTAACTGCCCCGTTTCAGAAAAATAACGATAAGTACAAGTTAATGGCAACCATTCAATAGTAAGAAGATTATCACGAGTCAGCTTGATACAATCTGGTTCGTAATCGAAACGGTTATAATAGTGTTTACATTGACAAGTATTAGAATCAAGCAAATTGCAAGCGACATTGGTATATAATATTTCGTCAGTATCTTCATCCATCAATTTATTTAAGCAACACTGACCGCAACCATCGCAAAGTTGTTCCCACTCCTCGTCACTCATCTGCTCTAATTTTTTATGTTCCCAAAATGGCTCAATCATACTTTAAAATCATCTTCTTTTAACATTTGTAAAAAAAATCCATCTGTTTTGATTTTTTTTTCAATTTCATCCGAAGTACCTACAACAAAACGTCGTTTACCATCAAGAAGTACTTTCATCACAAATATCGGCGAACCAAAAATAGACATTATTTTTTCAGGAATAGCTGAAAAATCATTTTCATTTTCCATATATAAATAACAATTTTCTTTTTTAGTACTTCGATAAATATAACACCACATCATAAAATAAAACCTTTACTCATCAATATTATTATATAAGACAATTTTGTAAATAAACACCAGCGCCAAACAAACCAGGATCTTCATGTGTTATCACATAAACAGGAACTTTTTTGACTAAGTATGACATACGGCCTTTATGTTCAAAAGCTTGCCTAAATGGTGATGTTTTAAAAAATTCAATAAAACGCGGTACAATCCCACCTGCAATATAAACACCCCCTTGCGTATTAAGCGTTAATGCTAAATTACCACCAAAACGCCCCATAAACGTACAAAAGTAAGTTAACGTTTGTAAGCAAAGTGGACAGCTTTTTGATAACGCTTTTTTGACAATAATATCAGGAGTAATTTCTTCTACTGCTTGATTGTTGATACGCTGTAAGGCTTGATAAATATTAACAATTCCATTACCCGATAAAAACCGTTCTGTAGAGACACGCCCAAATTTTTTGCGTAATTCAGCTAAAATACGATCTTCATCATCACTTGTCATTGGTAGTTCGGTATGCCCACCCTCTCCTGGTAACGTAACCCAATGTTCATTAACTTTAATTAGATGTGACACACCAAGCCCTGTTCCTGCACCATAAATCGCAATGGGATAATTTAAATCAGGTTCATCACCACCAATTTTTACAAGATCTTGTTTTGGTAGTTTAGCAATTGACATTGATACCGCTGTAAAATCATTAATTACTTCAAGCTTAGTCAAATTTAACGCTTTAACAAGCTCTGAACGTGAAAATGACAAATTGTTATTTGTCATTTTTATCACATCACTATCATCAATCGGGCAGGCAATAGCAATACATGCCATTTTAACAATTACCGATTGGGCTGCTAAATAATTTTTAATTAATGTTAATAACACATCATCTTTTGCAATAAGTACTTTAGTAATTGAAGATAATTCATTGGTTGCTAAGTTATAAAGTGCAAATCTGGCATTGGTTCCACCAATATCGGTGACTAGTGCATATTGATTCATGTTATTTCCTTTATGATAAATTAATTTTTTATTCAAATAACAAGCATTAACTATCAATAGAAAAAAGTATAATTGCTAATATCATTAAATAGTGACATAAAACTTACTCAATTATCCCAAATGGCAACGACAAAAATGATCTCCGCTAAGCCTTAAAGTATTAGCGGATAAAAACAATAGGATAAAGTAAATAGATCTATAGCCACTTTTTAAGTTTAAAATAAATATAAGGCGCAACACCTGCTAGTAACATCAATAGTAATGAAAATGGGTAACCATATTCCCATTTTAATTCAGGCATAAATTCAAAGTTCATACCATAAGCCGATGCCACCACTGTTGGTGGTAAAAACACAACCGAAACCACCGAGAAAATTTTAATAATTCGACTTTGTTCAATATTAATAAAACTGGTTGCTGCTTGCATTAAAAAGTTCACTTTTTGAAATAATGATTCATTATGCGGCACAAGCGATTCAATATCTCGAATCACTTCACGGGCTTGTTCTAGCTGATCTACAGGCATTTTAGCACGGCGAACTAAATAATTGACCGCACGCTGGCTATCCATTAAACAAAGGCGAACTTTCCACGCGGTATCTTCAAGTTCAGCTAATGAGGTGATGGCTTCATCATAATGTTCTTGCGCTGAGCGATCCATAATAATTAAGCTCAACTCTTCAAGTTCGCTATAAATATTCTCAATTTGATCAGCTAACTGTTCAACTTTAACTTCAAATAAATCAAGCAGTACTTCATAAGGGTTGCCATCACCCATAGTTTGATAACGTGAACGCATTCGATATAAACGAAATGCCGGTAAATCGCGTTCGCGCAATGTAAATAAACGGCCATTATGTACAGTGAAAGCGACCGTTGAATTGCCGGCACGATCTTCTGCATCTGCGTAAAAAAAGAAAGAATGGACATGTAGACCTTCATTATCTTCAAAAAAACGCGCTGATGCTTCGATATCATCTAACTCAATACTGGTTGCTAAGTTTTGTCCTAAATGTGTTAAAACAAAGTCACGATCAGCTTCTTCTGGTTCAATTAAATCAACCCAAGTCGCATTATTTATATCGCCTTCATTAATTTTTACCAATTGTTTGTTTTTTAATTCAAACGCATTAATCATAAAGCCTCCTATTGAGGGAATTTTTTAGAACATTACATAAACAAATGTTCGGCATTATACTCGTTATAGCAACAAATTCCTATGTTAAAACTAACCTTTCTTTATTTTTATAAAAAGAGATCAAAATTCCATAATTGAATTAAATTCGCTGATATTACTGCAGTCTCATGTTACAATACGCAGCTTAAATACTTAGTGTAATTTTTAGGAGTCAATCATGGCCAGTCGAGGAATAAATAAAGTCATTTTAGTTGGTAACTTAGGTCAAGATCCCGAAGTTCGTTACATGCCTAATGGTAACGCCGTTGCCAATATTAGTATTGCAACATCAGAAATATGGAAGGATAAACAAACAAATGAAAACCGTGAACGAACTGAATGGCATCGCGTTGTTATATTTGGTAAATTAGCTGAAATTGCCGGCGAATACTTAAAAAAAGGTTCACAAGTTTATCTTGAAGGACAATTACAAACTCGAAAATGGCAAGATCAGTCAGGGCAAGATCGTTACACAACAGAAGTTGTGATCAACCCAATTGGCGGTACTTTACAAATTTTAGGATCTCGTAATGGTGGGGATAGCATGGGAGATAGTTCGCAAAATTGGGGGCAAAGTGCCAATAACACTTCATCAGCGCCAATGGCTCAATCTCGTCCTACAACACAAAATGCACCAGCACAACCTGCAGCGACACCAGAGCCACCTATGGATTTTGATGACGATATCCCGTTCTAAAACACTCCTAATGTGTAGATAAACAAAGAGATGTTTACATTTTATTATTAAAGTAATCTTCTAAACTATTCTAAACTATAAAGCGATTTTGAAAAAATCGCTTTATAGTTTTAATCGTATTATACAATATCAATCGCTTAAGCATTTGTTGCCTATCTTTTCAATCGTTAAATATTTGCTGATTATTTGCTTCATCTCAATTAAAAATATATAACACCATTTTTATATTTTTAATATTTAAACGGCATAGAATCCTGAATATTTTTTACAGTAATTGCTCAAATTACTGTAAAAATACAAAATAATTCCTGAAATTTATCAATTCAACATCCACAAATATTTTTAGTGTAATATCAGCACGTTCTTATTTTTTCACAATTTAAGAAGCCGTGAATAGTTTTAATAATTAACGATTTTTATTCTAATTGATATTTATTCGTTTTTATTATTAATCAATCCGTTTAATAAAGTGTTTTATCTTAAATCCCATGGCAATCAATGCCGCAAAATAGATAACAATCCCAACCATCACCAATAAAAATAATCGCCCAATACGAACCAACATAGAACCTGTTGACCAGTCGGGTAATAATTGTGAACCAAACCATAATGCCGCAGACATTAAAATTACCGCTATGATGATTTTGATTAAAAAGCCATACCAACCGGGCTGCGGTTGATAAAGTTGCTTTTTGCGCAACTGCCAATACAATAGTCCAGCATTAAAGCAAGCGGCTAAGCCAATGGATAATGATAGACCTGCGTGTTGTAATGGGCCAATAAAAGCAAGATTCATTAGCTGTGTTAAAATTAGCGTAATAATGGCAATTTTGACGGGCGTTTTTATGTCCTGACGTGAATAAAAGGCTGGCGCTAAAACTTTAATCAATATCAATCCAAGTAGCCCTATAGAGTAAGCAACTAATGCCTGCTGTGTCATTAAGGTGTCATTTAATGTAAATTGTCCATATTCAAATAGTGTTGATATCAATGGTCGCGAAATTACCCCCAATGCAATCGTGCTTGGTAAGGCCAATAAAAAGCACAGGCGCAATCCCCAATCTAATAATTCTGAATATTGCTTGTGATCGCCTTTTGAAAAACTTTTGGCTAACGATGGCAATAAAATCGTGCCCAGTGCCACACCAAGCACACCGGCAGGAAACTCCATTAATCGATCGGCATAATACATCCAAGAAACTGATCCTGAAACAAGAAACGAGGCAAAAATTGTGTTAATAATTAAAGATATTTGCCCTACTGATACCCCTAAAATTGCAGGCCCCATCTGTTTTAATACCCGCCAAACACCGCTATCTTTTAAACTTATACGAGGCAGTACTAACATGCCAATCTTTTTTAAATAAGGTAGTTGATAGAGTAATTGTAAAATGCCACCAACACCAACCGATACCGCTAGCGCTAATACAGGTAGGTTAAAGTAAGGCGTAAAAAAAAGTGTGAAGACAATCATGCTGATATTCAGCAAGGTTGGCACAAATGCCGGCACAGAAAACCGATTCCAAGTATTTAATATTGCACCAACCAATGAAGCTAGCGATATAAAAAAGATGTAAGGAAAGGTTATGCGCAGCAAGGTGGTTGCCAGTTCAAACTTTTCGGTTGATTCTTGCATAAACCCTGGTGCGGTGAGCATGATAACAAAAGGGGCAGTAACAACACCAATTAAGGTGACAATCGCTAATACTAAGGTTAATAAACCTGCAATATAGGCAACAAATGTGCGAGTTGCTTCGATGCCTTGTTGATTTTTATATTCGGCTAAAATTGGCACAAATGCTTGCGAAAACGCACCCTCGGCAAAAATACGCCGTAGTAAGTTAGGAAGTTTAAAAGCAACAAAAAACGCATCAGTTGCCATACCTGCACCAAAAAAGCGTGCAATAATGGCATCACGCACAAACCCTAACACGCGTGAAACCATCGTCATTGAACTTACAGTCGCTAAAGATTTTAAAAGATTCATATCTGATTTATATACTGTGTATACAACCTAAAACGGATAATGAAGCATAGTCTACAAACTATTACTTTAAATCACCATGCTTTTTTCAATAAATAATCGTTTTTATTGATGCCGCAAGAATAATTTTGATAGATAATCAGTTTAACGATCTTTTAACTGTGTAAGCGGTTTGACATCCTCCTCACTTTAAAGAACGGGGAGGATGTCAAACGCCATATCTTTTGTTGGTGATATGGCGTTAGTTTTATTTTTTATGTGTATTTATTTATTGCGGTCGTTTTTCAAATTACTGCAAACAAAGCGAATAATTTTTATAACTAAGCTGTTTGTATTTGACCTTCTGAGTTACCTTGTTCTTCTTTATACAGTTTATTGTCATATAATTTGACAAAAGGAAGATAAATTAACAAAGCTAAAATAGCTGAAATTATTGCAACAATAGCGGCCTTATAATCTCCTCCTGTACTAATAAATGCGCCTAATCCCATTGGCGATGGCCATGGAATTAATGCGATGATTGGATGAATAAAACCGGTATTAATCGCCAAATAACCTAATGTTCCGCAAGCCATAGGTGCTAAGAAAAAAGGCAGCGCTAAATAAGGATTGTATACAATCGGCATACCAAAAATGACAGGCTCGTTAATATTAAATATTGCAGGCACGGCTGAAGCTCGCCCTAAGATTTTTAGTTGGCTAGATTTAGCAAAAAATGCAATAAAAAATGTCATTAATAAAGTAGAACCAGATCCCCCTAAAATCACAAGTGAATTATTAAATTCACCAGCAAAAGGAATATGAGCGCCTGCCGCATTTTCAGTCATATTAGTTAACATAATAGGGGTAATAAATGCTCCAATAATACTGGCACCGTGGATCCCAACAACCCATAGTGCATGAATTAAAAACAGGATAACCATAATACCCAACCAACTTTTGGTAAGATTGGTTACAAAGGCAAACGGTACAGCTATAATATTGAAAATATCAGTACCAAAATAGATCAAAATACCATTAAGAACGATCACAAAAAAAGCAATCACAAAAGTTGGGATCAGTGCAGTAAAGGAACGTGAAACACCAAGTGGAACTGTTTCTGGCATTTTCACAACCCAGTTACGCCTGACGCATAAAAAATAAAGATGAGTCGCCACAATAGCCATAACTATTGCAATAAATATACCGGATGTCCCCAACCTAAAGACAAAGGGTTTTAAACGTAGACCATTAAAGACTAAATTACTTTGATCATTGAGTAAGGTTATCACGCCATTTTGCATAATCAGTTCAGGCAAGGTCATGAAAAAAGCAAAAACGGATAACATTGCTCCATTAAGCGCATTCACTTTAAGGCCTGTTTCTTCTGCTTCAATTTTAGTTAGTTCATAACCAACAACAAAGTTAAAATAAAGGGCTAAAATACCAATTGTTGCCGTATTAGCAATCATATAAAGATCACTCACTCTAAAAAAAGTATTTTCAAAAAAGCCTTCTAATCCGGTAAATGTCATTGGTAAGGTGTTAAATACCAAAAACATGGAGCCAACAATAGAAAAAGGTACAGATGCCATGCCGGCTGCCATTACGGCTCGAACAATTTTAAATTGCGATATTTTCGCCATAGGCGTCATCAGATATTTTTGTAAAATAACAAATCCCGTATTCATTTTGATATCCTCATTTAATTAATAAATTCTTCGTAAGCTTGGATTCTTTTAAAATGCTGATCTCGATTATGTTGTATATTAGTTAACTTCCTAAGCATTAAAAGCGTAATAATTAAACTCACCGTCAGTAATACCATTAATACATGTAAAGCATCTGGTGTCTGTTTTAAAAATGGAAAGAAAAAGTGATACAAAGGGGTATAGAGCGTCATCATTAGTGTCACAAAAGCTATCGCTAAGGCACAATAAAATAACCGTGCATAAGGCAATTTATTGCAGTGATTTCGATAAAGCTTAATTTGTTCCCATGTGGTAAGTATGCCCAAAACAAAAAGAGCAAGCGGTAAAATAGCGACTATTGACAATGAACCCATTAAAAAGGTTGCCCAATAAAGATTCAAAAATAAAAAAAATGCGGTAGTATAGCGAATCACTAAAAATCGATTAAACTTAAGGTTAGTTAGGCTGATTTTTTTATACATTGCTAGCTTTTTTGTCATTATGCTACTCCTTATCTAGCTTTTTAATTTTGCTTCTAGCTCATGATGTTTTTCATACAGGTGTAACATTTCAATGGCCATTTCTCGAAAAGTCATGGTTGTCATTAAATGATCTTGTGCATGTACCATAATAATTTCCATGGTGATTTTGGTGCCATTAGCATAATTTTGCAGTAACTCGGTTTGTGAATGGTGTGCTTGTAAGATTTGTTCATTTGCTTCTTCAAGAAGCTGATTTGCAGCACTAAAATCGGCCCCCCTCATTGACTTAAAAGCATCGTGAATTTTAGTTTTAGCATTACCGCTATATAAAATAATATTAAAAGCAATCAGTTGAATATCTTCTGAGCTCATTTCCTGATTCATTGCTATACCTCTTTTTCAATAAGTTGGATAAAAAGTCGCTTAAATTGGTCAAAGTTTTGTACTTTCAATAGTTTTGATTGCATTTCTAAATCGTCAATCAATTTGATAATGGCTTTTGTCATTATCGATAAAGTCGAATTTTGATAAATAGATGGTGAAATCATAAAGATAAAGTGAATTTTTGGGTAATTGTGATCCCAAAACATTCCATCAGGAATAATTGCAATACCAATTTTAGACAGTTTTCCCACAGGCATTGCCGGATGTGGCACTACGATAGTTGGGCTAAAGAAAATATCACCTAATAGTATGCGGTTTTCTATTTGCTTGAGAATTTGTTGCTTATAATCACGAGTTTCATTTATCGCTAAAAGGTCTAGTAAACAATCTAATACTTGTTCTTTGCTTTGAGAGTGTTTACACCAGTAAAAATAATCAGCTGATAAATCATCTATTATTTGACTAGCATCGATAAAATTATCTAAAGTACTCAGTGGTGTTGTTGCTGAAATAGGCCTTTTCTGTGCCGAAATAAATACATTAGGAGCCGAAAGGTGGCGGCGTATTTTTTGTATATCATTTTCAGTAAAAAAGACCGAAACCTGAAAAACAGGGACTTTAAACACCTTTGACGATAGATCCACTGACGAGATAATAAAATCAATCTTGTCTAATAGTGCAAGGTCAATTTCATAGTATCCTTGCGTTGCAACGATTTTGATTCTTTCATTAAACTCGCATTCAACGCGATTTTTTAGTAGTTGAGCACTGCCAAGCCCAGTTGCACAAATAATTAATACTTTAGCTTTTTGCTCATTTTTTAACTTTTCTATCGAAGCTAAAAAGTGCAAAGTTAAATAACCCCATTCGTCATCATGAATGGTAAATTTTTTAAGTTCAGGAAGTTGGTTAAGGTAATTTTTAACTAACTCAAACAATTCTGGAGAATTCGCTTTAATTTCATCAAGCAATGGATTTTTCAATTTTATATGCTGTTCTAAACGGACAATCATCGGTTTTAGGTGCTGAATAATTCCGTTTTTCAATTGCTCATCGTTTAAAAAAAAATATCCAGTTTCTTGCTGTATTCTAAATAATAAATTAGTCAAAGATAAATACAACTCGGAATCAAAATCATTCTGGACAAAGTTTGATTTACTCATCAAATGTAAAGTTAAATACATCTGTTCTTGTTTAGGAAAACAAAAACCAATCACTTTTTCTACTCTATTGATGATTTTTTTAGCGACTTGATATTCCAATGTGTTTTTAGTCGATGGTGGCATATCAAGATTTTGAATAGTAAGCCCTGATTGTAAGCGTTTAATACTTAATGATAGATGTAACACAATATTTTGCATCATCACATCAGATAGTTTTATTTTTGCTTCACGGCACTCATCTAAAATAATAATAGTTAACGTATCAAAACTAATGACATCATTAAATTTGTTTAAATAAGTTAGATGTTGTAAAAAGTTAATCGATGCCTCATGGAAGAAGTAACTCAAAATAAAATGTCGTTTTGCTTTTTCCTCGCCTTCAACATAAAACAGAGATCGACTTTTTTTGATAGAAAGTCCATATGGTTTAAGCTGATGTTTAATTTCTAAAATATCTTTATTTAATTGGGATGAACTAATAAATAATTGCTCAGATAATGCTTCTATATCAATTTTTTGACTTTCTAATAATAACAGGCTAAGAATGTGATGTTTTCTTTGACAGGCTTCTCGACAATTTGCTTGTTCTACATTGCGATTTAATAAATGATGCTCAATTAAAAATAAGTTGAAAGCGGTTCTATCTTTAATTTGTAATTTATAACCATACCCTTGTTTGCTAATAATCGATCCACCATGGCTTTCAATGATAGATTTCAAATCATTAAGATAAGTGCGAACAGTACGATCTGATAATGCTAACTCATTTGCTAGCAATGCACTGCTTTTGAATAGATCTTTAGAATGAACCAATAAACTAATAAGGTCACGCTGTTTATTTTTAATCACTATCATCCATACCTTTACAACTAAAACTATGTTATGGCAATATTGCGGTTACTCTTATCGATTAGATAAGTGTGCTCTTCTAGCAAGAAAATAAGGCGTTGCGCTGGAACAAAATAGTTACACAACGCCAAATTATTTTCCTAAAATAAATACCAATATTAATTACTTGATATTATCCTCAATTAGCTTAGCTAGCTGTTCAATGCCTGATTGAATAGGAATATAAGCTTGAAAAGGGATACTCACGATAGGTTTCCCCAGTTCATCGCCTAAATTTTTTAATTTATCAAACATCATCATTGTTTGAGGACTAATTAAAAAAAGTGAAAAATCACTATTTTTAATCATATTTGCCCCTTCAGTTGCTGATACCGCATCGACCGAAATAGCCTTATCTTTGCTAGCAAAATATTCTGTCACTTTTTTTGCCATTAATGATGATGACATACCTGCCGCACAAATGATTAATGCTTTTTTCATAAATTCTCCTAAAAATAGTTATGTGCTTTATAAGACTTCACCATTAGACTCAATGACTTTTTTAAACCATGTGAACGAGGATTTGCGACTACGTTTTAGTGTACCGTTGCCTTTGTTGTCTTTATCGACATAAATAAACCCATAACGTTTTTCCATTTCGCCTGTGCCTGCTGAAACAAGATCAATACATCCCCAAGGAGTGTATCCCATCAAATCAACACCATCTTCTTCAACAGCAAGTTTCATTTGTTTAATATGTTCACGCAGATAATCAATACGATAAGCATCATGCACGCTACCATCAGCTTCGAGCTTATCGTAGGCGCCAAAACCATTTTCAACTATGAAAAGTGGTAAACGATACATATCAGTTAACCAATTAAGTGTATAACGAAGCCCCTCCGGATCAATTTGCCAACCCCAATCTGATTTTTTAACATATTGATTGCCGATCAGATCGGTTTTTTCGTTATATTCATAGCTTTCATTATCTTCTTTTTTCCTAATTGCATTAGACATGTAATAGCTAAAGCCAATGTAATCAACTGTTCCATTTTTCAAGATCTCAAGATCTTGATTGGTGATATCAAGTTTAAAATCTTTACGTTGCCAATAATTTTTAATATGGTTTGGATACTCTCCATGGACATGAACATCAGCAAAAAAATATTTACGCTCCATCGCCTTTTGTGCCATTAGAATATCACCTGGTTTACAAGTCTCTGGATAGATAGGGATCATCGCCAACATACAACCTATTTCAAAATCAGGATTAATAGCATGACCAATTTGTACCGCTTTAGCACTAGCAACTAATTCATAATGTGCAGCTTGATACATAATCTCTTCGCGATTATCACCAGCTTTATAGTAAATTCCTGAATTAGTAAACGGCGCAAAATCTTCATTAAAGTTAGCCTGATTATTGATTTCGTTGAAAGTCATCCAATATTTGACTTTATTTTTATAACGATCAAAACAGACCTCGGCAAAACGGACAAAAAAATCAATTAATTTACGATTACGGAATCCACCATACTCAGTAACAAGGTAATAAGGTAATTCAAAATGAGAAAGAGTAACAACTGGCTCAATATTGTATTTTAAGCATTCATCAAAAAGATCATCATAAAATTTTAACCCTTCTTCATTTGGTGCAAGTTCATCACCTTTTGGAAAGATACGAGTCCAAGCAATTGAGGTACGAAAACATTTAAAACCCATTTCAGCAAATAACTTAATATCATCTTTATAATGATGATAAAAATCAATAGCTTCATGATTAGGGTAATATTCACCGTCAATAACACCTTCAGTAATTTTACGATAACTTTTTGGTGAACCAACAGTCATCACATCAGCGACACTTATTCCTTTTCCACCAACTTGCCAAGCACCTTCTAATTGATGAGCAGCAACGGCGCCTCCCCATAAAAAATCTTTTGGTAAACCTTTATTATTCATAATCAAGTACCTGTGTTTATTGAAAATTCAAATTTAGTATAAAAGGAAAAAAATAGAATTACTAACCAACTTTTTCCGTATTGATCAGGAAAAATAGAAGTATATTTTGGAGGAATAAATTAATATTAGTAAGATGAGTTACTTTTTTTGATATTTATAACGTTATCGGCACACTAAATTAGGGCTGTAAGCTAAATTTTTGTAAAAAATATTCAGGACTCTATACCGTTTCGTGGTTGATTAACAGCAATTATCAAAATACACTGTTTAATCAAACCTATATTCATTTGTTTACATCAACCACAAAACGGCCTTTTATTTGCCCTGCAATCATGTTGTTTGCGACTTCAATGCATTCATTTAAAGTAACTGTTTGACCAATATCTGCTAAAGTTTCGGTATCAAGATGTTGGGATAATAACTGCCATGCTGACATACGTTTATCATAACTTGCCATAACACTATCTACGCCTGCTAAAGTTACACCACGTAAAATAAATGGCGCGACGGTTGCGGAAAAGTTCATGCCTTGAGCAAGCCCACAACAAGCGACAATACCGCCATATTGAGTTTGGGCACAAGCATTGGCTAAAGTGTGCGAACCCACCGCATCAACAACCGCTGACCACTGTTCTTTTTGTAAAGGTTTACCAGCTTCTTTTAAAATTTGACTATCAATAACATTAACTGCACCGAGTTTTTGTAGATAATGTGCTTCATCGATTTTACTGGTCGATGCAGTGACTTGATAACCAAGTTTAGTAAGTAATGCAACGGCAATTGAGCCAACTCCGCCACTGGCCCCTGTCACAAGCACCATACCATGGTGTGGTTTTATGCCAAAATCGATAATTCGCTCAACACATAATGCAGCTGTATAACCTGCTGTGCCGATGACCATGGCTTGATAAGGCGTTAAATTGTTAGGTAGTGGAATCAGCCAATCCGATTGCAAATAGGCATATTGTGCCAAGCATCCCCAATGTGTTTCACCACATCCCCAACCGTTTAAAATTACTTGTTCGCCTTTTTGGTAACGACCGCTTGCGCATTCAACCACACTTGCCAACACCATCAATCCCCGGCACCATTGGCCATTGCCTAACTACTGGGCTTTTGTTGGTTAAAGCTAGCGCATCTTTATAGTTGATGCTTGAATAAGCGACTTGAATTAACGTGTCGCCCTGTTGAGCTAAAAGTTGTTGTTTGCTGACGGTTTTTAGTGAACAAGCAAAGGCTGTTGTAGCTTCTTTTTCAAGGACAATGGCATTAAATGACATGGCTATTCCTTATTAGATTGAATTTTGCAATAGTGATAAAAGTAAATAGTTATATAGAAAATCATGCTGCTTGTTTTAGTGCTTTATAATCGGTGTTATCACAACCTGTTAGTAGCGATAATAGGACGACTAAACTACAACTTGAAACTAAATGTTTCATCTTTTGATTGTTCATGATTATTACCTGTTTTTTTGATTGCTTTATTTTATGACACCGCCCACATTATCGACTAGCTCATCAAACCAACTGACCACCTTATATTGATAAGAAAGCAGATAAGGGAGCGCTTTA
>NZ_WTEX01000021.1 GCF_009795845.1 Gilliamella sp. Lep-s35 | reverse complement strand
GGAAGAGCACAGGTTCAAATGCAGTGTTTATTGGCCGCAACAGCTCAAAATATCAAGAAAATAGCGATAAAGCTATTTTTGTTACGTTTTTTTAGGCTGTTTTTTAATGTATTTAATAAAATCCTAATTAAAAAGCCTGTTTATGATTTAAATAAAAAAATAAACCCCGAATTATATCGAGGTTTGTCATTAATCTGAGATCAACTTAAAGTTGATCTTTTTCTAATCTAAAAAGAATTAATTTAAGCTAGCAGGATTACCAACACTACTTTTTAACTTCTTTATAGATTTTTTAGTTGGTTGTTTTAATGTCATTTTTTCACCTATTGGTTCAATACCAAATGGATTGTTTTGTAATGCAATTGTAAGCACATCATCAATCCATTTCACTGGATGTATATCAATTTCAGATTTGACATTATCTGGAATTTCTTCCAAGTCTTTAACATTATCCATTGGAATTAATACAGTTTTAATTCCACCGCGATGTGCTGCTAGTAACTTTTCTTTTAACCCACCAATAGGTAAGACTTCGCCACGTAATGTTATTTCTCCAGTCATAGCCACATCAGAACGAACAGGATTACCGGTTAATGTTGAAATTAATGAAGTACACATTGCAATACCTGCGCTAGGCCCATCTTTCGGCGTTGCACCATCTGGTACATGCACATGAATATCACGCTTCTCATAAAAATCACTATTAATACCCAATTTTTCAGCACGAGATCGAACAACTGTCAATGCCGTTTGAATTGATTCTTGCATAACATCACCTAATGAACCTGTATAGGTTAATTTTCCTTTACCTAATACACTTACTGATTCAATAGTAAGTAAGTCTCCGCCTACTTCTGTCCAAGCAAGGCCAATAACCTGGCCAATTCGATTTTCGTTATCTGTTTTTCCATAATCAAAACGCTGCACTCCCAAGAAATCTTTTAAGTTATCTTGTGTGACAGTGACTTTTTTCAATTTGCTATCTAACACTAATTTTTTAACAACTTTGCGGCAAATTTTTGCAATCTCTCGTTCTAAACTTCGTACACCTGCTTCTCGAGTATAGTAACGAATGATACCAATAATAGCTGAATCATCAATACTAATTTCTTTTGACTTTAAACCATTATTTTCCATCTGCTTAGTAATCAAATGTTGCTTAGCTATATTCACCTTTTCATCTTCGGTATAACCAGATAGACGAATAACTTCCATTCTATCTAATAATGGAGCAGGAATATTCATAGAGTTAGCAGTTGCAACAAACATTACATCCGATAAATCATAATCAACTTCTAAATAATGGTCGCTAAAAGAGTTATTTTGTTCTGGATCAAGGACTTCTAATAATGCCGATGCGGGGTCTCCTCGCATATCCGATGCCATCTTATCAATTTCATCTAATAAAAATAATGGGTTTTTAACACCTACTTTTGTCATTCGTTGAATTAATTTTCCCGGCATTGAACCAATATAAGTCCGTCTATGTCCACGAATCTCAGCCTCATCACGCACACCACCTAAAGCCATTCGAATATACTGCCGTCCTGTTGCTTTAGCTATCGATTGCCCTAGCGACGTTTTACCCACTCCAGGAGGTCCAACTAAACATAAAATAGGACCTTTAACTTTATTAACACGGCCTTGAACCGCTAAATATTCTAAAATTCTATCTTTTACACGTTCAAGACCATAATGATCTTTATCTAAAACTTTTTGTGCGCCTTCAATATTGTTTTTAACTTTACTACGTTTATACCAAGGAACTTGAATCATCCAATCGATATAACTTCGAACAACTGTCGCTTCAGCAGACATTGCTGGCATCATTTTTAGTTTATTCAGCTCAGATAATGCTTTGTCTGTAGCCTCTTTTGACATTTTAGCTTTGGTAATCTTTTCTTTTAACTCTTCATATTCATCAGGTTTATTATCTATATCACCTAACTCTTTATGAATAGCTTTAATTTGCTCGTTGAGATAATATTCTTTTTGAGCTTTTTCCATTTGCTGTTTAACACGTTGCCGTATATTTTTCTCGACTTGTAGTAAATCAATTTCAGATTCCATCAAGGAAATAAGCAACTCAAAACGTTTTACAAGATTAGCTGTCACTAAAATATCTTGTTTTTGTTCGACTTTTAAAAATAGCGTGGCTGCAATAGAATCAGCTATATGAGATGGCGCTTTTAATAAATGAATAGAATCAACAACTTCCTGAGTTACTTTTTTGTTAAGCTTTGAGTATTCATCAAAATTAGATAAAGTTAAGCGAATCATAGCTTCACTTATATTATCAGTTTTTTTTACTTCGCTTAATGGCTTAACTTCGGCAATAAAAAATTCATCGCCTTCCTTTTCAACAGCATCAACTACTTTAGCCCGTTCAATCCCCTCAACTAGAACCTTTACTGTTCCATCAGGTAATTGAAGTAACTGTAAAACATTAGCCACTGTTCCAACTTCATATAAATCATCTATATCAGGATCATCTAAAGAAGGATTTTTTTGAGTTACAAGAAGGACCTGCTTATCCATTTCCATTGCTTTTTCTAGGCAACGTATTGATTTACTTCTACCCACAAAGAGAGGGATTACCATATGTGGAAATACAACAACATCACGCAATGGTAAAATAGGCATAGTCATGTGTTTAGTTCGTGTCATTTTCATTTCATTCTCTCTTATGTAGCATAAATCCATTTGTTCAATATTGGGGTTATTTTTAGATATTCAAGCCTATCTTTTTGGATTTTAAAATATATTATTTCAAGAACAGATTGACAATATTTATGAGAACTTTACTCTAATAATAGTTGGGATTATCGTTGTTGCCATCATGTTTATGATGGCAAGCTTGTATTTAAGCAGAAAGTTCAGTATTTTCAAGAGATACTAATTTAGGCGATTGAGATCGTTCAACTGTTTCTTTATCTACAATTACTTTTTTAATAGTGGTCATTGATGGTAAATCATACATGGTGTCTAATAATATATTTTCCACAATAGAACGCAACCCTCGCGCTCCTGTTTTTCTTTGCATTGCTTTTACAGCAATAGCATCCAATGCCTCTTTAGTAAACTCAAGTTCAACATTATCTAACTTAATTAAAGTTTGAAATTGTTTAGTCAACGCATTTTTAGGCTCAGTTAAAATACTAATTAAGGCATTTTTATCTAGTTCAGACAATGTACCAATAACGGGTAATCTACCTATAAATTCAGGAATTAAACCGAACTTGACTAAGTCTTCGACCTCAATTTGTGCTAATAATTCAGATTCGGAAACTTTATTTTTGGTACTTTTTACATCAGCACCAAAGCCTATTCCTGTGTTAGTTGATACGCGATTTTCGATAACTTTATCCAAACCACTAAATGCACCGCCACAAATAAACAGTATTTTTGATGTATCAACTTGTAAAAATTCTTGTTGAGGATGTTTACGTCCACCTTTTGGAGGAACTGAAGTAATAGTCCCTTCAATAATTTTCAATAAAGCCTGTTGCACTCCTTCACCTGATACATCTCTAGTGATAGATGGATTATCTGATTTTCGTGAAATTTTATCAATTTCATCAACATAAATAATGCCTCTTTGTGCTTTTTCAATATCATAATCACAATTCTGTAATAGTTTTTGAATAATATTTTCAACATCTTCACCGACATAGCCAGCTTCAGTTAATGTTGTAGCATCTGCCATTGCAAAAGGCACATCTAAAAAACGAGCTAATGTTTCAGCTAATAATGTTTTACCGCTACCTGTAGGTCCTATAAGCAAAATATTACTTTTGCTCAATTCAACATCACTGTGGCTCGCATAACTCCGTAATCGTTTGTAATGATTATAAACTGCCACAGACAAAACTTTTTTTGCTCGTTCTTGACCAATTACATATTCATCAAGATGCTCTCTAATTTCGTGTGGGGTCGGTAACGGTTTACTAATAAACTCTTCATGAGAGCGAAAACTTTTTGTCTCTTCTTTTAAGATATCATTACATAGTCTTATACATTCATTACAAATATAAATAGATGACGGGCCAGCAATAAGTTTACGAACTTCATGCTCACTTTTACCACAAAAAGTACAATAGAGTAATTTTTCTGAACTTTCTTTATTCACTTTTACCACCTATCCAAAATTAAGATCGTTTACTATATATGGCATCAACTAAACCATATTCAACCGCTTTATCAGCTGACATAAAATTATCACGGTCGGTATCTTTTTCAATCACACTAATATCTTGACCGGTGTGCATTGCTAAAATATTATTTAAGCGATGTTTTACCTGCAAAATTTCTTGTGCATGTATTTGGATATCTGAAGCCTGACCTTGGAAACCACCTAATGGCTGATGAATCATTACTCTCGCATTAGGTAAGCAATAACGTTTACCTTTAGCACCAGCAGTTAAAAGCAATGACCCCATTGAACACGCTTGTCCCAAACAAATTGTACTAACATCAGGTTTTATAAATTGCATTGTGTCATAAATAGCCATGCCTGCTGTCACAACACCACCAGGTGAATTAATATACAAATAGATATCTTTATCAGGATTTTCCGCTTCTAGAAATAGCATTTGAGCAATAATAAGATTTGCCATATTATCTTCAACTTGACCAGTCAAAAATATAACTCGTTCTTTTAATAATCGTGAGTAAATATCATAAGCTCGTTCACCACGAGAGCTTTGCTCAACAACCATTGGAATAACACCCATATATGATTCTAAAGGCATTTTTATCTCCTAATTAAATAAAATAGCCCAAACAGACAATCCTTATTTGGGCTTTAAAGTAATTCTTTAAAATTAAATAGAAAAGCAAATAAATTAGGCTATTTGCTGGTTCATTAATTCAGAAAATGAATAATTCTTTTCTGTTATTTTTGCGCTAGCTAATAATAGATCGACAACTTGATCTTCTAATGCTACAGATCGAATATTATCCATTGCTTTTTTATCTTTACGATAATATTCTAAAACCTCTTTTGGATCTTCATATGCAGTTGCAATTTCGTCAATTAATGCCTGAACACGCGATTCATCCGCAGCTAATTTATTACTTTCAATGATTTGACTAAATAGTAATCCTGTTGCAACCCGTTTTTTAGCCTCAGCTTCAAATAATTCTTTTGGCAACGCTATATTTTGTTTTACATTACCGCCAAAACGAGATACTGCTTGTTGGCGTAATACGTCAACTTCACGGTCAATTAGTGCATTAGGTATATCAATTTCATTATTTTTAACTAAACCATCAATTGCTTGTACTTTAATTTTATTACGGATTGTTGCATTAAGCTCTCTTGCCATATTCTTACGAACTTCTGCTCGTAGACTTTCGACTGTGCCATCAACAATACCAAAGCGCTTAATAACATCCTTTGTAAGTTCAGGTAATTCAAGCTCTTCGACTTTTTTAAGTGTTGCTGCAAATATAGCTGGTTTACCTTTTAAATTTTCAGCATGATAATCTTCTGGGAAAGTCACATTAATATCAAACTGATCACCTACTTTATGACCAATAATTGCATCTTCAAATCCCGGAATCATTCGACCTTGGCCTAACACTAGTGCAAAATTGTCTGCTTTACCACCTTCAAATTCAACACCATCGACTTTTCCTAAAAAATCTAATGTTACACGATTTTGTTCTTTCGCAGTTTGATCAACGATTTTCCAACTACCTTGTTGTTTACGTAAAGTCTCGATCATTGTTTCAACATCAGCATCTGTAACTTCGGCAACAGGTTTTTCAACTTCAATTTTATCTAAATTTTCAACTTTGATTTCTGGATAGACTTCAAATTCAACAGTAAAAGTATAATCTTCACCATTTTTATACTCTTGAGGAATATAAGTTGGGGCACCCACTGGGTTTAACTTTTCTTGAATAATTGCTTCAATAAAATTCCGTTGCATTAAGTCACTTAATGCATCTTGCAAAATAGAAGCACCATAACGTTGCTCAACAATTTTCAAAGGAACTTTTCCTTTACGAAAACCATCAATACGCACTTTTTTGGCGGTATTAATAAGCTCTTTATCAACCGCTTTTTGAATGCTTTCTGATTCAATTGTAATTGATAAACGTCGACCTAACCCTTGTGTTGTTTCTACCGAAACTTGCATCTTTATACCTCGAAATTATTGTATATTATCTGCCCATAATTATATAAAAACGATAACTGAGCTAAAAAATTAAAAAATAGGCATGCATTATACCGACCGCAATCCTCTACGTCGAGACATTTAATTGTTTCTTCTCAAGTGTCTTTAAACGTTTATTCATTTCATCAATATGTAAAACTAATGACGCTGTTTTTCGCCATACTTTATTTTCCTGCAATGGAATGCCTGATGAATAAACGCCTGGCTGTGTAATTGGACGCATCACCATTCCCATACCTGTTACAGTAACTTTATCACATATTTCCATATGCCCATTTATAACACTAGCACCACCAATTAAACAATGACGGCCAATAGTTAAGCTTCCCGCCATAATAACGCCACCAGCAACAGCGGTATGATCACCAATAATATCGTTATGAGCAATCTGACATTGATTATCAATAATAACGCCATTTCCAATAATAGTATCATCAAGAGCACCACGATCAATTGTTGTTGATGCCCCAATTTCGACATTATTACCTATAACAACACGACCTAATTGAGGGATTTTAATCCATTTACCTTTATCATTAGCATAACCAAATCCATCTGCACCAATTACAGTTCCTGATTGGATTAAACAATTTTCACCAATAACACAATTATGGTAGATAGAGACATTAGCCCATAATTTTGTACCGGCACCAATTGTTGTATTTTTACCAACAAAACAACCGGCGCCAATAATACAATTATCGCCTAATACGACGCCACTTTCGATAACTGCATTAGCACCTACTGAAATATTTTTACCCAATTGTGCTGTTAGATCAATTACTGATGAAGGAGCTATATCTTTAGCTGGATTTGGTGTGCTATCAAGAAACTGGGCTAATTTTGCGTAGGCAAGATATGGATCTTTTACAATAAGTGCCGCACCATGCCAATGTTTAAGGCTCTCTTCTGTTAAAACTACAGCAGATGCTTTGCATTCTAATAAATGATTTTGTAATTTTTTGTCAGACAAAAAAGTAACTTGCCCTGATACTGCACTTTTCATTGATGCTATACCGGTGATCATTAAATCACCATCACCATGTAATTGCGCATCAAGATGCTTAGCTAGTTGCTCTAAACGACAAGCCAACATTATTTTTTAACCTTTTCCAATACTTTATCTGAAATATTAACCGCATCTGAAGCTGATAATGTAGTTTCAGCACTTAAAATGATATCGTATTTTTCTGTTTCAACAATATCTTTTACGGCTTCTTGGATTTTAGTTAATAATTTGCCAAATTCTTCTTTTTGACGTTTTTGATAATCAACAGAAAATGCCTTAGCTTTATTTTCAAAATCAGAAATTATTTTATTTAATTTACTTTTTTCAGAAGAAGATAATGTTAGACCATCTTTTTTTAGATGGGCAGCCGCTTCACTAGCTTGTTTTTCTTCAGCTTGTAACGACTTAGCTCTCTCTTCAAATTCACTATCTAATGCTTTAGCGACAGATTCCCGTTGAGGCATACGTTGTAATACCCCCATAACATCAACTACTCCAATTTTCACTTCAGCATTTGCAAAACTTGAAAAAAGCAATGCTAGACTAACGCCAAGAACAGATATAATTTTTTTCACTTTAATCACCTATTTATTTTTATTTATAACATGGAATTACCATGTAGAGCCTATATTAAATTGGAATTGTTGCGCTGAATCACCATTATACTTTTTAAGTGGTTGAGCGTAAGAAAAGACCAAAGGACCTAATGGCGACATCCATTGCACAGCAAGCCCCGTGGACATTCTGATATCTGATGGAGAACTATAATCAGGAATATTATTACCTTTCAAATTCCATTTAGTATCCCATACAGTACCTGCATCAAAAAACAGTGATGTTCTGATATTATCAGCATATTTCTCACTAGCAAATGGCGTTGGAACAATCAGCTCTGTACTTGCAAAGGCTATCGCATTACCACCTACAGCATCTTTTGATTTTGTACATCCTAATGTGTTATCTAAGCTATCACAAACGCCTCTTTTATTAAGGTATACTGCTTTAGGACCAACAGTATTTGATTTAAACCCACGTAATACTGATGCCCCACCCGCATAGAAGTTTTCGTAAAAAGGCAATTCTTTACCACCGAAACCACCGCCATAACCTAATCGAGCACGAGTTAAGAAAACCCAGTTATGGTCATTATCAATAGGATAATAGTAAGATAGATCTGAAACTAATTTATAGAATCGATTATCAAACACTGGAACTGAAACTTTAGCACTCGTAGTCATTTTAAGTCCATCAGTAGGAAAAAATCCACGGTCTAAAGAGTTATATGTCCAATAAGCATTTAATAATAAATCATCCGTCTTAAAAGAAACAGAATTTTTATCTTTAAGGTTTTCACCCATAGAGTTAAAATAACGCCACATGCCGTATTGCGCTTGCATATCGGATAACTTATGGTTGGCATATTCAGTTCCAAAACGAACAAAATTATTTTCACTAATTGGGAATCCTAAATTAGCCGATGCCCCCCAAGTTTTACTTGAATATTCTGACTCATCATCTTTATCGTCATTTTTATAGGTATTATAATAAATACTGCCACCTAGACTTACACCATCAACGGTAAAATAAGGATTAACGATAGAAACAGACGCAGTTTTATCAGTATCTGTAGTGTTAACATCAAATGAAACACTATTACCAGTACCTAACCAGTTGTCTTGAGAAATACCAGCATTAAAACTAACACCACTATCAGAACCTATACCAACACCAAATTTAATACTACCTGTATTACGTTCAGCAACTTTATAAATAATATCAACTTGATCATCAAATCCTGCCACTCGCTCGGTATTTGCCTCAACCGTATCGAAAAAACCAAGCCGATTTAAACGTTCTTTACCTAACTCAACTAATCCATTACTTAACCAAGCGCCCTCCATTTGTCGAAGTTCACGGCGGATTACGCTTTCGCTTGTTACGGTATTACCGACTATTTTAATATTATGAACATAAAAGCGTTCCCCTACATCAACAAACACGACTAACTTAACAGTATGTTCTGCATCATTCATTTCAGGCTGGATTGACACTCTAGGATATGCATAGCCAAAATTAGCCAACAAACGCTTAACATTATCTTCAATTTCGGTAATTTTTTTACCATTATAAAGTTCACCAATTGAGACTTTTTCATTAGCAATTTTGGTAATTGCTTCTTTATGACCTGCAAAATTACCCATCAATTCAAGTTGAGATAACTTATACTGCTCGCCTTCATGAATATTGATTGTAACGTAAATGCCTTTTTTATCTGGTGTTAAGCTGACTTGTGTTGACTCTATATTAAAACGAGCATAACCACGGTTTAAGTAAAAACTTTGCAATTCATCTAGATCCGAGGCTAATTTTTGTTTTTGATATTTACGATCGCCAAGCATATTCCACCAAGGCACCTCATCACGCAAAGTAAAACGCGAAATAAGTTCTTCTGACGAAAAAGCTTTAGCACCAACAATATTAATCTGATCGATTAATGCTGATTTACCTTCAGCAACAACTAATTTTAAATCGACACGATTACGAGATAACGGAGTTACAACAGCTTTAATCTGAGCATTGTATTTACCAACACTGTAATAAAAATCTTCTAAGCCCTTTTCTATGCCTGAAAGCATGGTACGATCTAACGCTTCGCCTTCACGAATACCAGAACTATCTAGGTTTTTTTTAAGCATGTCATCTTTAACTGATTTATTACCAGAAAAAGTTATACTAGCAATAGTAGGGCGTTCTTCAACATGAATAATTAGCCGATCCCCATCACGAGAAACAGTAATATTATCAAAATTACCGCTAGAATAAAGTGATTTGACAATGCGACCTAAATCAGCCTCATTAACATAGTCACCAACTTGGATTGGCATTTCAAGTAATGCAGCCCCAACAGTTACACGCTGCAAACCGTCAAATTCAATATCTTTTACTACAAAATCATCAATACAAAATGCATTGGAACTATATACAGCTGTAGTACCGAACAGCAAAGATGCTATTAGTAATTTATTTATTTTCATCGTAAATGTTTATAACCTCATCCCATCACAATCGTAAAATATCATTAAATAGCGCAATTCCCATTATTACCATTAATAAAACAAACCCAATACGAAAAAAACGCTCTTGTGCTTTATTTGATAAGGCTTTGCCTTTTATCTTTTCAAATAATAAAAAAACAAGGTGTCCGCCGTCTAATATAGGTAATGGAACAAGATTGATAACGCCTAAACTTATACTAATAAAAGCTAGAAAATATAAGTAAGGAGTAATACCATAACTTGCCGTTTGCCCTGCGCTTTTTGCTATTGTTATTGGTCCTGATAAATGTTGCAGGCCAATAACACCTGTTGCTAGTTGATAAAGCGAATGAACAGTTAACTTTGTGGTTAACACAGTTTGCGCCATACCTTTATTAAAACCTTCTAAAAAACCATACTGCAAAACTTTTGTATCGGTTGTGGGATACAAACCAGCAACGCCTTTTCCATCTATACCAATAGTTGGCACAAGTTTAAGATAAATATCTTTATTTTCTCGATTAATCTGTAACGTCATTGCTTGAGCTTTTTTAATGGTATTGGAAAAATCGTTCCAATCTACATATGATTGAGTATTATAACCGATAATTTTATCACCAACACGTAATCCGGCTTGCTCTGCTGCTGATCCCGATACAATTTTGCTCACAATTGGATAAATTTCTAGCTCCTTGGGAACAAATCCGAATGCAGTAATAGCTGATTTTTTTTCTACATCAAAATACCAATTATTAATATCGATACTTTTTTTAACTTCTTTTTGAACACGGCCATCTATATTATCAATATAAGATAAAGTTACATTAGATTTCCCCATTGCTGTAATTAAAGCTAAATTAACATCATTCCATGTTTCTATTTTGATATTATCAATAGTTTTCAATTCAGCACCGACAGGAATTGCTACTGTAGCAGCCGGTGTATTAGGTATTACATCTTTTATTTTAACTGGATAAACTGTTACCCCTATCAAAAAAATAATCCAATAGACAATTAATGCTAATACAAAATTAGCAAATGGACCTGCAATAATAATTACCGCTTTTTGCCAAATCTTTTTTCTATCAAATGCAAACTTTTCATTATTGCTTGATAATTCTGTTGCCCTACCATCAAGCATTTTAACATAACCGCCGAGTGGAATCATAGCTATTACCAATTCGGTTCCACTTAAAAATTTATGAGACCACAGTTTTTTACCAAAGCCTATTGAAAAACATTCAACGTGAACCTTACATAAGCGCGCAGCACAAAAATGTCCAAGCTCATGAATGGTAACTAATATACCCATGGTAACAACAAATAATAACAGCGACCACAACAAAGTCTAACACCTTTTATAATAAGTAAAAAGATAAAGCAACAAATACAGGAACTGCCGCAGTTAAACTATCAATGCGGTCTAAAATACCGCCATGTCCAGGAATTAAGTGACCACTATCTTTAATACCGGCTTCACGCTTAAACATACTTTCTGTTAAGTCACCTAATACTGAAACTAAAATTGCTAACAAAGAGCTAATAAAAAACACATTAAATGCAATATCAAATAGGTTTATCATATAAATTATTACACTAATTCCCATTGCAAAAATAAAGCCACCAATAAAGCCTTCTACCGTTTTACCGGGTGAGACTTTTGCTGCTAATTTGCACTTACCAAACGCTCGCCCTACAAAATAAGCCCCTGTATCTGTTGCCCATACTAGCATAAAGACATAAAGCAACCAAATTGCGCCTGCATAAAAATTAGAATTATAGTTAATTGATCTTAATTTAACCATACCAATAAAAAATGGCACTAGTGTAAAAAAAGCAAACAATAATTTAATAACAATTGAATTACACCAATATTTAGTCGTCGCAGGGTAACTAACCACTAAAAACAAAGCAATTAACCACCATATGATTGATAAAGATAAAATGACGGTATATAGCTTTATTTTTAATTCAATTGAATTTGGAATAAAATAAAGTAAACTTAATAAAATAACGATTGAAAGAGCAAATATTGGCTTTAAATACTTGTTAGTAATATTCAAAAACTGAGTCCACTCCCACGCTGCTAATCCACAAACTAAAATAACCGTTAAAGAAAATAGAGATAATGGAACAAAAAAAAGCACCACTATTACGAGGGGAATTAGTACTATTGCTGCAAGTATACGATGGATTAACATGTAAGTTCCTTATTATGAATACCACCAAAACGTCGTTCTCTAGTATTAAATATATTAATTGCTTCATCAAATAAATTTTGGTCGAAATCAGGCCATAAAGTATCAGTAAAATAGAGCTCAGAATAAGCAATTTGCCATAACAAAAAATTACTGATTCGGTATTCACCACCAGTACGAATAACTAAATCAACTTCAGGCAATTTGCTCATACTCATTGCCGAGCCAAAACGTTCTTCTGTCATTTGATCTAAAGTGATTTGTCCGTTTTTAAATTGCATAGCCATTTTTTTTGCAGATTGTAAAATATCCCAACGACCACCATAATTAGCGGCTATATTAAGTACAAGACCAGAATTATTTTTAGTTAAATTTTGTGCACAAACAATCAAGTTTTGTAAATGTTCGCTAAAGCAAGAAATATCACCGATAATATTTAAACGGATATTATTTTTATGCAAGTTTTTTATTTCTCGATTTAACGCATAAATAAACAGAGAAATTAAGGCTGAAACCTCGTTAGCTGGGCGTTTCCAGTTTTCGCTACTAAAAGCATATAAAGTAAGAACTTTTATTTTTAAACTTGCTGCATAAGCAACAATTTTTCGCACAGCTTTTAAGCCTGCTCGATGGCCGATAGCACGCAATTGATTACGCTCTTGCGCCCAACGACCATTGCCATCCATAATTATAGCAACATGACTTGGAATACATCTTTCTTTAGTCATGCAATATCTCGTGTTGTATCAATCATTTTATCAATTTATTATTCTGTCAATTAACGTGTACCATAAACGACAATCGTTTTACCGTGTGCAGAAATCAAATGTTGATCTTCAAGCATTTTCAAAATTCGGCCAACGGTTTCACGTGAACAGCCAACAATTTGCCCTATTTCTTGCCGTGTAATTTTAATTTGCATACCTTCGGGATGTGTCATTGCATCAGGTTGTTTAGCAAGATTTAAAAGTGTTTGTGCAATGCGCCCTGCTACGTCTAAAAATGCCAAATTACTCACCTTTTCAGATGTTACTTGTAATCGACTTGCCATTTGGCTAGCAAGATGCATTAAAATATCAGGATTGACTTGAATAAGTTGTTTAAATTTTTTGTATGAAATTTCGGCCACTTCACAACTTGTTTTTGCTTTAACCCAAGCACTTCGCTCGGTATTTTCTTCAAAAAGACCTAATTCACCCAAAAACTGATTTCGATTTAAGTATGACAAAATCATTTCATTACCTTCATCGTCTTTAATCAATACTGCTACGGAACCTTTTAAAATATAATAGAGAGTTTCTGCTTTTTCGCCTTGGTGTATAAGGGTACTCTTAGCTGGATATTTATGAATATGGCAATGAGATAAAAACCATTCTAATGTTGTATCCGATTGTTGCTTACCAATCATTACACCTACCTCTCCATTTTATTTACAACAGTAACACTATAACAAAGTTACGCAATAAATCATATATAAACAATCATTTTAGCTATCATTTTATTTGCTTTATATCAATTGTTTCATACAATTGAGACCAAAATATGGCTACCGTTCCATTTTCTAATTGAAGTTTAACATTGTTAACCTTTTCTTGTAGTGATGTTTCTTGTAAACCATAATCAGTGCCTTCGCGCAATACAAAGTATTCAATTAAATTATTTAATGTTTTCGGATCAAGATCTTGCCAAGGAATAATCATATTTATAAAGGTAAATTAAAGATTGTCGTTATTTTATAGTAAAGCTGAAATAATATGAAGCATAACAAGGTGATGGTTTATTTTTAATAAAAAAACCACTCCGAAGAGTGGTTTTGTACTACACAGAAAAAAGTTAAAATTATTGGACAGTAATCTTAAGCTTATAACCTTGACCACCCGCTTTGTAAATTACACTTGGATGTTGGTACATCGTATCACTATTACTATCGGCAAGCGTAATTTTAAGCCCACTTGCTATACCTTTGACTTTATCTTGAGCTTTAACACCTTCATATGTATCATCTAGATTCCATTCATAGGTAGAATAATCGCCGGTTAAGTTAACGCCATCGGCAGGTTTATCAGCATCTCCGGCCCAGACATAAGCCTCATAGCTTTCACCATATTTAGGGATATCGTTAGTTTTGGCATAGTTTTTATTTAAATCTAACTTACCTTTATCATCATATCCGAAAATACCAACGTGTACTGAGCTTGATATAATAGGTCCAATGATAGGATCTTCTGGTGTAACTCCTGGACCATGATCGCCCGTTGGTGTCTGTTCGCTATCAGAGCCGGCAGGGGAGGTAGAAGAAAAAATATCACTTACCATTAAAAATTGACCATGATCTGGTAAACCGTAACTAGTTTTCTCTTGAATTGTATAACCTATTGTTTTAGCACCTGCAAAGTCATCTGTTATTTTAAAAGAAAGGTGACCTTGCGTCGAAGTACTATGATCTTCTGCCGAAACTTTAACTTGAGAAACCTTTCCATCTGGCATCACTTTATAAACTTTTAAAGTATCTTTCATCGCCCCAGTAGTATCTGTATCACCGTCCTTATCCACTAAATCATAAGTTATGTGAATATAATCACCAACTTGAACTCTCTGACGTTTAACTGAGGAAATAGGCGTTTTACCATCAGCATCAGTTGTGACAATAAGAGTCATAGCATGTTCTGGTGCCGACCCTCCAATAGCTTTTATCATTGGTGCATTACCATGGATAACTTCATTAGTAGTTGTTTCTAACGCTTCTAACGCAATTGCGCTACTTGTGGCATAACCAGCTAAAAACAAACCTAATGCAACCTTTTTAATTGTAAGATTTTTCACGTTTAACTTCCTAATTTTTTTACAAACTAACGTTTTGTATTTTACATAAACACAACATCAAGTTGTGTATCCCTTTTAGATTACCGATACTAATCGGTAATCACCCCCTTATTTATTATAAACTGCAACTTGTAATTTAAACCCTTGATCCCCTGCACATGCAGGAACAGAAACTGACTGTGGAGTTAAATCCAAATGGCTTGGTGCATCTGCAACTGCTGCAATACTAGTGCCTGATGTTGCATAACTGTAGTTACCTGTCTTTTTACCTTTTATGGTATAGTGAGCATTCTCACCCATAGCGACGTTAAACCATGGCCCATTAGGATGATTTTTAGCATCATTTGGTAATGAAGTTACTGCACCATGGCAAGCCTCTGTATTTGAACCGACTAATGACCAAATCACAAATGGATTAGCAATTGGTGTGCCGTCTACAGAAAACGCCTTGACATAATATTCATTATCTACCCGCCATTCATTTGGACCGCCAGGCACAAATTGAAGTAAAGAGCCAGAACTTTGCGCAACTAATACTCCATTAGCATTCCAAACCTCGATATTACCTGCACTACCACCAACAAAATCAATTGATGCTTCATTAAATGATTTTCCTAAACCATATTTATCTAACGAGATTGAAAAATTAATCATCCCTGAAACATTTGAAGCAACATCAAGTACGTAACTGTCACCAATCATATCTAGACCTGCAGCAGTTGAAGCATTTGAGGAAACGGTTTGTCCTTTAGCAACTTTTTCGAATGATCTCACAATAACGCAAGGCTGTTGCCCAGGGCATTGATTAACCGTGCCTGAAGTACCATCAATTAATGGTATATTTCTACCATTACTCGTTGCTGTCCATAGCGCAGCAAAACCTTCAAATGTGTCAGGTACACTATTCATTACCTCACTATCACTAAAGCCGTCTACATCTTGAGCGGTGTTGATTGCACCATTATAAATCTTAGGTTTAACAAGGCTTGCTAATACCGTTATTCGACTCAAACCATCTGCTTGTTGTGTTGCCATTGTGGTTTTATTACCTGAAGCATCAACTGCCCATACCCCCACTTTACGCATAGCAGGATCTGGCAATACTTCAAAGCTAATTGCATTAGATTGAGCTGATTTACCACGCACATCTGTAATCGACACAGATAAAGAATATTTACCATTTGTACTAACTGGATGACGTTGGCCATTTTGGTCTACATAACTAGGTGCAACAATTTTCCAATTATTTGTATCAACAGACGGGTTAAGCCACGATGACGCATTACAGATTCCAGCTGTTGCACATAAAAAACCACCATTAGCATCAATTTCTAACATGTCACCTGACCATGTTAAGCTTGATAATTTTTTAGCGTTATGAACACTAATCGTTAGTGGGTAAGCTTGTCCTTCAATTAACTGGGTTTGTTCAAGCCCTAAATCGACAGACATTTTTTTCTCTTTATATTCAAGAACAATATAGTTATTACGGTCAACTAAATCATAACGGCTACCTTTTAAAGAGCGCGCAGCTTGAACCATATCTGGATCTAACTGATCTTTTAATGGAATGCCTATACGATAGTTCATCGTTAATTCAGCTTTACTTGCCTTTTTATTATTTTGACCTACTTTATGCTCGCCTTTAATAGTGAAAAGTGGGACAGGTGTATAATCAATACCTACTGTAATGGCTTTCGGATTTCTTTGCAGATTGTCTTTACCAAATAAAGCAACTTTATCACCAAAGTATTGTTCATACATAAGTGAGCCACCTAAATGCGGGTATTGTGGTAAATAACCTTGGAATCGAATATCAAATCCTCTTGCTGCTCGCTCTAAATAATCATCAAAATCTTTAGAATCTTTCCAGTCAGATAAAGGGTGATAGTAGTTAGCTGCAAACTTCATATAATCAGTCCATGCTTCAGCACCAATACCTAAACGATTATGCGAACGTTGGAAATCATGATCAAGAAATACGTTATAACCAAGTAACCATTTTTTATCAGCAACATCCCAACGCTGACCAATACCAAAGTTACCTATTCGGCGATTATGTTCATATTCTTGAAATGATATTTGACTAAATATTAATGTGTTTTCAGTATCATACAATGGACTAAATAACTTTAGATTAACGTTATTAAATTCGCCTTTATCACTTACGTCAAATTGTACTTGAGCCGTACCAAAACGCCCTAAAAAGTCCTGTACAAGATTGCGCGCAGGCTCAATAACTTGGTTTTTTACACTATTACGTATGTAATTTTCTGCATAATCTTTACCTCTGTTTTTTAATTGCCCTGATAAACCACCATTATCTGACGAGGTTAATTGCTTCCAATCTTGACTAGCTAAAGTTTGCAATGTTAAAGCAACTTGACTTGCAAGCGCATCTTTGTCTTTTTTTACATCATAGTTATCATCTGACCCTAACTGAGGCAAGTTAGCATGTTTATCATTTTTGTTATCTTGTATTTTAATTACAGGTAATAAAGGCGAATTTTCAGGCAAGAGTATATGCTCACCAATGTCAACATAATCCTTTTCATCAAAACGCCCTGCATTGATTGTGCGTAATTCAGAAATAGAAATACCACTTAAAAGCGCAATTTGATAAAGACTACGCGGTTGGTTGTTAATCATTTCACGAGCCTTTACGCCATCTTTTAAATCAATTACCTTATTACTATCTACTGCTATTTGCGATACTTGAGATTCAGTAGCATAGGCCGATTGCAATCCTAATGTAGCGATTACAAATGTACAGATAATTGTTAAATTAAGATCCTTTTTCATCTTAATATTCCTTATATTTCACTAATAAAATGCATAACATAAAACTCATGGCTAATATCAATTGATTTTTATCTAATATCAACATGGCTATTTATTTTCAATGTTTAATTTTCTTTAACCTTCTTTACAAAGATTTTATTTTTTGTGATTTTATTACAAAAATGTAATATGTCAAAATAATTTATTCCCATTTTTTGATATTTTTTAAATTTTTGTCTAATTTTTAATTTATTATAACGAGTTAATTGAATGACATTTCTGTTTTTGTTAATAAATTAGGGAATATTATAGAATAATAAGCTATATGAAATTACTTTACATCAATAAAAAAGGCCTAAATTTGGTATTTTAGGCCTCTATGCATCTTTATTGTTCTTTACTTTACTTTTCTTTGTTTTTCTTTGTTTATAGAGGGTTATTGACCTTCATTATAAATTTCTAAATTTTCTGACTCTTTAGATGTTAGCAATTTTTTACTTTCACTTCTTTTTTGTTCGAGTGATAATAAATAGCTATCATCAATTCCTCCAGTAACATATATTCCATCAAAAACAGAACACTCCAAATGGTGAATATCTGAATTTTGTTCTGTGATTGAATCAATTAAATCAGATAAATCTTGAAAAATGAGCTTATCAGCGCCTATAGCCTGGGCGATTTCGTCAACAGTTCGATTATAAGCAATAAGTTCACTAGCAACAGGCATATCAATACCATAAACATTTGGATGCCTAATTTCTGGCGCAGCTGACGCTAAATACACTTTTTTTGCACCAACTGAACGCACCATTTCAAGAATTTCTTTTGAAGTTGTACCTCTGACAATAGAATCATCGATTAAAAGTACATTTTTACCTTCAAATTCAATGCGATTAGCATTAAGCTTTCTTCTTACTGATAATCTGCGAGCGATTTGTCCAGGCATGATAAATGTACGACCAACATAGCGATTTTTAACAAACCCTTGCCGGTAGGGTTTGTTTAAAATACGTGCGATTTCAAGAGCTGCATCGCAAGATGTTTCGGGAATAGGTATGACTACATCAATATCAATATCTTTCCATTCTTTAGCTATTTTTTCTCCTAGCTTTTTGCCCATTTCAATACGTGATTGATAAACTGATACGCCATTAATCAACGAATCGGGTCTTGCAAAATAGACATATTCAAAAATGCATGGATAATATTGAGGATTATTAGAGCATTGCTTAGAATATAATTGTCCATCTTGAGTAATATAGATTGCTTCTCCCGGTTCAAGATCACGTATCAACTCAAAATCAAGAATATCTAAGGCAACACTTTCAGATGCAACCATGTATTCAACTTTCTGGTTTTCAAGTATTCGTTTTCCTATAACCAAAGGGCGAATGCCATAAGGGTCACGAAAAGCAACAAGCCCATGATCAATAATCATTGCAACACAAGCATATGCACCTTTAATAATGCTGTGAACATTGTGTATTGCGTTAAAGATATTATCGGCGGTCAATGGAAAAGTAGCAAACTTATCGAGTTCATTGGCAAAAATATTGAGTAAAACTTCAGAGTCGGAATTTGTATTAACATGACGTTTTGCCAGTTGAAATACTTTATTCCTAAGTTCATCAGTATTAGTTAAATTTCCATTATGAGCAAGCGTGATACCATAAGGTGAATTGACATAAAAGGGTTGTGCTTCGGACGGGCTAGAACTTCCTGCAGTTGGGTACCGAATATGTCCTATTCCTAAATTACCTTGCAATCGTTGCATATGATGTTCTTGAAACACATCTTTGACTAAACCATTCGCTTTGCGTAAACGAAAGCGATTTTGGTTATCGATAGTCACAATACCTGCTGCATCTTGCCCTCGATGTTGTAAAACAGTCAATGCATCATAAATAGATTGATTAACAGTACTACATCCTACAATACCAACAACACCACACATACTATGGTTACCTCAAATTTACTGAACTAAAAACGAAGAAGACTGTTGTATAAAATCAAAAAACCAACGAATGATAAAATGAAAATGCGGAATTAGCAAAGATTGAGTCCAATACGGTGATTGAGATAACGGTGTAAAGGTATCAAGCAAAAACAGTATTGCAGCAACAACTAAAACCCCTCGTAACACACCGAAACAGGAGCCTAATGTACGATCAACGCTAGATAATCCTGTTTTTTGGACTAATTGACTAATAACATAAGAAACAATAGTACATACTAATAATGTAGAAATAAAAAGGATAACAATTGCTACTGCAATACGTATCATTTCGCTATCAAAATAAGTTAGATAGTCAGTAATATAGCTATAAAATCGACTAGAAATAAAAAAAGCTAAAATCCAACTAATGAGCGATAATGCTTCACGTACAAAGCCTCGTATAACACTAATTAATGCAGAAAAAACAATTACACCAATAATTGTAAAATCAACCCAATTCATCATAATAACTCATAATTTTATATAAAAATATTTTAATTTTATTATCGTTTGTGACACGAAAAATAAAATAGTAATTAATTAGCAACAATAATTCCTTTTAATTTAGTTAGGTTGTTTAAGTCAATAAGCACTTGATCCGCTTGTTCTTTTTTAGCATAAGGACCAACCTGTAACTTAATTAGCTGATTAGGCGCTGGATTTTGGGGTAATGTTCTAACGCTGTAATTATTTAACTTTAACAAAGCAACCAACTCTTCTATTTTTTGTCTATTTTTTAATGCTGTAAGTTGAATCATATAAGGTTTAGTCTCTTGTTCCGGTATTACTGTCTTTATTGTTGTTGTGGTATCGGCATCATCAAGAATATCAGGAAAAACTAAAGTGCTTGAATTTTGATCTGAATCAGGTATATAAGGAACTTCCGATACGTTATTGGAGAAATTGTCATTAATATCATTAGAGGATGCTACAATTTGCTCTTGATGAGTAATATCTTCTGCTTGAAAGATGGGCGTTGTTGATATTGGTAAGTTAGGCTTATCGGTTATAATCCATGGAGCAATTGCTGCAATAATAAGCAATAATGTAGCAAAACCGACGAGGCGATTTCTTACTTTATTTTGATTATTTGAATTACTTTGTTGATTGCCCGTCATGATTAATTCCACTAAAATGCTGAGTTTCAGCTAAAACATCAGATACGGTATGAAATGAACCGCATATCACGATCATATCGTCCTTTTTAGCATCATGCATTGCTTGTCGGTAAGCTTTAGAAACCGTATCGAAGGTTGATACATTAAGTTCACCTTTATTTAATAAGTGCTGTTTTAACACTTCTGCGCTACAACCTCGCTCACCATAAAGTGAAGCACAATACCATGTATCACCAGTTAAAATAGATAAGGTGCTTTTAATATCTTTGTCTTTAAGCATACCAATGACAAATCGTATTTTACCAACATTCAGATATTTTTCTTTAAGCTTTTCTAATTGCTGAGTTAAATAAACCGCAGCATGAGGATTATGTGCTACATCAAGAATAACTAGTGGTGATGTTTTGATAATTTGAAAGCGCCCTGTTAAATTAGACTTTTTTAGTCCGTTAACTATTTCGTGTTCTGTTATTTTAAGTGATGAATAGCTTAAAGCAGCAACTGCAGTTGCAGCATTAGCTAAAGGAACATGGGCAATAGGTAGATTTTTATACTGTTTTATAGGTGATTGAAATGCCCATGAATCGTTATTGATTTGTTGATAATGCCAATCACCATTCACCGAATAGATCGGGCAGTTAACTAATTTCGCCACATTTAAAATGGATGTTGGCATATCTGGCTCACCAACAACAGCAATACTTTTCGGTTTAAAAATACCTGCTTTTTCACGTCCAATACTTTCACGGGTATCACCTAAATAATCAACATGATCAATACCAATAGTTGTAATAACTGCCACGTCAGCATCAACAATATTGGTTGCATCTAGCCGCCCACCAAGGCCAACTTCTAATATAACCACATCTAATTTTGCTTGTTTGAATTGATAAAGTGCAGCAAGTGTTGCATATTCAAAATAGGTAAGAGATATATCGGATCTGGCTTTTTCTATTTCTACAAAGGCTTTTACGGTTTCTTGTTCACTTGACTCTTGGTTATTAATACGCACGCGCTCAGTAAATTGTAATAAATGAGGCGAACTATAAACACCAACTTGTAAACCTGCCTCAAGTAATATCATTTCAAGTGTTCGGCAAGTAGTGCCTTTGCCATTGGTGCCAGCAACAGTAAAGACATAAGGCGCTGGTTGCAATAAATTAAGACGTTGAGCAACTGCTGTTACTCGCTCTAAACCCAAATCGATAGTTGTCGGGTGTAATTGCTCTAAATAACAAAGCCATATATTTAAATCTGACACAGCATCTAGGTGTTTATTTTGCATACTCAATTAAACTGTCTCGTTAAGAGTAACATTATTAAGCGGATCAGGTAACTTCATTAGTTTAGCGATTAAACTCGCAATTTTAGGTCGCATATCTTTGCGATGAATGATCATATCAATTGCGCCTTTTTCAAGTAAAAACTCACTACGTTGAAACCCTTCTGGCAAGGTTTCACGAACAGTTTGCTGAATCACTCGGGGACCTGCAAAACCTATTAGCGCTTTAGGTTCAGCTATATTAATATCACCAAGCATCGCCAAACTTGCCGATACGCCCCCCATGGTAGGATCGGTCATTACTGAAATATAGGGTAAACCTTCATCTTGCATTTTAGCAAGGATTGCACTGGTTTTTGCCATTTGCATTAACGAAAATAATGCTTCTTGCATTCGCGCGCCCCCACTTGTTGAAAAGCAGATTAAAGGGCATTTGTCCTCAATAGCTTGCTCTGCTGCTCGTGTGAATAATGCCCCAACAACAGAAGACATTGACCCACCAATAAACGCAAATTCAAAACAAGCCACAACGACAGGGATGTCAAACAATGCGCCCTTCATTACAACCATTGCTTCTTTTTCGTGGGTATCTTTTTGTGCAGCGCTTAAACGATCTTTATATTTTTTGGTATCTTTAAATTTTAATATATCTTTAGGCATAAGGTCTGTGCCAATTTCGACATCTGAACCTTCATCTAAAAAACGGTATAAACGCACACGGGCAGGAATATGCATGTGGTGGTCGCATTTTGGACAAACCTCTAAGTTAAGATCAAGCTCAGCTTGATAGATAACTTGCTCACAATTACTACATTTTGTCCAAACTCCACCGGGAATATTGGCCTTTTTATGATCTGACGATATATTATTTTTACTAAGAATTTTTTCAATCCAGCTCATTATGATTCTCTCATTCTGGCACTTTTTACTAATTTGACGCTATTGTACAATACTTTGAACCAATTCTTAATAGTTGTTTTTATTTTTATCTTATTTTGTAATAACAAACTATGATATTTAAATAAAAAACTTTACGAAAACATCTTTCCTTAAAATAAATTTTTGAACAATTAACAGACAAAATATCTGATACAAGAAACATCGTCTATGTTTAAAAAATATAATTAATATGACCTACAAAAATTATTAGTATATAATTGGTAAAAGTTTATTTTCCATTTTTTAAGATAAGGGGTTATAGATGGACAAGGAAAAAGCAAGCGCATCATCATTTCAAGATGTATTAGAATATATTCGTCTATCACGTCGTTTAAATAAATTAAAGCGTGAAATATCAGACAACGAGAAAAAAATTCGTGATAATCAAAAACGCGTACTTTTACTTGAAAACTTAAGTGAATATATTAAACCGGATATGACTTATGAAGAGCTTCAAGCAATTATTGCTAATATGAAAAGTGATTATGATGACCGTGTTGATGATTATATTATTAAAAACGCTGAAATCTCTAAAGAACGTCGGGAAATTAGCAAAAAAATGCGTAGCTATCGATCTAGTTAAAATCAATTATTTTATAAATAGCGTCCATTTTATTGCGACGCTATTTTTATGGAACAATATTATCTATCCGCCAGCTAGTTTTACTTTAAATCCTTTACTTTCTAGCAACGATTTTAATAACTCGCGTTTATCCCCCTGAATTTCAATAGCACCATCTTTAACCGCTCCACCACAACCACAACGTTTTTTTAATTCTGTAGCTAGCTGTAATAATTGAGCATCATTCATATCAAATCCCGTAATAACACAAACGCCTTTACCTTTACGACCTGAGGTTTGTCGTTGGATTCGAATAATTCCGTCCCCTTTAGGGCGTGGTACCACTGATTGACTAGGTTTTATGCGACCTTTATCGGTTGAATAGACAAGTAAATTTTCTGACATCATGTCTTTAACTCTTACTTGGTTCAAGTGTTGCTAAAATTGTTTGTAATGCTTTAGCCGGATCTTCTGCTTGGGTAATTGGGCGCCCAATTACTAAATAATCAGAACCTGCAGCTTGAGCTCGCTGAGGTGTCATAATACGACGTTGGTCATCAGGATTCGTGCCAGCAGGTCTAATGCCTGGTGTTACTAATTTAAAATCACAGCCTAAACGTATTTTAAAGCTTTGTACTTCTTTAGCTGAACAGACCACGCCATCAAGCCCACAATTTTTAGCAAGTATTGCTAATCTAGTTGCTTGCTCTAAAGGCGATACATTAATACCAATTTCTTGCAGGTCTGTCGATTCCATGCTAGTTAATACTGTTACTGCGATCAAGATCGGCGCATCTTTACCATATGAATAAAGTGCATCTTTTGCAGCTGTCATCATGCGCGAACCGCCGCTAGCATGCACATTGGTCATCCAAACGCCCAGATCAGCAGTAGCCGCAATTGCTTTTGCGACAGTATTAGGAATATCATGAAATTTAAGATCTAAAAACACATCAAATCCTTTTTGCATAATCTGCTTGATAAAATCAGGACCAGCATGCGTAAAAAGCTCTTTACCGATTTTAAGGCGACAATCTTTAGGATCAACTCGATCAATAAAATTCCATGCCGACTTAACGTCCGCAAAATCAACCGCAACAATAATTGGTGATGCCATAACTCATTTATTCCTTTTAATCAAAATTTTTAGCTATTTTTTCTAATAAATTCATTTAAATCGGCATAAAAAATACGAGCACTTTCTTTATAGCCTTTTAAAGTTTGATGAATTAAATCTGGACTAGCAAGCCCTTGCTGTCGCCACTGTTTAATGGAAAACTTGCCCCCCATTGCTACTTGCCAATCCCAAAATAGTGTTTTTTCAGATTTAGCGACTTGTTTTTGAATATTCATTATTTTTGCAAAAGACTTTGGTGTATCAGTTCCATTTACCATTGTGTCAGGAGGACTCATTATTAAAATGGTAGCATGGGGTAATATTTTACGAATCAATCTGATATTGTTCACTAAGTTTTTTTTATATTGACTGGCATCTAATGTTTCATCAAAACTTTCATTTGTTCCGTATTCAAGAATAACGAGATCACTTTGTGATAAGGCCAGTTCTTTAAACCAATTTTTCCCCCACTTTTGCCAAATTGTCTGTTTAGCGCCATTTGTAGCAATCGATGAAACGATAACACCTGATTGTTTATAACGAGTTAACCAAATTCCACCAAGCTCTATATCTTTTTGACCTTTTATTACTAAAGGCATTTTAGACACAACCGAAGCTGTTTGCCAAACATTTGGTGTTGGCTTATAACTTAAACTAATTTTTTTATCACTGGCATCATAAAGTGTTAATGAGCTTGAGTTATTTTTAAGTGTTTTAAAGGTTAACTTAACTTGCCAGTATTTATTATTAGATATTCTTGGCACAACTTGGATAGTAGCCGAATCTTTATTTGGTTTGGCAATGAATCCCCCCATAGGAAAATCCAAATTATTTAAAGTACGGCTACTTAACACATCCCAGTCTTTAGTTCGCCATGTAACCGCTACATGGTTTTGTCCTTTTATAGCGACAGGTGTTACCCAACCAATGCCTGCATTACCGTATTTTTGTTGCATTAATGTTCTAAATTCGCCAGTAAAAAAATCAGCTGCAGAATGTGAATCACCAAATTGAGTAATATTAATCACTTGATTAGCCTGTTTTTTATCCGCTAATGATTTTAAACGTGTTGCAAATTGTTTTGCATTAGGATCACCAAAATCAACTATCGCTGATGCAGTAGTAGTTTTACTTTCAGCTACATTACATCCAACAGTAATTGTTATTACTATTATGATTGCAATATATTTTAAAAATTTAATCACTATGGGTATCCTCTAATTCTTTATAAATTATTTGTTCCATAATGGCATTTGCCAGAATTTTTTGGCCTGTTAATGTAAAATGAATTCCATCATCAACTCTTACTTTAATTTTTGCTTTATCAATTTTTGTAAAATTACTAAATTTTTCGTACGTACAACCCAGTAATTCATTTGTTGATAAGAAATGCTGTTGAGACTTTTCTAGCTCAGATCGATATAAATTATTTAGATAAACCATTCCATCGTTTAATTTTGGTTTACGCATACAAGGAGCAGCAAGCCAAAGCACTTGAACATCATGTTCTATAGCACTATTTAAAATAGATGCAATACGCAAACGATAGTGTTCTTCCCACAATTTGGATTTGAATTTAGCGTATTTAGCGTAGCTTTTAACAGGAAAATCCCAAGGATCGTTAGCTCCAATAAAAATAATAAGTAGTTTAATTGAAGGGTCAGCAATTAAATTATCGTTAATTGTTTTTGGCCAATTAAAAGCGTTTGGATAAGCAAGTCCTGTACTTTGTTTACTTAAATCAAGACTTTCTATTTTATATTGCTTGAAAAGCATTTTTTTAACATATGGGGCTACACCTTGCATTAAAGAATCACCAGCAAATAATACTTTATCATTACTTGTTAATATAATAGGTAGTAGCTCATGGGGTTGCTCAATATCCTCTAGTATTTTTTTAGGATCATCGTGTGATATTAATTCAGTTTTGGACTTATTATAATTAGTAGGATCAGAATGTGGTTTTAGTTCAGAGGTTATTTCACCACTTTCTATATTTACCCTTTGAGTGATTTTTATATCTGAATCTGTTACCACTTCTATTTTTTTATTTGGTTTTATCTCTTCAGTTTCAGCTACTACTGAGTTAGATGTTATCTTTTCAGCAACGGGTAGTGCAACATCAATTGGTTGTGCCAATGAAGATGGTATTTGTACATTTACATCTTCTTGAGTATCTTGCTCATATTTTTTGTTTTCTTCAAGTTCTTGTATTGAAAGTTCTTCTACTGCAAGTGTGTTACTATTAAACAAATCAGTATGATATGCTTGCTCGCAATAAACCAATATTGACTTGTAATATATCGCTATTAATGTAATGGCAGTAACAAAAAATATTACAAATATATAACGAGCAGATAAAGGAGCATTAGCAATAACATGAGCTCTTTTGGTTTTCTTATTTTTTATGGCATCTTTTTTAATCGTATTTTTATACAATGCATTATAGCGTTGCTGTTTCAAATTCAAATTGTTTTTTTTATTATTTTTTGATAACGTTTTGTTAGATATCATCATAATTAAGTATTATTAAAAATTAGCGTAAATAAAGTTTGGCACACCTGATGGTGCAATATAAATAACTAACCACAAAATGAAAATAAATACCAACGGTAAATATAAATGAGGTATTTTGTTTAACTGTATAATAAACCACTCAGTAAAATTTTTACACATTGGATAGGCAAAGTAGATAAAACCAATAACCAAAAAAGACCCTGCATATTGAGGTTCTATAAAAAAGTTATGCAGTAATGCGGTCAAATAATCCAATGCATCAGACAAACTTTCACAATAAAAAAACAGCCAAGTAAAACAAACATAATGCCATGTTAGTAACCGAGCGGCTATTGGTGAACGTAACGTTAGCCAATTTTTACCTAAATAACAATCACCGATATTAAGTACCACAATGCCAATACCATGACATGCTCCCCAAATAATAAAATTAAGGCCTGCTCCATGCCACAATCCCGATAATAACATGGCTAAAATAACATTAATTTGAGTTCGAATAAATCCTCGACGATTTCCACCAAGTGGGATATAAATATAGTCGCGAATCCAACTTGATAAGCTAATATGCCAACGTGACCAAAAGTCCCTTAAATTCAAAGCTAAATATGGCAAATTAAAATTAATTGGCAAACGAAACCCTAACAATAAAGCAATACCCGTTACTAAATCAGTGTAGCCCGAAAAATTTAAGTAAATTTGCATAGCGTAAGCATAAAGTCCAACTAACAAATCAATTACACTAAATTCTAATGGATTGGCAAATATGGGTTTTACCCAATGTTCACTAATTAAACCGCCTAAGCAGTAAACCTTAGTCACAGCTAAAATAAGCAATGTAAATGCACGAAACGGTTCTAAAATTTCACGAGGCTGAGTAATATTGATTTGCGGTAAAAAATCTTTAGCTCGGTTAATGGGACCAGCAATAATACTAGGAAAAAATGATAAAAACAGCGCAAAATCCCAAAATTTAGCAACAGCAAGCTCCTTCTTTTTTATTGAAACTAAGTAACTTACGGAATGAAAGGTATAAAATGAAATACCAATAGGAATTAATACAGTGATAACTGGCAATAAAACAGGCAAATCAAAGAAATAAAATAGATCTTGCAACTCGTAACGAAAAAAATCAAAATATTTAAATAGTGCTAAATTTAAAACCGATACGCATAATCCAAAAGTTAGCCATCGCTTTGCATAACGTTCTGATGCAGCAATCATCACTGAAAGCAGATAAATCACACAGGTATAAATAAAAAGGATAAGCGAAAATTGCCAACTATAACTGCCAACAATAAGATAACTTGCTATTAAAAGCAGGCTATTTTGTATTTTGGGTGATAAGCGACATCCCCAATATAAGGCGAAGAAAGCGATAAAGAGTAAACTAAACTCAATCGATAAATAACTCATTGTGATCCTTTTTACTTAAACGTGTACTTTCCTGAAACTTTTTAACAAAATTTTTATAAAGCCATTAATTTTTATAAAGTTATTAATTTTTCGTTTCGCTAATTAATTCGGATTGAGCTAGCACATTATAAACAATAAGTTCTTTATTCAATCCCGTAACAGTTAATAATTGATTTCTTGCTTGTAACCATAAATCATAAAGTGCAGAAAGTTTTTCATTACTTTTAGTTGCGAGCAGTCGAATTAATGGGACTTGATCTCGATTAACAATAAAGCGGCCTACTTTTTGCTTCGCTTTTAACGCATCACTTAATAATGCACAAAACCAAATGATTCTTTCAATAACATCTTCATAATTAAAGGTTTTAGCGAGCTGCCAATAATTATTTTGTGGTACAACTTCTAATAGATGATCACAAAATTCCTTTCGTTGTTGCCACTTTTCTGGCGCTAATAATGCAGTCGCTTTGAGCGGTGCATTTTCGCTCAATAATAATGCCGAGGCAAGTTCATTATCACTATACTGTTGATAGTGTTGTTTTTTTAACCATTCAATAGATTGTTCCAATTTAGGAAGAGTCAAAAAATAAGAAAAACAACGGCTATGAATTGTTGGTAATAATTGACTATTATGTTCATCGCTTAAAATAAAATAGGTATTTTGGGGTGGTTCTTCTAACGTTTTAAGCAACGCATTAGCGGCAGCTTCGGTCATTAAAGCTGCATGTTTTATCCAAATGACTTTATTGCCTCCTTGTTGGGATTTTTCGTAAACTCTACTAGCTATATTACGAATTTGATCAATACCGATTGACTGTTTATCTTGTCCATTGGTTATTACAGAATAATCAGGATGATGATGAGCCAAAAACAATTGGCAACTATGACAGCTTAAGCATGGTTCTAATTGCTGTGAACATTGACATAATAAACGATTTGCAAGCTTTGAAATAAACTTGTTTTCACCACTACCTTGAACATAGTTAATTAGCAAAGCATGATGAGAACGCTTGTTTATAATTCCTGATGCTAATTGCTGATAAGGTTGTGAAAGCCAAGGGTAGTCATTTAAGATCATTGATTATTCCCCTGTTTTGTTAACCATGTTGTTAAAATGTGTTCAATCTGTTTAGTTACATTATCAATTGATTGAGAGGCATCAATAATCATAATAGTATTGTCTTGCTTGGCAAGCTCCAAATAGCGTTGCCGAATTCGTTTAAAAAATGGCAATGATTGTTGCTCAATACGATCGAGTTTCCCTCTCGCTTTTGCGCGCATTAAACCAATTTTAGGATCAATATCTAGATATAAAGTAAGATCAGGCTTAAAATCAGCCAATACTTGTTGTTTTAATGTTGTTATAAAAATTTGACCTAACTGACGCCCACCACCTTGATAAGCCTGGGTTGACAAGTCATGGCGATCACCAATTACCCATTTACCGGCTTTAAGTGCTGGTTTTATGACATTATCAATTAGTTGAATACGAGCGGCATATAGCATTAACAATTCGGCTTTATCCGTTAATGGTTCGTTATCTAAACCATTTTTAATTATATTGCGTAACGCTTCAGCAATCGGTGTGCCTCCTGGCTCTCGAGTAAATTGCAAATTGTTAATATGGTGTTGATTTAAAATTTGGGCGATGGTATTAATAGCCGTGGTTTTACCCGCTCCTTCTAGCCCTTCAATAACAATAAATTTGCCAATCATACTAAATTCCCAAACTATTTATAATGAACATACAATTAATATTGCATCATTGTACGCTATTTTTGCTGATTATTTTAGTTTGAACTATTAATACTGTACTAAATTTTAGATGTTTAATGAGATAATAAAATAATCGGTAAAAATTATTTAATTATTTGATTTATTTTTATGCATATGAGTTAAGTTTCTATCTGTAAGTAAAATATAGTAAAATCCACAAAGGATAGTTAAAGTGTAGGAATTACGCTCGTTGTTTTTAGTAATTTGATATGACTCCCATTGAATATAAAACACTAAAACAGGTAGTGTAATTTCTATGCGAATTTTGCACTAATTATGGGGTATTTGCATGAGCATTACAGCTTTTTTATAATTACTTCCTAAAGCTGGGATTTTAAACTTAACTCATCAACCATTTGTTTAAGCTCACGATTTCTTTCTCATGTTCTTTTGAGCGTTTGATATCTAAGCTTTCCATTCAGCCGTATTTTTCCCACCATTTATAGAAAGTTGAATTACCCATGCTATATTTACGGCACAGTTCTTTAACGGCAATACCGGATTCTGCTTCTTTTAATATCGATACAATTTGGTGTTCAGTTATTTTTTTCATGCTTGAATCCTCTTTTACTTTTATTATAGGGAATTTTCTATTTTTTACTGCACTGTTTTTAAGGGAGAGTTACAGTAAAAAATTTTAATTTTAGACAAACACCACATTTACGTGCTGTATCTTGATAACATTTGGGTATATACTAATAACATTATGAATATATATTGGATTATTTAATGATCGCTGTTTTTTATATCGCGTCGATTATTGCTGTCTTTGCCAGTATAAAAGTGATTAGTAGTTTACGAATTGATAAAGCAATTTTATACCTCATTATTTCACTTTTTGCGTCAGCATTGATATTTATTCTACTTGATACGTATTTTTCTGCTGTTTTATATGTCTTATTATTTATTGGTGGATCGGTGACTCTATTTTTGCTTGTCGCATCAATTTTAAAAATTAGCGTAGATAATGTAGAAAACAACAAGAAACTAGGTATTAGTCCTAGAATCTGGTTAGGGCCACTAATTTTAGCATTTATTTTGCTAGTAGCTCTTATTTATGGTGTAGTAAATACTAACTATTTAGAACTGAAAGAGTCTCATGAGTTAATGCATGAAATGTCCATATATGCGTATATTTTGATGGTAGAATTAGCCATATTTTTATTGTTGGGTGCAGCTGTGATTGCTTATCATTTTATGCACAGGCTTATATCGGAGAAATAAATGATTCCACTCATGCATTGTCTTATTTTGTCTTCTATTTTATTTGTAATTGGTCTGTTAGGGATAATGATCCGACGCCATTTCTATTTTTTATTACTTAGCCTTATTATTATGAATAATGGTGCAATAGTCGCATTGTTTGCTGCCAGTAACTATTGGCAACAATCTGATGGGCAAATGCTAGCTATATTAGCGCTAATAACGGCTTTAGCTGAGATTTGTGTTGGCCTTGCATTAATGATGAAATTATTCTACCGTCGAAAAATCTTTAATATTGACTCATTGAGTGAAATGAAAGGATGAATTTACTTTATTTAACCATTATTATTCCCATGCTCTCTTTTCTAATATTGATTTGCTTTGGGAGGTATATTCGATCAATTGACGTGATGATTATTGGTATTACCACTATGCTGATCATTGCATTAATTGCAGTATTTTGTTGCGTTGATTTTAGTTCAAACACAGTACCAGACATGACCTTAGTTTATACTAGGCAATTGTGGAATTGGTTTTCTGTGAGTAATTTTACTGTGCCAATTTCTTTAACCTTGGATGGTTTATCACTAACATTTTTAGTTTTAATCTCATTCTTTGGCTTTTTGATCTACTTTTTTGCTGCCTGTTATTTAACGTCAAGAAGTGATATTTACACCTTTTACGCTTACAGTAACTTATTAATTGCTAGCATATTAACCATCATACTAGTTGATAATCTATTTGTTATGTTGATTGGTTGGGAAGGCGTGAGTATCAGCACTTACTTACTTATTGGTATTTACTACAAACAAGCTCGTAATGGTTATGCAGCAGTCAAGGCATTTATCATTATGCATTTAACTGATATCTTTTTAATTATTGGTATATTTTTACTGTATCAAACGGTAGAGACATTAAGTATCCGCGATGTTTTGGAACAAGCACATGATAATTTAGCTGTTGACTCAGATATTATATTTTGGACAACATTAATGCTGTTTCTTGGTGCAATGAGTAAGTCCGCACTATTTCCTATGCATTCATGGTTTGCAGAAACAACATTAGCACCAATGCCAGCAGTAGCTTTAATGCAATCATCTACAGTTATTTTAGCAGGCGTATATTTGATATTAAGGCTAAGCAATTTATTTATGATGTCTAACGATACGTTAGCCATAATGACTATCATTTCATCATTAACTGTACTATTTGCTAGCTCAATAGCTTTAGTACAAAATGATATAAAAAGAATTGTCACTTATATCAATTTGGCACAAATTAGTTATTTATTTTATGCCTTTTCCTCTCAAAATTGGAATTTATCACTTAATTGTTTAATTAATTATGCTGTAACGAGTACTTTATTAATTTTTGCATCTGCAATATTAATTAAAAATTGTCAAGGTGAAAGAAATATCAATAAACTTGGTGGCTTAATAAAATCATTCCCAATACTATATGTAATATTTTTATTTATTATGTTATCGTTAAGCGCTATGCCATGGATTTCAGCATCATTTTATATCAAAGGAGATATTATTTGGGGATTAATGGCAAAAGAACGTTTAATGTCAGGAACTATAGGATTATTAGGGATTTTGCTGTCTAGTTTAAGTATTTGGCGCTTAATCTTTATAGTATTTTATCATAAACCAAAGATTTTTGATTTTGCTAAAACTAAATCAATAAGTTATTATCCAATTTTTATATTAGTGATTTTTACAACGGCCGTATTTATCTATTTCCCTTTACCTATTCAAGGTATTATTCCTATTGCTGAATTTGATACTAACGGTCGGACATATTTTCGCTTATTACTAGCCGCAGTAACATTATTGAGTTTTCTTATTGCCTATATTTTATACGCTCACCCCAATAGCGAAGTACAAGAAGTCCTAAATACCCCAATAATTAAGTTTTTTTTACGTTTATGTAATAGTGATTGGCATTATAACTATTTATTGCATACGCTATTTGTTAATCCTTATATCTATTTAGCCCGTTTATTGAAAAAAGATCCTCTTGCTTTATGGGATGATTGGATAATGAAAGGAATTAAAAAAGTAAACTCATTCATCGTTAACCTAGAAAATGGGCAAACTCGGTGGTATTTGGTTTCAATGGTAATAGGTAGTATTATCATATTAATGTTACTGATTTTTATTTAATAAAGGTGTAATCATTCATGTTATTATGGCTTGTTTTTTTACCTGTAATAGGCGGATTTATTGGTTGGTTATGCCATGCATGTTTTCAAAGAGGCGTTGTTTCCACCAATGTACAAATACGTTGGTCGAAATTACCAATAATTATAGCATTTATCACAATTTGCATTACATTATTAATAGCGATAACATTTTGGATAGACGCCATAAATGTGTTAAATCAACAGGAAAATTGGGTAAAAGAAGTGAATCTTGAATGGATTCCTTTGCTAGGCATTCATTTTCATCTTGTTTTAGATGGTTTATCTATGATTGTTATCACCTCAACCCTATTTATCGTGCTATTGACGATTGTTTATTCTAGTAAAGAAAGCCTAAACAATCTTGGCTTATTTTACCTATGTTTATTATTTATGACATCAGCTATTATAATTCTGTTTGTCATCACTGATTTATTTTTAATGTTCTTATTTTGGGAAGCAGTGGCAATTCCCATCTATTTTTTAATCTCATTATGGGGAAGACGAGATTCAAACTCACAATTGCGTTTTAATGGTGCTAGTAAATTTTTGATTTATACCCAACTAAGCAGTTTACTTATGCTAATCTCAATAGTGTCATTAGCCTTAATTAATTGGAACTTAACAGGACATTGGACGTTTGATTATCAGATCTTAACCAAAACGCCTATCTCAAGTAATACTGAATTTTTACTTATGTTAGGTTTTTTAGCAGCTTTTATTGTTCGCATACCTTTTGTACCTTTTCATAGTTGGTTTATTCAAGCTCATATTGAATCTTCAACAACTGGGTCAATGATGATTAGTGGATTACTACTTAACACCACTGCATTTGGTTTATTACGTTTTGTGATACCGTTATTTCCTAGTGCATCAATCATAATTATGCCGGTTATGTTAGTTTTTGCAATACTTACTATTGTTTATGCAGCCTTACTGGCATTCAATCAAACCGATATTAAGAAACTTATTGCTTATATTCACATTGCATTGATGGGCTTTGTTACTGCAATTATTTATAGTGGTTCGGTGATTGCTTATCAAGGCGTTGTTATTCAAATGATTGCTATCAATTTAGCAATAGTTGGCATGTTTATAATTAGTGGATTATTAGTTGAATGTTACTCAACACGAAACATAAACCAATTTATCGGGCTTAAAGAGCGCGTACCTTACTTATCTTCATTTGCTTTATATTTTATTTTGGCTGTATTAGGTATTCCTGGTACGGCGAATTTTGTTGGTAATTATATGATGTTACTTGGTAGTTATAATACTTTCTCGTTTTATACAATTTTATTAGCAATTGGCTTATTATTGGTATCTATTTCATTTATTGTTCGTATGCAACCAATTTTTTATGGCTCTACTGATAAAGGCAATACAACAAAACATATACTTAGCAAAAAAGATTTCTTATTATTATCAAGCGTCTTAATTGTCCTAATTTTTATTGGCATGTATCCTAAACTAATCTTAGATATGTCTTATTCTGTGGTAAATCAAACTCAACAATATATAGCCACAGAGCGAGTGGGAGAATAATCAATTATGATAGCTTTATCACCTATTTTAGTATTAAGCTTTGCCATCATTATTTTATTATTTTCACTGTTTGTTTTAAAAATAAATACTAAAGCTTGCACTATTTTAACTGTATGTGGATTATCTATCGCTTTGTTCTGCGCTGTAGTGGTTGGTTATAAAATTTCGTCTAGCACTCAAGCAATTACTGATATCAGTAGTGATAATATGCAAATATCGGTACCTGATTCAGATCGTATCAAAAAAACCGACCCATCAAGTGAAACAACAATCGCAGTCGATACTGTGCCTACTGAATCAGTAGAATCACCAAATCAGAGTGAAAACAGAAGTGTTGATGCTAATAACGATAACAACAATATCGATAAGACAAATACACGCACAGATACAAATGAAAACCCAAGCACTAACGCAAGCATCGATACAGGTACAACGAGTATTACAGATAGCTTTAATTCTAATATTGGTGATAACGCAAATATAGATACATCTTCAGTGGATGAATGGAAAGCTCGACATATCACTGCCCTATTTACTTGTGACGGTTACGGATTACTTTATACTAGTTTAATTTTAATGATATCCATTACAGTTGCATGTTTTGCTTATCGTTGGTTTAAACAAGAACAAACCCATCATGGGTTATTTTATTTAATTCTACTTTTTATGGCATTAGGTGGTGTAACACTCGTATACTCAAGCCATTTAATTTCATTTTTTATTGGTATTGAACTGTTATCGATCCCGTTTGTGGGGTTGATTGGTTATCAATATACGCAAACACATTCATTAGAAGCTGCCGTTAAATACATGATATTATCCGCTGTTGCGGGTGTATTTTTATTGATGGGGATCGCCTTTTATTATGCAACGACAGGGGAACTAACTTTCAGTGGGCTAAGTTATCAGCTTTCAACGATGTCTTACCCAAGCACATTATTACTGATAGGTGTTTGCTTAATGCTAGTGGGTATTGGTTTTAAGTTATCACTCGTTCCATTTCAACTATGGTTACCCGATGTTTATCAAGGCGCTCCAACAGTTGTCGCTTTGTTATTATCAACGGTCGGAAAAGTTGCCGTTTTTTGTGCTATAGCAAGACTGTTTTTATTGGCCCCTATTGTTAATAATGAAACCATCCGTATTATTTTAGTGATTATGGCTTTTTGCTCTATTTTATGGGGTAACTTATTAGCGTTAATGCAAAGTAACTTAAAGCGATTACTTGCTTATTCATCAATAGCACATTTTGGTTATTTATTAACAGCTCTCATTGCTGTGCAATATCAAGTACTTGCATTAGAAACTATTGGTGTTTACCTAATTGGATATATTTTAGCTAACATCTGTATTTTAGGAACGATCAGTTTAGATTCTCATTCTGATGAACTTCAAGATCATGAAACTGAAATCGACCTGTCAGGACTTTTTTGGCGAAGACCCATTCTGGCATTAGCAATGGGAATAGGCTTTTTATCTTTAGCTGGTGTCCCATTAACTACAGGATTCATTGGACGATTTTTACTGGTATTATTAGGGGTAACAGCTGAACTATGGTGGCTAGTTGCGGCTATTGTTATTGGTAGCACATTAGGACTTTACTTTTATGCTCGCTTAATCATCAATCTTTATATCAGACCAATCAGCCATGATGCTCAAGTGACAAGCGGATCTTCAATGAAATTAAAATGGAGTAATATTAGAATTAGTGAATTAATTATTGTGCTATGTGCTTTATTAACAATGCTTTGTGGAGTTTATCCTAAATGGTTATTTAACTTAGTTAGTTTTGCGCAATATTTAACCACATAATTAATATTTATTCACTATTATTATGCTGTTAACGATATAGATATTTATCGAAATGCTAAAACGCTTTACTTTATGCTAAACACGATTTTTTCTGAAACTTTTTGATAAGAAATAGTTAATAATAGATTTATTTATTATGTTATAATTTCAAACTTTAATATTTTATTTAAATCAAGAGGACCTATATGGACTTTTTAATTTCTAATGCTTACGCCGCAGATGGTAATCAACTAGGTGGTGATTACTTTCCGATGATTATGTTGATTGTGTTTGGTTTATTTTTCTATTTTATGATTATGCGTCCACAACAAAAACGCGCCAAAGCACATCGTGATTTAATGGCGTCAATTTCAAAAGGTGATGAAGTATTAACCAATGGTGGGATTATTGGTCGTGTGTCAAAAGTTAACGACAATGGTTACATCGCATTAGAATTAAATGATACAACTGAAATTGTAATCAAACGTGACTTTATTACATCAGTTTTACCAAAAGGAACAATGAAATCACTATAATAGAGTTTTATCTATTATATTCATTGTATTAATTACCTAATCCTACAAGAGAATATGTCGTGTTAAACCGCTATCCTTTGTGGAAATACATTATGTTGGTCGTAGTCATTTGCCTCGGCCTACTTTATGCACTTCCAAATATTTATGGTGAAGATCCCGCTATACAAATTTCAGGCTTAAATAGTGCTGAAATCAATGTTACTACACAAGATAAAGTTAAAAAAATTTTGATTGATAATGATATCAAATTTAAATCAATCGTTTATGAAAATAAATCGATTTTAATTCGTGTTAGTGATAACGATGCACAGCTTAAAGCGAAAGAGCTTATATCCGAAGCGTTAGGTGAAGAGTATATTGTTGCATTAAATTTAGCACCAGCAACACCCGCATGGCTTACAATGTTAGGTGCTGAACCGATGAAACTAGGACTTGATTTGCGTGGTGGTGTTCATTTCTTAATGGAAGTTGATATGACAACTGCATTAAGTAAACTCACTGAACAATCCATTGAAAACATAAAAGCTGAATTTACAGCTAGTAAATTAAATTATAAAACAATCAACAAAAACCGTAATGAGCAAATTATCATACAATTTGATAATACTGAAGATCGTAATAAAGCGATCACCAAGATCAATAATTTACAGGATTTCAAAGTTATTTCTCAAAGTGACAACGGCATTATTATCAACATTAGCGACAAACGGTTACAACAAGCTAAAAATGACGCTGTACAACAAAACACAACTATTTTACGCAACCGCGTTAACCAACTAGGTGTTGCCGAGCCGATTGTGCAACGCCAAGGGGCGGATCGTATAGTGGTAGAATTACCGGGTATACAAGACACCGCATTAGCTAAGCGTATTTTGGGCGCAACAGCGACACTTGAGTTTAGACAAGTTAACCAAGATCGCACCGCTGATCTGCCTACTATCTTAAGTGGTGATATGCGAGTTCCGTATGGTTCGGAAATCCAATATACGGAAAGTGGCTACCCAGTATTACTTTATAAACGAATTGTACTAACAGGGGATCATATTACTGATTCATCATTTCGCACAAGCCAATATGGTCAACCTGAAGTTGCTATTACGCTTGATGGTTCTGGCGGTAAAAAAATGTTGAATTTTACCCAAAAGAATATTGATAAAGCGATGGCAACCTTATTTGTTGAATATAAAGACACGGGTAAACGTGATGAAAACGACAAACCAATTCTTGAAAAGCAAGAACGTGTTATCAACGTAGCAACAATTCAAGGTATTTTTAGTGACCATTTTCAGGTAACGGGTATTGGCAGTATTGATGAAGCTAAAAATTTATCGTTATTATTGCGAGCAGGAGCTCTAATTGCGCCAATTCAAATTATTGAAGAACGTACTGTTGGGCCATCAATGGGACAAGAAAACATAACCCAAGGGTTAGAATCTTGCGCTTGGGGGTTAGCGGTTTCAGTTATCTTTATGTTAGTGATGTATCGCCTATTTGGTCTATTTGCAAGCCTTGCACTGGTTGCTAATTTAATTTTAATTGTTGGTGTTATGTCCTTACTTCCTGGCGCAACGCTCAGCATGCCAGGTATTGCAGGTATTGTATTAACCGTTGGTATGGCTGTTGATGCTAATGTACTTATCAATGAACGGATAAAAGAAGAGCTCAGCAACGGACGTGGAGTACAATATGCAATTAATGAAGGATATGCAGGGGCGTGGAGCAGTATTTTTGACGCCAACCTAACCACATTAATTACAGCGGTTATTCTTTATGCTGTTGGTACAGGCTCAATTAAAGGCTTTGCCATTACATTAGGCATCGGCATTGTAACATCAATGTTTACATCGATTGTTGGTACTCGTGCATTAGCTAATCTTATTTATGGCGGACGCCGTGTTAATAAGTTATCAATTTAGAGGTTTATTGTGATTATTAATAAAAAAGAAAATCATGATGTTAGAGAACTCAATCATGGCCGCAGAGTCCTCGACTTTTTAAAATTTGGCTTTATTGCTTTTGTGATTTCAATGTTATTAGTGGTAGCCTCTTTTGTGGTTATTTTTGTTAAAGGATTTAATCTAGGACAAGACTTCACTGGCGGTACGACAGTAGAACTCACAGTAACAAAAGCGGTTAATCTTGATGACCTTCGTAACAGTCTACGCAATGCAGGCTATCATGAACCGATAGTACAGTATTACGGTAGTAGTAAAGATATCATCATTAGATTACCTTCAGCTAAGCAAGAAGATGGTAGTGTTTCATCTACGATTGATAATGCATTAGGCACAAAAATTTCTAATTTAATACATAAAGACATTGATGCCAATGCGCAAATTAAACGTATTGAGTTTGTCGGCCCAACAGTAGGCTCTGAACTTGCCCAAGATGGTATTTTGGCCATCTGTGCAGCATTAGTGTGTATTCTAATCTATATTGCCTTTCGTTTTGAATGGCGATTTGGTACTGGTGCGGTTGTTGCCTTAGCGCATGATGTTATCATCACCGCAGGTTATCTATCGTTATTTGAACGAGAACTAGATTTAACTATCATTGCTGCAATGTTATCGATAATTGGTTATTCGCTCAATGATACCATTGTAGTTTTCGACCGAATTCGTGAGAATTTTAGAAAGATTCGACGAGCAGATCCTTACGATGTTATCAACATCTCGTTAACACAAACATTGCACCGTACTTTGATGACGTCAGGGACAACCCTTGCAGTAGTCATCATTTTGTATATCTTTGGCGGTTCAATGTTAAAAGGTTTCTCTGAAACATTAGGCGTTGGTATTGTGCTTGGTACAATCTCATCAATTTATGTGGCTGCCTATATGTCACTCAAATTAGGCGTAAAACGTGAACACTTTATGCCACCTAAAATTGAAGCAGAAGGCGCAGATCAACCTTCAATATTGCGTTAATTATGTGAACTCTGCCATTGATTGGCAGAGTTTTATTAGGCTGTTTTTCAAACAAATAGTACTGAACTGATTGACACTTATTGTTTAGTTGCATATTATTAATCACAGTTTTATCCCATTCTATTTGGGGCCATAGCTCAGCTGGGAGAGCGCAACGCTGGCAGCGTTGAGGTCAGGGGTTCGATCCCCCTTGGCTCCACCAATTCAATAATCAGTAACATTCTTTTAAACCCTACAAAGTACACCAAACCCAGTAATAACAAGCCTTAAAGTCTATTTTATTGCCCATTAAGTATCAGTAAGGTACATTTACAACCAAAAATAATGGGGGTATATTTGGGGGTATAATTAAATACCCTATTATTGCGTACCCCCAAAGGTGAAAAATGGCTGTAAAAACTACTCCCTTAACTGACACACAAATAAAAGCATTAAAAGCCACTAGTAAGGATAAAAAGTATTTTGATGGTGGAGGTCTTTTTCTGTTAGTTAAATCGACAGGGGTTAAATTATGGCGATTTAAATATAAAAAGCCAATATCACATAAAGAGGCATTACTATCTTTCGATAAATACCCAGAAACATCGCTACAACAAGCGCGAAAACAACGAGATGAAGCGCGAGAATTAATAAAGCAAGGGATAGATCCACAACATCACAAAGCGGAACAAGAACAACGTAAGCAAGAAGCTTGTAATAATACCTTTTACGCTATGGCTGAGAAATGGTTAAAATTCAAAACAGAACAAGGTTTAGAAGAGCAAACACTCAAAAAGGCTTGGCGTTCATTAGAAAACCATGTTTTCCCTTATATGTAATAGTCTTCACTCAATCTGACATTTAAGTTATTTTATAACACAAAAGGAGAGTCAGAAATGAATCAAACCGCCAAAATCAT
>NZ_WTEX01000101.1 GCF_009795845.1 Gilliamella sp. Lep-s35 | reverse complement strand
GGTTAGCAGGCGGTATAGCTTTGTATAATTACGTTCATGATGCCAACACTTGGATAGACCCATTTGGATTAACAGGTACATATATGTTTACTGACGGTACAGATTGGTATATTGGTAAGGGAGCAAAAGATAGAATGTATACTTCAATGAAACAAAGAGTTGGAGGTAAAGCTAATGTGACTCAAGGAATACACGTTGATTTTGGGGATAACAAAATAGGATTAAT
>NZ_WTEX01000100.1 GCF_009795845.1 Gilliamella sp. Lep-s35 | reverse complement strand
AAAATCATTCAGTTACTATTACTATGAGTTGTGCCATTGTTGGCTTAAGCCGTTGTGCTTACTATTATAAACCTAAGTTACAGGATGATTCGGTGATTATTTTGGTGTTGAATGCTATCACGGAAAGGCATTTACGCTGGGGCTTTCCTAAATGTTTTAATCGTATCAGAAAGCTCGGTTATCAATGGAATCGTAAACGGGTTTACCGGGTGTATTGTGAGTTAAAAC
>NZ_WTEX01000020.1 GCF_009795845.1 Gilliamella sp. Lep-s35 | reverse complement strand
CATGGAATGATGCAAAGGGATTGGTTAAGGAAAAGCAATTGGAGAATTTATTTTACTCATCGGACACGCATTTTGTTAAAATGAAAGCCGATGAGTAATATGTGTCTGTCAGATTAAGTTTGAGCTACTACAGACTAGATTCACTTTAGTTATTTAAACTAATAACATTTTATTATTAATTAATAAAATGTTATTATTGATTAATAATACTACATATAGTAACAAATTCAATTAATAGGTACTACATATTGTATATTTTGATAAATATCAATTATCATAACTCAAAATATATATTAATGTTGGAATCAAAGCATGAATAAATCAATACTCGTTACTAAAAGAAATGGACAGAAAGAACCTATCAATCTTGATAAAATCCACAAAGTTATTACGTGGGCCGCTGAGGGGTTAGACAATGTCTCGGTGTCGCAAGTTGAATTACGTTCTCACATTCAATTTTATGATGGCATTCGTACTTCCGATATTCATGAAACAATTATTCGTGCTGCTGCCGACCTTATTTCACAAGATGCGCCAGATTATCAATACTTAGCAGCTCGTTTGGCCGTTTTTCATTTACGTAAAAAAGCTTATGGTCAATTTACTCCACCATCACTTTATGATCATGTGAAAAAACTAGTTGATAGTGAACGTTATGATAGGCATTTACTTGAAGATTATACTCAAGAAGATTTTGAACAGATGGACAAAATTATTGACCACTGGCGTGATATGTCGTTTTCGTACGCTGCGGTTAAACAACTTGAAGGTAAATACTTAGTACAAAACCGTGTTACAGGTGAAATATACGAAAGCGCACAGTTTTTATATATTTTAGTTGCGGCTTGTTTATTTGCCAACTATCCCAAAGAGACACGGCTTAACTATATCAAACGCTTTTATGATGCAGTTTCAACTTTCAAAATTTCGCTACCAACGCCAATTATGGCGGGGGTTCGTACTCCTACTCGTCAGTTTAGCTCTTGTGTATTAATTGAATGTGATGATAACTTAGATTCAATTAATGCAACGGCAAGTGCTATTGTGAAATATGTATCACAACGAGCAGGAATTGGGGTTAATGCAGGGCGAATTCGTGCGTTAGGAAGCTCAATTCGTGGTGGTGAAGCTTTTCATACAGGCTGCATTCCATTTTATAAATATTTCCAAACAGCGGTTAAATCTTGTTCGCAAGGTGGTGTGCGAGGAGGAGCAGCAACTGTTTTCTATCCTCTTTGGCATTTAGAAGTTGAAAGTTTATTAGTATTACGTAACAACCGTGGCGTTGAAGAAAATCGTGTCCGTCATTTAGACTATGGCGTACAAATCAATAAATTAATGTATCAACGTTTAATCAAAAACGAAAATATTACTCTATTTAGCCCATCGGACGTTCTTGGACTTTATGATGCCTTCTTTGCCGATCAAGATAAGTTTGAAACGCTTTATCACCAATACGAACAAGATCCAAATATTCGCAAACGCGAAGTTAAAGCCGTTGAACTCTTTGCATTATTAATGCAAGAGCGCGCATCAACTGGACGTATTTATATCCAAAATGTCGATCATTGTAATACTCACAGCCCATTTAATGCACAATTAGCACCTGTTCATCAATCTAATTTATGTATGGAAATCGCACTGCCAACAAAACCGCTTAACAACGTTAATGATGAACATGGCGAAATTGCCCTTTGCACATTATCAGCCTTTAATTTAGGTAAAATAGAATCTCTAGATGACTTTGAAGAGTTAGCCGATTTAGCGGTACGCGCTCTTGATTCACTACTTGATTACCAAGATTACCCTGTACCTGCAGCTCGTAATTCTTCATTAAATCGTCGTACATTAGGTATTGGTGTTATTAACTATGCCTATTATTTAGCAAAACATGGGGTTAAATATTCCGATGGCAGCGCCAACAATTTAACTCACCGTACCTTTGAAGCCATGCAATACTATTTGCTAAAAGCATCGAATAATCTAGCTAAAGAAAAAGGAACCTGCCCATTATTTAGTCAAACCACATATTCGCAAGGTATTTTACCTATTGATACTTATAAAAAAGATTTAGATACCATTACTAAAGAGCCGTTACACTATGACTGGGAATCACTACGAGCATCAATTAAAACCTATGGACTTCGTAATTCGACATTATCGGCATTAATGCCATCAGAAACTTCGTCACAAATTTCCAATGCAACAAATGGTATTGAACCACCACGTGGTTTTATTAGTGTAAAAGCATCAAAAGATGGTATTTTAAAACAAGTGGTTCCTGAGTATAACCATCTGAAAAATTTTTACGAATTACTTTGGCAAATTCCAAATAACACTGGTTATTTACAATTAGTAGGCATCATGCAGAAATTTATTGATCAATCAATTTCTGCTAATACTAATTATGATCCGGCTAAGTTCCCAAATAATAAAGTACCCATGAAACAGCTATTATCAGACTTATTGACTGCTTATAAATTTGGCGTAAAAACACTCTATTATCATAATACACGCGATGGCGCTGAAGATATTCAAGGTGATATTGTTCCAACAACCCATTCGGATGATGGCTGTGAAGGTGGCGCTTGCAAAATTTAACCTTGATTAAAACTAAATAGCTACACGCTAAAATTCAATTTTTTATCGGGGAAAACTAGTAATTTCCCCATTTAACTTGCCTTTTACACTGTCAAAAGGAAGCGGTAAAAGCAACAGTAAATGAGTAGGAGTTCTTTTATGAGTATGAATTACAGTACCTTTTCGCAAGTGCATAACGACCAGCTTAAAGAACCAATGTTCCTTGGACAATCAGTGAATGTTGCGCGTTATGATCAACAAAAATATGAGATGTTTGAAAAGCTAATTGAAAAACAACTTTCTTTCTTTTGGCGCCCAGAAGAAGTCGATATTTCACAAGACCGTATTGATTATGCTGCGTTACCAGAGCATGAAAAACATATTTTTATCAGCAATTTAAAATATCAAACTCTGCTTGATTCCATCCAAGGTCGTAGCCCTAATGTTGCTTTACTGCCACTTATTTCAATACCTGAATTGGAAACATGGGTAGAAACTTGGTCGTTTTCTGAAACCATTCATTCTCGTTCATATACTCATATCATTCGTAATATCGTTAACGATCCATCTGTGGTTTTTGATGATATTGTCACTAATAAAGAAATTCAAAAACGTGCTGGGGACATTGCAGGTTATTATGATGATCTTATTAGCTATGCAAGTTACTATAATTTATTTGGTGAAGGTGAACATAATATCAATAATCACACTGTTTGCATTAATTTACGTGAACTTAAAAAGAAACTTTACTTATGTTTAATGAGTGTCAATGCACTTGAGGCTATTCGCTTCTATGTTAGTTTTGCCTGCTCATTTGCTTTTGCTGAACGAGAACTAATGGAAGGGAATGCCAAAATCATTAAACTTATTGCCCGCGACGAAGCGCTGCATTTAACAGGCACTCAGTTTATGATCAACACACTACGCAGTGGTGAAGACGATCCCGAAATGGCTGAAATTGCCAAAGAGTGTGAACAAGATTGTTATAACTTATTTTTACAAGCCGCTAATCAAGAAAAACAATGGGCCGAATACCTGTTTGAGGGTGGCTCAATGATTGGTTTAAATAAAGATATATTATGCCAATATGTCGAGTATATAACGAACATTCGTATGCAAGCGGTCGGACTAAAATTACCCTTTGAAGCTAAATCCAATCCAATTCCATGGATTAATAACTGGCTTGTTTCTGATAATGTGCAAGTAGCACCACAAGAAGCCGAAATGAGTTCATATCTAGTTGGACAAATTGATTCTGAAATTAATGAAGATGATTTAAGCGATTTTACATTATAATTTTATACTCAAACGCATGCTTTTCCTGAAAGTTTTTTACAAAAGGAATAAATTATTGTAGATAAAGTTATCTAATAATCACTTGTTGTTTTAGACAATAATTTGATTTTATAGATAAAAATAATTTTTAGTGCCTATTGTTTAATTTATTTACTTTGATGGTAAACTACATATTGAAGCTTGTAAGATCTGCATCGTAAATGTTTTTTTTAAATAAAACCCACGTGGGCGAGTTAAAATAATTTGCCCATTTTCACCAATTGCTTCGGTAAGGGCTTTTCCGTTGGCGGCTTTAGGTCTAATTTGTAAATAAGTGCCATATCGAGCAGTAATTTTTTCAACTTTGCCAAGCGTTACCATATCCATTAATTCTTCCCAATCTTGTTTTAGCTGTTGTTCTTGTTCTTGAGTTGGTTCCCATAAAATCGGTTTTCCAACTTTTCGCTCTACAAGAGGAATTGTTCTGTCACCTTCAATTGGAATCCAAAGTACCTTGGCAAGTTTGTATTTAACATGACTTGTTTCCCAAATAACGCCATGATTAGCCATTAATGGCGTAACACTGACAAAAGTTGTTTCTAATGGTTTTCCTTGTTTATCAACGGGGATTGTTTTTAACTCTATACCTAGTTTAACAAAGTCTCGTTCGGCTTTACTACCTGCATTTGCGCCTAAAAAAGTTTCGATGAGGTTACCAACCCAGCCTTTTTGTTTGTTTAAATTAGCAGGTATGGGAATGTTTAAATATTGTGCTATTTCACCAAAGCTATAACCTGCAACTAACTCTGCCCGATTTAATAATTCTTGCTCGCTTGTTGGAATAGATAAAATCATTACAAAAAATCTGAATTAGTTATTAATAAAAAAACAGCCAAAAAATTTGGCTGTGAATATAAAAATCTATATCAATTAGCTTAACTTTTCAACCCAAGCAGCATAAGTATTGATAAATAATGATAAAAATTCTTTGCTTTTTTCGGTAATATTGCCTTGTTCGTCAAAGGCGGTACTTACTCCACCAAAATAAGCTTCCGGTTGCTGTAAGGTAGGCATATCAAGAAACACTAATGATTGACGTAATTGATGATTTGCACCAAATCCACCAATTGCGCCCGGAGAAACAGAAATAATAGCCGCTGCTTTTTTTGACCAAACACTTTTACCATAAGGACGTGAGCCTACATCTATGGCATTTTTAATAACAGCAGGTAAACCTCGATTGTATTCAGGTGTGACAAATATAGCACCTTGGCATTGAGCTATTTCTTGGCGAAAACGAGTATACGAGGCAGGAGGGGTATCAATATCAATATCTTCATTATATAAAGGTAGATCCCCAATTTGAATAATTTGTAACGAAAGTGATGGTGGTGCAATTTTTTGAAAGACTTTTGCTACTTTTAAGTTATAAGAATCTTTACGTAGACTTCCAACTAATACGGCAATTTTTTTACTCATCTTAAATCTCCACTTATTTTAAATAAGAGGCAATGGTTATGCCTCTTATTATTGTCATTAATAGTTAGTTATTAATGTCCTGATGAGTCGACTTTTCGGCCAGCTTCAAATAAGAACCATGCACGTTGTTCTGTTTGATCTATCCACTCTTCAATTAAACTTGCAGTTGCAGTATCGTTATATTTATCACAAATATCATGTGCTACACGCATACGTTCAGTGAGTCTTACATTATCTTGACAAAGTTCAGCAAGCATATCTGATGGTTCGACAAAATCGGCATTATTATCAGAAATGCTTTGTAATTTAGCAATATGACCAATTGATCGTAGCGTTGTGCCACCTAATTTACGTACTCGCTCAGCAATTGGATCTGTCATAGCAAATAACTCATCGCCATGATCGTCCAACATCAAATGGTAATCACGAAAGTGAGGGCCACTAACATGCCAGTGGAAGTTTTTAGTTTTTAAATATAAAGCAAATACATCTGCTAAAACAGAATTCATTGCTCCAGAAATATCTTTTGATGCCTGTTGACCTAAATCAGTTGGAAACAAAATCGCTGATTGTTGTAACTTTTTAGCAGAAGTCGTACTTTTAGCCATGATATATTCTCCTTTAAATTGAATAATAAATACCCGTATTGACAAAATTACGCCAACTTAATGTTAATGTCCAATGAAAAAAGTTATTTTTTTACTATTATTGCCATTACAGTAACCTATGACTTTTTTTATTTTTTCATTATTTTTATTTAAAATATTTTCTTTCAAAATAAAAGAAAATATTTTAAATTGTGATCTAGTTAAAAGTTTTATTCTTTCTTAATTGATAATATTTTCTCGAACTTTAACAAAAACAGGAGGAAATATGATCGACGCTATCTCATTTGGTGCCGAATGGTTTATTGGTTTATTTCAAGAAGGTGGAAAAGTCTTTGTTGGGATGGTAACAGGTATTTTACCTTTGTTAATTTCACTACTTGTTGTAATGAACGCTGTAATTAAATTTATTGGGCAAGATCGTATTGAGCGTTTAGCTCAAGCATGTGCAGGTAACCCTATCTCTCGATATCTTTTATTACCATTAATTGGTACCTTTGTTTTTTGTAATCCAATGACATTAAGCTTAGGGCGTTTTATGCCTGAGTTTTACAAACCAAGCTACTATGCGGCTGCTTCTTATAGTTGCCATTCAATGAATGGATTATTTCCACATGTTAACCCCGGTGAGCTATTTGTGTATTTAGGTATTGCTGCTGGTTTAACTAAATTAGGCCTGCCACTTGGTCCTCTTGCTGTGAGCTATTTTTTTGTTGGTTTAGTGACTAACTTTTTTAGAGGTTGGGTTACTGACTTTTGTACAGCCATTTTTGAAAGAAAAATGGGAATTAAATTAGAAAGAAAAGTTCATCTATAACAGTAATAAGGAATATAAAAATGGCTAAATTTATTCGAATTGAAAAAGGTGAAGCAGGTTGGGGTGGTCCATTAGAGCTTCCAGTAATTGAGGGTAAAAAGATTGTTTATATTGCAGCTGGTACTCGTCCAGCAATAGTTGATACCTTAGTTGAATTAACGGGGTGGCAAGCTATTGATGGTTTTAAAGAGGGTGAACCACCTAAAGATGAAATTGGTGTTGCCGTAATTGACTGTGGTGGTACGTTACGATGTGGTATTTATCCTAAAAATCGTATTCCAACTATCAATATTCACGCAACAGGTAAATCAGGACCTCTTGCTCAATATATTGTTGAGGATATTTATGTTTCTGCGGTTAAATCAAACAACATTAAGGTGGTTGAAAAAGAAAGTGATGTAATAACCGAAGTTCAATCAAATCATAAACAGCAACAAGCCAATAACGCATCATCTGAATATAAAGAATACGATACTAGTAAAAAAATCACTGAGCAAAGCGATGGGTTATTAGCAAAAATTGGTATTGGAATGGGATCTGGTGTTGCGGTCTTTTTTCAGGCTGGTCGAGACACCATAGATACTGTACTTAAAACAATATTACCATTTATGGCGTTTGTATCTGCAATTATTGGGATCATTATTGCATCAGGTTTGGGGAATTTTATCGCTCATGGCTTAGTTCCACTAGCAAACAATCCCATAGGGCTTGTTACCTTAGCTTTAATTTGTTCTTTTCCATTACTTTCACCATTTTTAGGGCCAGGAGCTGTTATTGCACAAGTTATTGGTACATTAGTTGGGGTGCAAATTGGTTTGGGTAATATTCCGCCTCAATTAGCGTTACCTGCACTTTTTGCGATTAATGCTCAAGCTGCTTGCGATTTTATTCCTGTTGGTTTATCGCTTGCAGAAGCAAAACAAGATACGGTACGTGTTGGCGTTCCCTCTGTGCTTGTGGGGCGTTTTTTAACAGGTGCACCAACCGTGTTGCTTGCTTGGGCTATTTCGTTCTTTATTTATCAGTAATCATATTTTGTTTGCTAGCTAGTGTTTGCTAGGAACTAAAACCTTAAAACTATATAAATATTTAAGTAGGTTAAATAATGTCAAAAACTATTTATCAATCAAAAATTAATCATATTGGAGAGTTTGCTCAAGAAGCCTTAGCAGATGGTATGTTAATCCTATTTAAGGAGGGGGCTCCATCAGACTTAGCGGATTATTGCTTTATTCACAGTCATGATAATTTTCAACTAGAACTGTTGGCGGGGCAAACACTTCAATTAGGTAACCAAAGTTATCTCATTACTTCGGTTGGTGAAGTTGCTAATGCTAATTTTCGTCAATTAGGGCACATCACATTAAAGTTTGATGGTAGCCATCAGGCTGAGTTACCCGGAACGGTTCATCTAGATGGGCAATGCCCGATCCAACTTGCTATTGGTGATGAAATTAAAATTTTAAATTGATGAGGAATCTAAAAATGAAACAAGTCGCAGTCATTATTGGTGGGGGACAAACTCTAGGCGAATTTTTATGCAATGGTATTGCTGATGCAGGATATCATGTTGTTGTTGCTGATTTAAATATTGACAATGCCAATAAAGTCGCAGAAGCAATTAATCAAAAACATGGCGTTGGCACAGCCAAAGGTTTTGGTGTTGATGCTACAAACGAAGAAAGCGTGATGCAATTAGCTCAAGATGTTGATAGTGTATTTAAACGTGTTGATTTAATGGTGTATAGTGCCGGTGTTGCAAAAGCATCACCTATTACCGATTTTACATTGAGTGATTTTGAATTATCCATCAATGTTAATCTAACAGGTTATTTTTTATGTGCGCGCGAGTTTTCTAAGCTAATGATTAAATACAATATTCAAGGTCGAATTATTCAAATTAATTCAAAATCAGGGAAAGTTGGTAGCAAACATAATTCGGGATATAGTGCTGCCAAATTTGGTGGGGTTGGATTAACGCAATCTTTAGCTTTAGATCTTGCTGAATATGGTATTACTGTTAACTCTTTAATGCTTGGTAATTTGCTTAAATCGCCTATGTTCCAATCATTATTACCTCAATATGCCAAAAAACTAGGTATTCCTGAAAGCCAAGTTGAACAGGTCTATATTGATAAAGTGCCACTAAAACGAGGTTGTGATTATCAAGATGTGCTTAATTTATTGTTATTTTATGCAAGTGATAAAGCTTCTTATTGCACAGGGCAATCAATTAACATTACAGGCGGACAAGTAATGTTCTAGTTAAAACAAAGTGCGAAAATTAATTTAAAATTTATCGCACTTTTTGCTTCTAACTTAAACTAACTGGAAAATCACACATATGACGACCACTCTAATAGCTATTGCTCTAATTGCTTGGTGCATTCAAATTATTTTTAGTTGGCTTCAAATTCGTCGTTTTAATCGAGCCTTTTTAGCAATGAAACGAGGAACTTATCTGGGGATTGGTCGTAATGAAACAACACGATTTAAGCCAAGAGTATTAATTGCAATTTCATTAGATGAACATCAAGTAGTTATTGATTCTGTATTAATGAAAGGTATTACTGTTTTTGCGTTACCAAAGCCAATTACTCAACTGCATGGATTATCGGTTGCTAATATTATTCCTGAAAATATTTTCCCGAATGATTCTGCCTGCCAAAGCGCATTGATTGTGGCATTATCTGCAAAAAATAATAACTAGCAAACTTTTATTTTGAAAAATATTCCCTTTCATTATGAAATAATATATTTTAAAGCAAGATAGTTTATTATGCGTATCAATAATCATGGTGGTTCTAATAATGAAAGTGAAACAACGACAAACAGCGATTTTGGATTATCTGCAAAAAAACGGGCAAATTAGTGTTGACGCATTAGCAGAGCATTTTAAAACAACAGGCACAACAATTCGTAAAGATCTAACCCAATTGCATGAAAGTGGTTTAGTTTTACGCACATATGGTGGTGCTATGCTCAACCGTGAGGTTGGAGATAGAGCCATTGATCATAAAACCTATATTAATACGGCACAAAAAAAAGCCATCGCAGAAGAAGCAGCTAAACTAATTCACGAGGGAGATTCTATCATTTTTGATGCAGGAAGCACGGTTGCGCAGATGATCCCTATGTTAGCAAGGTTTAATAACTTAACAATTATGACCAATAGTTTACACATGGTTAATGAGCTAGTAGCAAATGATAATGATCAAACCATTATTTTAACTGGTGGCACATTTCGTCGAAAATCAGCCTCTTTCCATAGTAATAATGCTTTAGCTATTGCAGCGTTTGAATCTTATACGTTTGATAAGTTATTTATGGGAGCCGATGGGGTGGATCTAGTCGGTGGAGTGACCACTTTTAACGAAAGTTATCATGGTAGTGTAGCTATGAGTAAAGCTGCTGCGAAATTAATTTTATTAGCAGACTCTTCAAAATTTGGTCGCCGTAGCCCAAATGTTGTGTGCGATTTAAGTGCTGTTGATACGATTATTACTGATGATAATTTAGATAATAAATATTATGATGCATTAACCCAAAAAGGAATTAATGTTATTAAAGTAAAAACTAACGGAATATAATTAGCGTAAATAAAGTAGATTTTTGATGTATTTCATTAAATATGTACTTCATTAATAAAAAGAAAGAAATATTTTGCAACAAAAAGCAGCTTACAACAGAGTGATAAGTTTATGTTATTAACTGCCCAAAACGTTATCAAATGGAGACTTAGAAATTATCGCAATGAGGAAATAACTGCATGGATAAGTCCTTAAAATCAAACTATATTAGATTCGCTCCAACTACTAGCCCATTAAAATAATAGTGATTAGCCACTTATCAAAAAGATTAGTGGCATTTAACCGATGTAAATTAAAACAGCAATCTTGCTCGAATCGTGCCCGGTACACATTTTAATTTTGCAAGCAATTCTTCGGCTTTATTTTGATCAACCCTATCAATATCAATCACAACATAACCAATTTTGGCATCGGTTTGCAAATACTGTGCTGAAATATTTAACCCTTGCTCGGCAAATAGCGTATTAATTGCTGTTAAAACACCAGGTTGATTATGATGGATATTAATAAAACGGCTTGAGCCTTTAGCGGGAATAGGTAAAGAAGCCTCAGGAAAGTTAACGGCTGACAGCGTTGCGCCAGTATCCGAATATTTAGCTAGTTTTGTGGCAACTTCAATACCAATATTTTCTTGAGCTTCGCTAGTAGACCCACCAATGTGTGGGGTAATAATTACGTTATCAAATTGACACAATGGTGATTCAAATGGATCGTTATTACTAGCCGGTTCAGTTGGAAAAACATCAATAGCTGCACCACTAAGTTTATTGGCATTTAATGCTTTGGTTAATGCATCAAGATCGATAACTTTACCACGCGAAGCATTAATTAAAATTGCGCCTGATTTCATCGCATCAATTTCTTTATCGCTGATCATTTTGATAGTAGTTGCGTTTTCTGGTACATGCATAGAGACAATATCGCTTATAGCAAGTAATTCTTCCATTGTTGAAATTTGTTTAGCATTACCTAAAGGCAATTTTGTTTCGATATCGTAAAAATAGACATTCATCCCTAATGATTCGGCCAAAATACTTAATTGACTACCAATATGCCCATAACCAATGATACCTAAATTTTTACCACGAGCCTCGTGCGAACCAGTGGCAATCTTATTCCATTTTCCTTGGTGTGCTTTAGCATTTGCTTCGGGTACTCGGCGCAATAGCAAAATAGCTTCAGCCAAAACAAGTTCAGCAACTGATCGAGTGTTTGAAAATGGCGCATTAAATACAGGAATACCTTTTACAGTGGCAGCATCAAGATCGACTTGATTCGTACCAATACAAAAACAACCAATGCCAGCAAGCTTTGGTGCTGAGTCGATGATCTCTTTGGTTAATTGCGTTCTTGAGCGGATACCAATAAAGCGGACATCTTTTAAGGCTTGTTTTAGTTCTTCGGACGATAGTGCACTTTTTTGATATTCAATATTCGTAAAACCAGCGGATTTTAATACATCTATTGCACTAGGATGAACACCTTCAAGTAACAAAAACTTGTTTTCATCTTTGGTTAAAGTCTGAACAACCATTATTTCCTCTCTTTCCTTTTTTTTCAAAATTCGAATGGATACTTATTGTTATACAACATGATAAGTTGATTCTAATTAGCTAATTTCAGCTCTTTTACACCAGAGCTACAGCCAACTAGAGCAATATCCGCCCCTTTATTAGCAAATAGGCCAACAGTAACCACCCCGGCAATGCTATTAATTCGATTTTCTAACTCTATTGGATTTGAAATGACAAGATCATGAACATCCAAAATACTATTACCATTATCAGTAATGACACCTTGACGATATATTGGTTTGCCTCCCAATTTAAATAATTCGCGAGCGACATAAGATCGCGCCATAGGGATCACTTCAACAGGTAATGGAAACGAACCTAAAACATCAACAACTTTTGATTCATCAACAATACAAACGAATTGCTTAGCAATGGCAGAAACAATTTTTTCGCGCGTTAAAGCTGCACCACCGCCTTTAATCATTTGTAAATGATGATTTATTTCATCAGCACCATCGACATAAACATCTAAGCAATCGACTTCATTACAATCTAATACAGTAATACCATAGCTTTTTAATTTTTGTGTTGATGCTTCTGAGCTTGAAACAGTACCTTTGATCTGATCTTTAATTGTTGCTAATGCATCAATAAAATGAGATGCCGTTGAGCCCGTTCCTACACCAACATAAGAATCAGGTTTGATAAATTTTAATGCTGACCAACCTACGGCCTTTTTTAGTTCGTCTTGAGTCATGGTAGCGTCCTAATTTGAGGATAATTTTCTAAAAAATAAAATTTTGAAAGAAAAATTATTAAATATATGGCATAGTACCCAATTAGAAAGTAAAAATCATCAGGATTTTAAGAAAATATATCAACTTTTTGATATATTTAAAACTTATTGCGATATCAAATTTGCTTGAATATTCAAGTAATAATCAAATCATTAGTAAAGAGATTATGAAGCGTCCAGATTATAGAGCATTACAAGCGTTAGATGCAGTGATAAAAGAGCGAGGATTTGAACGAGCCGCAGAAAAACTGTGTATTACACAGCCTGCAGTATCTCAGCGCATTAAGCAATTAGAAAGCTTTTTTGGTCAGCAATTGTTGGTAAGAACCATACCTCCGAAAGCAACTAAACAAGGTAAGCATTTACTTGGTTTATTACATCAAGTTGAGCTATTAGAACAGCAGTGGTTAGGTGATAACGATCAAAATGCCACACCATTGTCGTTATCTATTGCAATTAATGCAGATTCTTTAGCAACTTGGTTTTTACCCGCATTAAAACCCGTTTTAAATAAAAATATCTTACGTTTTGATATTCAAGTTAAAGATGAAGAACATACTTTAGAATTATTGCGTTTAGGAACTGTAGTTGGTGCAATTAGTATTCAAGCTAACCCGTTACCTGGTTGCCTGTCCGATTTATTAGGTGCTTTAGACTATATTTTTGTGGCTTCGCCTGATTTTGCTAAAACCTACTTTCCAAATGGTGTCAATCAAGACTCATTATTAAACGCTCCAGCGGTTGCATTTGATCATTTAGATGATATGCATCAAGCCTTTTTGCAAGAAAACTTCGACCTTACCCCTGGCAGTGTCATTTGCCATATTGTCAGCTCTTCTGAAGCTTTTGTACAACTGGCTAAACAAGGTTCTGCTTGCTGTATGATACCTAAATTACAGGTTGAACAAGAGTTAAAAAGAGGTGAATTAATTAATTTAACCGAAGGCTTATATCAAAGACGAATGCTCTATTGGCACCGTTTTGCACCAGAAAGTAGAGTAATGCAAAATATTTCTGAGACTTTGATTCGTTATGCGCAACATGCATTATCACTGCCTCAGTCTTTAAGACACAAATAATAGATAAATTAAGTGATTTTTATACTCAAATACATACTTTCCTGAAACTTTTTAACAAAATAAAGTCTATATTTAAAGGCTGAAAATATGAGTCAATTAAAAAATGATCGTTATTTACGCGCTTTGCAGTGCCTGTCTGTTGATTACACACCAATTTGGATGATGCGCCAAGCTGGTCGTTACTTGCCAGAATATCGCCAATTAAGAGCCAAAGCAGGCGATTTTATGACATTATGTCAAACGCCTGAACTAGCTTGTGAAGCAACCTTACAACCTATAGAGCGATATGAACTTGATGCGGCTATTATTTTTTCGGATATTTTAACCATTCCTGATGCTATGGGGCTTGGTTTACATTTCCAAGCGGGTGAAGGTCCTAAGTTTATCCAATCTATCACTTGCATGTCTGATATTGAGCAATTACCGATTCCCGATCCTGAGCAATCACTCAGTTATGTGATGGATGCAATTCGTTTAACCAAAAAAGAACTCAATGGCAAAGTGCCATTAATTGGATTTTCAGGCAGCCCATGGACATTAGCTACCTACATGATCGAAGGGGGAAGTAGCAAAGCATTTACGAAAATAAAAAAAATGCTCTATAGCAACCCCAAAGCGTTACATAGATTACTGGAAAAGCTCGCAGACAGTGTGGCATTGTACTTAAATGCCCAAATCGAAGCAGGGGCACAATCTATTATGATTTTTGATACTTGGGGTGGCGTATTAAGCCATCAAAGTTATCAAACGTTTTCACTGTATTATATGCAATTAATCTTATCAAAATTAAAACGTGGTCACAAAACTCAAGATATTACTTCATATGTGCCTGTTACCTTTTTTACAAAAGGCGGGGGAGTATGGTTAGATAGCATTGTCAATACCGGGTGCGATGCTATTGGCCTTGATTGGACAGTTAATTTAAGTACCATTGCCCAAAAAGGGCACATTGCCTTACAAGGCAACTTAGATCCATCGGTTTTATATGCCGACAAACTAACAATAGAATCTAATGTAGCGAGTGTTCTGAATGAATTTGGTACTTATAATGGTCATATCTTTAATCTAGGTCACGGTATTCATCAAGACATTCCTGTTGAACATGTGCAATATTTAATTGAAGCAGTACATCAGCAGTCAAAAAGGTTTCATCATGATTAAAAATCCCATTCAATTAAGAATAGAAAAATTACCACAATGGCAACAACGTTTATTTATGGCTTGCCTATGTGAACGAATGTACCCTAATTTTGTGTTTTATTGCCAGCAGCAACAAAATGATGAAGCGCCTAAAAGCTATAAAAAAATACTGGACTTAGTTTGGGAATCATTATTGGTTGAAGATGCTAAAATCAATTTTGATTTACAGCTTGAAAAATTAGAAGCGATTATTCCCACGGTAACTAACGATAGCCCTTATATGGTTTACCCTGCTATTGATGCATGTCACGCGCTTAGCGAAATTTTACACTCCTATTTAAGTGGCGAAATTGCCGAACATAGCGCTAAAGTAAGTAGTATATCAGCCACCACAGTTGCTGAATTTGAAATGACCAAAAATAATGTTTCACTAACCGAAAATGAACAACAAGTTTTACCTAGTGTAATTGATGAATTTGATTTACAGTGGGAATTGTTTCGCTTATTGCGTGATAAAAACAACGAACAAAATGAATTAATAAAAAGTTTAAAAGATGAAATTCGAGTAACGAAAACAAGTAATATTGGTGTTTTTTTAGGCGATTAAGCGACTTAAAGTATAATTTTTTTATTTTTTATTAAATTTTTCTTTAATATTAGGCAAATATAGACTACATTTAACAGTAATGTAATCTAAATAACGTTTACAGTAACGGTGCTAAATGTTAAGTTTAGCTCCGTTTATAATGTTAACTTTAACAATAAAATAACATGTAAGGATATCCCCCATGAATAAAACAGAACTTGTCGACGCTATTGCTAGCAAAGCTGATATTACTAAAGTAGCTGCTAAAACAGCGTTGGAAGCTACATTAGCAGCTATTACTGAATCATTAAAAGCTGGTGAACCAGTTCAATTAGTTGGTTTTGGTACATTCAAAGTTAATGAGCGTAAAGCACGTACTGGCCGTAATCCAAAAACCGGTAAAGAAATTAAAATTGCAGCAAGCAAAGTACCAGCATTCGTATCTGGTAAAAGTTTAAAAGAAGCAATCAAATAAATTGTGTTTCTTTCTGTCGATGATTTTTGATGGAACACTTAAGGGCATAAGGCGGCGTCTTATGCCTTTTTTATTGTACTAAAATAAAAGGTGTTATAAAAAAATAGATACCTACCTAGTTACCATATTGATTTTCTAACTCATTGGCTATATTCAAACTTGATTGCCATTAACCATGTTAAGTCGTTATTTCTATTAATTTGGCTTGTAATATGCTAGTTAAATCGTGAGGTGATATTTCAATTTCTAGGCCTCTTTTGCCACCAGATACAAACATAGTGTTGTACTGAATAGCACTTAAATCTATAAGTGTTGGGAGCGTTTGTTTTTGGCCTAAAGGGCTAATTCCCCCAATTAAATATCCGGTTACTTTTTGTGCTAAATTAGGTTCTGCCAAATCTGCCTTTTTGCAGTTTAATGCTTTTGCCACACTTTTAAGATCTAAATAACCATCAACGGGTAACACACAAACAGCTAGAGTTTTAGAGTTACCGTTCAAACATACAACTAACGTTTTAAAAACTTGAGCTGCAGTAATATTTAAGCTTGGATCAAGCTTATCGACAGCTTCTTGCCCATAGTGGGTTTGGTTTGGATCGTGCTTATATTGATGGATATTAAATTTGATTTTTAATTTTTTAAGTAAATTAATTGCCGGCGTCATAATTGTTATCCAAGTAGTTTTTATTGGAACAAATATAATACACAGCGAATGAATATAGCAAGTTAGTTCCCCTCACCAATCAAAATTGGTGAGGGGGAATAATAATTAAACGATCAAACTATCAGTTTCTTGCTGATCATCTTTTGTAGGAAAATTTGAATTAGTATGGTTAGTTGCTAGCGTATAAAGACGATAGAAAAAGCTAGTAACAAAAATATCAAAAAAGATACTACAGAAAGAAAAGAGCGTATCAAGAATAAAATTGTCATTATCAAACGCAATTGCTAATTGAGCAAAAACCATCACAAATCCTAGGCAGATTAATACCATCAAAATAGCTGGGCGCCACTGTGTTTTTGATAATTGAATGCTTGATGAAAGTGAGTCAAGAATATTGTTTTGACCAGGTTCAACTAGCGAAGCCAAAAAGAAGTTACAAAAGATAATTAAAATTAGGATTGGAATCAGTAGTACTAAAAAAATTAATATAAAAATAACTGCTTTAGGTAAAAGCAAATTTAAACTAATCAGCACTATAGATAACATAAATGAGACTAAAAATACAAAGGCACCAATGATAAGATAAAAAAGAATAATTTTTAATGTATTTGATAACGCTTTAGACAGTAATAGATTTAAATTAAGTTTATCGTTGATATAAAGGTTAGAAATTGTTGCTATACTAATTGCTTTTAAAATAATTCCAATTAGTAATGTCAGTATCACGAATAAAATATAGTTAGTTAAATTTCGTGAAACATAGATTTGTTCAGCTAGATTTTGTTTGTCAAAGAAAGAATTAAAAAATGCATGAAATAAAGCTAGCGTTAGACTAACAAGAGCAAATTGCGTAATACGATTACGAACAAAATTGCGTGTTTGTGTAAAAACTAAAGAAAAAGAGATTTTTTTTTGCATTTCCATATAAGTTCCTTATAGGTGGTAACAACTTTAGTTACCACAATTTATAATATAAATAACAAACTTCTAAACTAGGCTTGTAATAATGAAATATCTGCTACTTTTAAAAATAGATTTTGTAGTTTTTCTAAAAGTGCTAATCGATTTACCTTGATTTGTTCATCATCGACCATCACCATTACCGACTCAAAAAAAGCATCGACAGGTGCTTTAAGTGCAGATAGCTCAATTAATGCATCTTGATAACGTCCATGACTAAAATAAGGTGCTAGTTTATCGGCTAACACAGCGACTTGCTTAGCTAATTCACCTTCTGCGCCTTCTTCTAATAAAGCAACATTAATTTTTTCAGGAATTGCAATATTTGCTTTAGATAGAATATTTGACACTCGCTTATTGGCTTCAGCTAAAGAAGCGGCTTCAGGTAGTGTTCTAAAGTGAGTAACCGCCTTAACGCGCGCATCAAAATCAGCAGGCTTGGTTGGATTCAATGCTAAAACAGCTTGAATGGTATCAATGGCAAAACCTTGCTCTTGGTACCAAGCACGGAAACGACCTTGCATAAAATTAACAACATCATCAACCACATTCTTATTGGTTAACTTATCGCCATATAATGAAGTTGCATAACCTGCCAGTTCAACAAGATCTAAAGGCAGAGCCTTTTCAACGATAATACGCAAAACACCAATTGCCGCACGACGCAAAGCAAAAGGATCTTTATCGCCTTTAGGATGCTGCCCAATACCAAAAATACCTGCTAAAGTATCGAGTTTTTCAGCGATAGACACCGCACACGACACTGCGGTACTAGGCAACTCATCGCCAGCAAAACGCGGCTTATATTGTTCTTCAATCGCGATGGCAACCTCACTGCTTTCACCATCTTTTAGAGCCAAATAACGCCCCATAATGCCTTGTGTTTCAGGGAACTCAAAAACGGTATTGGTCACTAAATCACATTTCGTCAACTTACCAGCGCGTTTTGCTTGCTCAACATTGGCTGCTATTTTTTCAGCAATAAAACCAGACAACGCCTCAATACGAAGACACTTATCTTTAACCGTACCTAATTGTTGTTGGAATAAAACCGTATCAAGGCGAGGCAAACGCTCTTCTAAACGTTGTTTCAAATCGGTCTTATAGAAAAACTCAGCATCAGCAAGGCGAGGGCGAACCACCTTTTCATTACCTGAAATCACCACCTGTGGATCTTTCGACTCAATATTGGCAACAAAAATAAAATTAGGTAACAATTTGCCTTGATGATCATAAACAGGAAAATACTTCTGATCCCCTTTCATTGTATACACCAACGACTCAGCAGGCACAGCCAAAAAACGTTCTTCAAATTTAGCGGTTAACACAACTGGCCACTCAACCAATGAAGATACTTCCTCAAGCAGGCTATCGGTCAAGTCGGCTTTACCGTTTAATTTTGCCGCGGCATCTTCGGCTTGCTGTTTAATGATTGCCTTACGCTTATCATAATCAGCCACCACCTTACCACGTTGCTCTAAAATTTCAGGATATTGATCAGCGTTATCAATCGTAAATTCTTGCTCACCCATAAAACGATGACCACGAATAATACGGTTTGACTCAATATCTAAAATGGTACCAGCAACGAGCGTATCGCCATAAAGCATCGTTACCGTATGACAAGGACGAATAAACTCAACCTGACGTGCCGCCCAACGCATAGGTTTTGGAATTGGCAACTTACTCAACGCTGTTTTAACCATATCACACAACAAATTAACCACAGGCTGACCTTTTTGATTTTGAGTATAAGACAGCCACTCGCCTTTATCGGTTTGTATACGCTCGGCTTGATCAACGGTAATAGCACAACCTCTCGCCCAACCTTCAGCGGCTTTAGTGGCATTACCATTGGCATCGAAAGCGGCACTAACCGCAGGACCACGTTTTACAATTTGACTATCAGGCTGGGTATCACTTAAATTTAACACCTTTAACGCTAAACGACGGGGCGATGCATACCAAAGCACCTCGCCATGTTCTAAATTGGCATTATCAAGTTGCTGTATAAAATTAGCCGCAAAGCTTTCTGCTAATGTGCGGAGTGATTTTGGTGGTAACTCTTCGGTACCAATTTCCACTAAAAATGTTTTTTGCATAATCTTCTAATTCCTACTTTGATGCACTTTCGTTAGATTGTGAATTTTGGCACATAGGGAAGCCAAGTGCTTCACGAGATGCATAATATGCCTCGGCCACCATTTTTGTTAACGTCCTAATACGCAAAATATAACGTTGACGCTCCGTGACCGAAATCGCCTTACGAGCATCAAGCAAATTAAAACAGTGGGCGGCTTTCAAAATACGTTCATAAGCAGGTAACGGAAGTGGTTTTTCTAACTCAAGTAAAAACTTAGCTTCTTTTTCGTGTTGCTCAAAACAATAAAATAAAAACTCAACATTGGCATATTCAAAATTATACGTTGACTGCTCAACCTCGTTTTGATGAAACACATCACCATAGGTTGTCTTACCGAATGCACCATCGCTCCAGACTAAATCATAAACACTATCCACGCCTTGAATATACATTGCTAAACGTTCAAGTCCATAAGTGATTTCACCAGTAACAGGCTTACATTCAAGCCCTCCAACTTGTTGAAAGTAGGTAAATTGAGTTACTTCCATCCCATTTAACCAAACTTCCCAACCAAGCCCCCATGCGCCAAGGGTTGGGTTTTCCCAATTGTCTTCAACAAAACGGATATCGTTAACAGTTGGATCAAGACCTAATTGTTTTAACGAACCTAAATACAGCTCTTGGATATTATCGGGCGAAGGTTTTAAGATAACTTGAAATTGATAATAATGCTGAAGCCTGTTTGGGTTTTCGCCATAGCGACCATCGGTAGGGCGGCGTGATGGTTGAACATAAGCGGCATTAATTGGCTCAGGTCCCAGCGCTCGTAAACATGTCATTGGATGAGAAGTCCCTGCACCGACCTCCATATCTAAAGGCTGAATCACACAGCACCCCTGATTAGCCCAATAATCTTGTAACGTAAGAATTAACCCCTGAAAGGTTTTGACATTAAACTTTTGCATGATGTTATCTTTATGGTTGAATTGGTTTTTCGATAATTTAAATAGTGCTATATATTATACTTTTTATCAATACTTGTGAAATGTCTAATTTTACATTGTTTGATATATTACCCAATTAGGTTATTTGTAGGAATGCTTCGCGTTGTTTACACTTTATGATTAAACTAATCCACTAAAAACACATAAGGCGTTTTTCGTAAAATTACTTTATGCGGTTTAACGGCATCATAAAAATTAATAAAATGCTTAAGCTTTTGTTTTCTCTCTTTTGAGTGGCTATATTGGCTGATTCTGCAACTTCCCATTAACGTACGTATCACTATTTCGGCTTTTCCATTGGTTTGGTAGATTTTTGCTTGATATGTTGATTACCGCATAGTTTATCTAAATAAACATTTATCTAAGCAACAAAGACAGCCTTAGTTTTGTGAAAAACTTTCAGGAACGCCCCCTGTTTATGTAAAAAATAAAAATAAATCGTATAGATAAATAAAATCAAACATTCTCTAACTTGATGTTTTGTTTTATTTTTAAGTAAAGATAAACCTTTGGTATCAACGTGTAGTATTTCACCCGATAGGTTTTGTTATCGCCTTTAGCTTGCCGTCTTAGTTTATCTTCAATGAAGCTTTCGACTTTAACCTGACGTTTAATCCGCTAACTGATGGTTTTATAACGTTCATTTTTACTGGTCAAAGGTACAAACAGCTTCAATCGGGCTTTCTTTAGTACGTTATAAATGGCTACGCGACTGACTATAAAGCGTTTAGCCAAATAATTGACGGTTATTTTTTCTTTATGATATAAGCGCATATCTCTTGTCTGTGATAAGGCGTTAGTTTTGTTTTTTAGTTATATTTGACTTTTCGCAAATAACAGTTTTTTCTTAAATTACTGTAGAAAGCGAAAATTATTTCTATATTTAATACTATTTGAGTAATATAAAAACAAATAAAAATAGGTTATACTCTAAAATAATATAAAAAATGTCATGTTTTTAATGTTTATATGCTAACTTAAAGCTTAGTAAAACAAAAAAACATCTTTGATTGTTTTATATTCGATTAATATTGATTTTGTTTTGATAGATAGATAAAAATAAGCGATAATAAAGATTAGAGATCTTTATTATTATTGTTGTTTAAATAATTGACGCGATTTTTAATTGATAAGAATTAACTTTAATAATCTATTGCTGATTATTAATAATAAATAATTGAGAAATAAATATGAAACAAAATATAAAGGATTATCCGAGCTTTTTTACAAAATATTATTTTTTTAATAATATCCATTCTCGATTCACTTTGGGTTTAAATAAAGATTTCGTAGGTGTATCTTCTGTATTTAATACAAAAAGGAAAATTACGAAAATAAGTTTTTTTTCTGCTATTTTTGCATTAAATAGTTTTAATGTGGCTAATGCAGCAATTTCATCCACAACTTCCCAGACAATTCAAGGAACTAAGCCACTATTTTTTGCAACCGAGACTACAAAAAATAAACTTGGATTTAGCTATAAAGAAAACGATTACAGTGAACTAAAGGGAAATATAACAAGTGATAAAACTAAGTATTTTGATGAAAATACTAAACTTAGTGATTTTGTTATAAAGAGTTATTTTACACCTAGAACGTCAAAAGATGACCTTAAGGGTGATTATTTTGATTCTGATGGTGATGCTTTTGATCCTGTCACGCCAATTACAAGTGATCTGACACATGTTTGGAAAGATAGTAGCGGTAAAACTATTGATCAAGCGGATTATGATAATATTGCGTGTAGTCATAATAAATACAAAATGCCTTTACAATTAGAAATTACAGCAAAAGATATTCAAGTTAAAACAGAATATGGCGATCCTAAAGAAAGTGATCCGGTAAGCAGCATTAGCAAAACATATCAAATCGCGATTGCTAAAACATGTTTTGCTAAGCCAAATGGAATCAATTTAGATCCTAAAACTCAATGGCGTTCAGTTAAAAATGATAAGAGCGAAAATGATGCTAAATGGAATCTAACGGGAGCAGGCTTAAACGGTATAGATAAAGATAAACCTAATCCTGAGGTGGGCGGTGGTCATACTGATGATTATGTAATAAACCAAGGTTTTAAAGTTGAACCAAAAGTGGCTAACAAACATTTTCCAACCACTGGATTTCCTGGTGCGCAGTTCCAACTGGTTATGGGCGGAATACAGCAAGATTATACTTTTACAAGTAGTAGTGATCAAGCACCCGTGGATAAAGATGGTATTGTTACTTTAAAAGGTCCAGTTAAAGAGGTCACTATTTCTGCAAAGCTAAAATCAGACAGTAACATTCATTATGATTATAAGTTTACATTAGATCTATGGGTTGAACCTCAGTCTGGATATGCAGCTAACCAAGCAGAAGCAAGATCAAAATGTACCAGCCCTATGCAATTATTAGAACGCAAAGATTTAAATAATGCTTCCATTTTTGCAAGTGCGAATTTAAATAATCATCAAGGCCGTAAATATAATATATTTACTCGAGGTATTGGTTTAGGTGTTTTGGGCGAGTGGGGAAGACCGTTAAAAGCAGCATATGGAGTTATACCGCCTACTTATCCACAGTCAAACTGGAATTTTGGTTGGTATTTTACAAATGAAAATCACCCAACCACTGATAGCGAGAATCAACCTATTATGGAAGGAATCGTGGTTTCAGCTCATGATGGCATGATATCATTTCCAAGTGCATGGGGGCGTGATGAACCTAAATGGGCGGTTTGTGGTAAACATTTATAGTTAACCCTTGTTTAACTAGTAAGAAAGGTATTTAAAGAGCCTTTTAAAAATCTTTATAATTTCTGCTAAAAAGGACTTTTCTTTGGTTTTTATATAAGAGGAGTCCTAACATTTTGTTTTCGTTATACGTAACAGCCCGATGAGCTTATTCTAATTCTAAGTTTTCTATTATAGAAAAACATCGGGTTGTTTATAATAATGATGAAAATAATCTTCTAAAAACCGATAAGGTATTTTATCGAAATTACTTTATGTGGTTTTAATCCTATTATAAAAGTTAATAAAGCAGTTAAAATTTATTTTTATATGTATTTATTACAGTAGTTTCTTAAATTATAGTAATAAGTTTGAATAATTTCTAAATTAAAGCGTAGTAACTGAAGAAATATTTGATTAATTTTTATAACTGATTTGTACTAATTTTATTCTGTCTGTCCGAAAAAACAGTCAATAATAGAAAACGAAAATTATCTTTAATAGCTTATTGTTGATTATTGAATTGTAAATAACAGGGAATTAAATATGAAACAAGATAATAGAAGATGTCATTCAGGCTTTTTAAGTGGAATAAAATATCATTTTTTAGAAAAGTTCAATTCTCACTTAACTTTGGATTTAAATGAGAGTTGCAGATACCCATTTTTTCCTTTAAATACGACTTTCAATACTAAACGAAAAATTGCAAAGATAGGTTTTTTTTCTACTATTTTTGTATTGAATAGTTTTAATGTGGCTAATGCAGCAATTTCATCCACAACTTCCCACACAATTCAAGGAACTAAACCACAGTTTTTTGCAAACGAAACAACAATAAATAAACTTGGATTTAACTATAAAGGAAACGATTATAGTGAACTAAAGGGAAATATAACAAGTGATAAAACTAAGTATTTTGATGAAAATACTAAACTTAGTGATTTTGTTATAAAAAGCTTTTTTACACCTAGAACGTCAAAAGATGATCTTAATGGTGATTATTTTGATTTTGATGGCGATGCTTTTGATCCAACTACACCAATTACAAGTACGCTTATACCTATTTGGAAAGACAGTGATGGGCACATTATTAGTGAAAATGATTACGATAATGCTATTTGTAACCCTAAATATACTATGCCTTTACAATTAGAAATTACAGCAAGGGATATTAAAGTTAAAACAACATATGGTGACCCTAACGAAAGTGATCCTGTAAGTAGCATTACAATATCATCCCAAGAAAAACCAATAACCAAAACATATAAGATAATGATTGCTAAAGCCTGTTTTGCAAAGCCAAATGCAACTATTTTAGATCCCAATACTCAGTGGCGTTCAGTTGATGAAACTGGAATTGATGATCAATGGAATTTAACTGGAGCAGGTTTTAACGGTATAGAGAAAGATAAACCTAATCCTGAGGTGGGCGGTGGTCATACTGATGATTATGTAATAAATCAAGGTTTTAAAGTTAAACCTACTGTGTCAAGAAAGCATTTTCCAACGACAGGTTTTTTGGGTGCGCAGTTCCAACTCGTTATGAGTGGAAAACAAGAAGATTATACCTTTACAACTAATAATAGCCTTGTCGAGGTTGATGCAGATGGCATTGTTACTTTAAAAGGGCCAGTTAAAGATGTTACCATTACAGCAACATTAAAATCAGACCATAATTTCCATGATAATTATAACTTTACATTAGATCTATGGGTTGAACCGCAACCTGGATATGTAGCCGATCAAGAACAAGCAAGCTTAAAATGCACAAGCCCTATGAAATTATTAGAGCGTAAGGATTTAAATAGTGCTTCAAGTTTTGCAAGAGACAATTTAGATAGTTATCAAGGCCGTGTATATAATGTATTTACACGAGGTATTGGTTTAGGTGTTTTTGGCGAGTGGGGAAGAACACTTAAAGCTGAGCATTATGGTCTATCGCCTACTTATCCAAAATCAAATTGGGATTATGCTTGGTATTTTACTAGTGAATCGCACCAAACCACAGATATTAATCAAAAACCGACTACAGAAGAAGGTATAGTGGTTTCAAACCATGATGGTATGATATCATTTCCAAGTGCGTGGGGGCGTTATGAAATTAAACGGGCTGTTTGCGGTAAAAAAATTTACTAATGCCCGATAAGTAAGGGCTTCTTTTTTAACGTTCTAATAAAAAGGGTGCCCTTAATTGCTTTATAAAAAATTAAATAATATTAAACATTAAAATTTTTGAATTTCGTTGATAATTATAAAGTTGTTTCTTTTTAATTGGTAAATCATCTACTTCTGCAGGGCTAAAGCCCTTTTCTCTAAACCAGTGAATGCTACGTGTCGTTAAGACAAAGATTGTTTCAAGTCCTAACTGCTTTGCTTGTTCTATTAATTTCTCAATTAGGATGTTTCCTCGAGATGAGTTTCGATAATTAGGATGAATCGCCACACAGGCCATTTCGCCCATTTTTTCTTCAGGATAAGGGTAAAGCGCAGCACAACCTATGGTCATATTATCACGTTCAATAATGGTAAATTTATCAATTTCCATCTCTAGTTGTTCACGTGAACGTTTAACTAAAATACCTTGCTCTTCAAGCGGTCGAATAAGCTCTAAAATTCCACCGATATCGTTAATTCTTGCCGAACGAACTTGTTCAGAGTGTTCCATTGCAACTTGTGTCCCAATTCCATCACGCGAAAATAATTCTTGTAAAATCGAACCGTCAACCAAATAACTTACCAAATGGCTTCGTCTAACACCACTACGACATGCTTTCGATGCTGCTTGCAAAAAACGAACTTCACTGGATAAATGTTTGCCTTGCTGTTCTTTTTGATTGATATAATTATCTGCATCGACAGGATAAAGGTCAGTGATAACATGACCATGTTCATCTAACACGCCTTGTTCTGCACAAAAACTGATTAATTTATCGGCTTTTAAGCGAATAGCCACTTCAGCAGCAATATCTTCAGAAGCTAAATTAAAACTTTCACCAGTAACAGAAACACCAACAGGGCCTAACAATACAATAGAGCCTTGTTCCAACTGCTTTTCTATGGACTCTTTATTAATACGACGAATTTTTCCTGTATGGCAATAATCAACACCATCATCAACCCCTAAAGGTTGTGCAATCACAAAATTACCACTAACAACACTGATATGTGCACCTTGCAGTGGGGTATTATTTAAGCTCATTGATAAACTTGCTGTGATATTGAGTTGTAGCAGGCCTGTGACCTGTTTAACAATATCTAAAGTTCTTGCATCGGTAATTCTAGTATTTTTGTGATATTTAGGTTGGATTTTATGGTTTATAAGAGATTCATCAATTTGATTACGAGCACCATGAACAATAACCAGTTTGATACCAAGGCTGTAAAGTAGTCCAATATCATTAATGATACTTGAATAATTATTACTTTTTAAAACAGCACCCGTGAGCAAAATAACAAATATTTCACCATGATGTGCATTGATATAAGGTACTGAATGTCGTAATCCTTCAACTAATTCCGTTGTTCGCTCTTTCATTTCGCACCCTTTTAAAATGAATATTTATTCAGATTTTATTTATTTTTGATTTGATCGCAAGATGTTTTTTAAAAAATTAAGCATAAAATTTGTCAAACAATCAATAGTTATCGTAACTAATACATAAAAAATCACACTATTTATATTAGCATTTATATTCAATTAACATCATCCTAATTAGGAATTTCTACATTAAGTGTTATAAATTGCTAGTTATACTCAGCTTATCTTTTTTATTTGTTGCTTTTTTATGTTAAGCGAGGTTAGAACATCAAGAGCAGATAAATTTTTCCAGAAAACTTAGCTAATTAATTTTTTACTATAAGTAACTTCTTTAATAATTAATGATTTTTTTGTTTTATAATTTTTTTTAATAAAAAAACGTGATCTGCTTCAAATTTTGAGTATACTATGCGTCCCATAAACCCCTAGTTTTTTTGAGGATGTTAGTTTGCGTACTGATAAACTTGTGGATTCCTATTCCCCCGCACAAATGACACAAATTGCCGAAGACATTGGCAACTACAAAGTAAATAAACACCCATGTAGCACGATTTTATCTGCAATGCTTGCAGGTGTTTTTATCTCTATTGCGTTTGTTTTTTATATTACCGTTACAACTGGCACTGCAACCGTTGCGTTCGGTTTGGCTAAATTAGTCGGTGGTATTTGCTTTTCATTAGGCTTAATGCTAGTTGTTTGCTGTGGCGCTGATCTTTTTACTTCAACCGTGTTGACTATCTTACCAAGAATGACGCATAAAGTAAGTTGGTTAAAAATGTTCCGTAATTGGATTTTGGTCTATATTGGTAACTTTATTGGTGCTATACTGTTTGTAATGATTATTTGGCTTTCAGGTCAGTATATGGTAGCTAACGGACAGTGGGGATTGAATGTATTGCAAACTGCCGATCACAAGTTACATCATACTTTTGTTGAAGCGGTATTCCTTGGTTTTTTAGCTAACTTAATGGTTTGCTTGGCTGCATGGCTAAGTTATGCTGGCCGTAGCTTACTTGATAAGATGTTAATCATGGTTCTTCCTGTCGCTATGTTTGTTGCTAGTGGTTTTGAGCATAGCATTGCTAATATGTTTATGATACCAATGGGTATTGTGATTAATAATTTTGCTTCCCCTGAATTTTGGCAAGCCGTTAATGTAGCGCCAGATACATTTAAAGATTTAACTGTAACGCATTTTATATTTAACAATTTAATTCCAGTTACAATCGGGAATATTTTAGGTGGTTTAGCGGTCGCGCTACCTTATTGGGCTTTATATTTACGCAAGCCACATTGATTTTATAATATTTACCCTTATATGTTAAAGGATAAATAGTTATTTTTGTAAACCTGAGGTGAAAATTATGAGTAATTTGAACGAAGTACAAGCAGTTGCTTGGAAAGGATTTAAAGATGGTGATTGGCAAAATAATGTTAATGTCCGCGATTTTATTCAAAAAAACTACACGCCATACGAGGGCGATGAATCTTTCTTAGCTGGTGCAACAGAAGCTACAACTAAGTTATGGGATAAAGTAATGGAAGGCATTAAAGTTGAAAATGCGACCCATGCTCCTGTGGATTTTGATACAAGTGTTATTTCGACAATTACTGCTCATGATGCAGGTTATATCGAAAAAGATTTAGAAAAAATTGTTGGTTTACAAACTGAAAAACCACTAAAACGTGCAATTATCCCGTTTGGTGGTATCAAAATGATCGAAAATTCTTGTAAAGCTTATAACAGAACGCTTGATCCTTTAGTCAAAAAAATCTTCACTGAATATCGTAAAACTCATAACCAAGGTGTTTTCGATATCTATACTCCTGATATCCTTCGTTGTCGTAAATCTGGTGTTATCACTGGTCTTCCTGATGCTTACGGTCGTGGTCGTATCATTGGTGATTACCGTCGTGTGGCACTTTACGGTATTGATTATTTAATGCAAGACAAATTTGCTCAATTCAATTCATTACAAGCTGATTTTGAAAATGGTGTTGATTTAGCAATGACTATGCAACGTCGTGAAGAAATCGCTGAGCAACATCGTGCACTTGGTCAAATTAAAGAAATGGCTGCTAAATATGGCTTTGATATTTCTGGACCTGCAAAAACAGCACAAGAAGCTGTTCAATGGACATATTTTGGTTATTTAGCTGCGGTTAAATCACAAAATGGTGCGGCTATGTCTTTAGGTCGTACTTCAACTTTCTTTGATATCTATTTCCAACGTGATCTTGCCGCTGGTTTAATCACTGAAAAAGACGCACAAGAAATTGTTGACCACTTTGTAATGAAATTACGTATGGTTCGTTTCTTACGTACTCCTGAATATGATGAGTTATTCTCAGGCGATCCAATTTGGGCAACTGAATCTATCGCTGGTATGGGTGTTGATGGTCGTACATTAGTAACTAAGACTTCTTTCCGTTTCTTAAATACTTTATATACAATGGGGCCTTCACCAGAACCAAATATGACTATCCTTTGGTCTGAACAATTACCAAGTGGATTTAAAGAGTTCGCATCAAAAGTCTCAATCGATACATCATCATTACAATACGAAAACGATGATTTAATGCGTCCAGACTTTAACAATGATGACTACGCTATCGCATGTTGTGTAAGCCCAATGATCGTTGGTAAACAAATGCAATTCTTTGGTGCACGTGCTAACCTTGCTAAAACACTTCTATACGCAATCAATGGTGGTGTTGATGAAAAATTAAAAATGCAAGTAGGTCCTAAAGAAGCACCAATCACTGATGAGTATTTAGATTTTGATACTGTGTTTGCTCGTTTAGATCACTTTATGGATTGGTTAGCAAAACAATATGTAACTGCATTAAATGCTATTCACTATATGCATGATAAATATAGCTACGAAGCGTCATTAATGGCATTACACGATCGTGATGTTATTCGTACTATGGCATGTGGTATTGCAGGTCTTTCTGTTGCTGCTGACTCACTTTCTGCAATTAAATATGCAAAAGTGAAAACAATTCGCGATGAAGATGGTTTAGCGACTGACTTTGAAATCGAAGGTGAGTACCCACAATTCGGTAACAATGATCCACGAGTTGATGATATCGCTGTTGATTTAGTTGAACGTTTTATGAAGAAGATTCAAAAACTTAAAACTTATCGTAATGCTATTCCTACTCAATCAGTACTTACTATTACATCAAATGTTGTATACGGTAAGAAAACAGGTAATACGCCTGACGGACGTCGTGCTGGCGCACCATTTGGACCAGGTGCTAACCCAATGCACGGTCGTGACCAAAAAGGTGCGGTTGCTTCATTAACTTCTGTTGCTAAACTTCCATTTGCTTATGCTAAAGATGGTATTTCATATACTTTCTCTATCGTTCCAAATGCGTTAGGTAAAGATGATGATGTGCGTAAACGTAATTTAGCTGGCTTAATGGATGGTTATTTCCATCATGAAGCGACAATTGAAGGTGGTCAACATCTAAATGTTAACGTGTTAAATCGTGAAACATTATTAGATGCAATGGAACATCCTGAAAAATATCCACAATTAACAATTCGTGTTTCTGGATATGCAGTACGTTTTAATTCTTTAACAAAAGAACAACAAAAAGACGTAATTAGTCGGACATTTACCCAATCAATGTAATGTGTGATAAATGAGCACTAGCTTGAAGTCAACTTATTGAGTTTAATAATAAGTTGACTAAATTGGATAGTTATTTTTATTATCTAATCTTTCATAATAGCCCCGTGGAAAATTATATAATGTCCACAGGGCTATTGTATAAAAATCAACAAGAAGATATAGCCTTTAACTATTGAAAGTAAATTAGAGTCTAAAATAGCCTATTTTTTAGGATTTCTTTTTTAAATCGATCACAAAAATTCTTTTTTATCCAAAAACGTATTTATACTGAAACCTAGTTTTTCTGAAACTTTTTTTATATTAATATTATTTTTTACCATATGTGACATAAATTAAGCTGTTGAAGATTTATTTTTTGATATATATCAAACTTTGTGAATTCATATCCGTTTTTCCCTTTATTTCCATGCCATTAAATATTATCATTACAATTAATAAGGACGTTAATAACTTCCAATACAATAAATCAAATAATGTAATGTCAGCTTTTTAAGGAGTCCATATGCTATTTAACCGTAGGCAGTTCTTTAAGATCTGCGCAGGAGGTATGGCAGGAACAACAGTAGCCACGCTAGGGCTAACGCCGAATGTCGCGTTTGCACAAACTCGCCAATTTAAATTACTCAAATCCAAAGAAACCCGTAACAACTGTACTTACTGTTCAGTTGGTTGTGGAATGCTACTTTATAGTCGCGGTGATGGCGCTAAAAATGCCGAATCATCTATATTTCACATAGAAGGCGATCCTGATCATCCTGTTAGTCGTGGCTCACTTTGTCCTAAAGGTGCTGGCGTGCTTGACTTTATAAAAAGTGAAAATCGTGTTAAATACCCCCAATACCGCGCGCCAGGTTCTGATAAATGGCAAAAAATAAGTTGGGATGAGGCCATTGACCGTATAGCTCGTTTGATGAAAGCTGACCGAGATAAAAATTTTATTGAGAAAAATGAGAAAGGTATAACAGTTAACCGCTGGACAACAACAGGGTGGCTTGTTACATCGGCTGCAAGTAACGAAACAGGCTGGTTAGCATTTAAAGTTGCTCGTGCATTAGGTATGTTAAGCCTTGAAACTCAAGCACGAGTTTGCCATGGCCCTTCTGTATCTAGCTTAGCAGCTACATTTGGTCGAGGAGCAATGACTAACAACTGGAATGATATCAAAAACGCCAATGTTGTTATTGTCATGGGCGGTAATGCCGCAGAAGCCCATCCAGTTGGTTTTAAATGGGCAATTGAAGCTAAAATTAATAATGGCGCAGAACTAATTGTTATTGACCCTCGTTTTCAGCGAACGGCTTCAGTTGCCGATCACTATGTACCGATTCGTTCAGGATCTGATATTGCTTTTTTACTTGGTATTATTAATTATCTGATTACTCACAACGAAGTTAACTTTGAGTATTTGGTAACACACAGTAATGCTAGTTTAATTGTGCGTGATGATTTTAATTTTGATGCCAATAGCGGATTGTTTAGTGGCTATGATGCAACTAATCGTCAATACGATCAAACTAGTTGGGCATATCAAAAAGATGAAAATGGTTACGCACTTCGGGATAAAACACTAAGCCATCCTCGTTGTGTTTGGAATTTATTAAAACAACACGTTAGCCGTTATACACCCGAAATGGTCAATAAGGTAACTGGTAGCCCAATTGATGGCTTTTTACATGTCTGCCGCTCACTTGCTAGTACCAAAACCAATGATAGAGCCGCAACCTTTTTATATGCATTAGGTTGGACTCAGCACACTTATGGCTCACAAATTATCCGTACTGCTGCCATGATTCAGCTTCTTTTAGGCAATATTGGTGTTATGGGTGGAGGCATTAATGCACTGCGTGGGCATTCAAATATTCAAGGTTTAACTGATGTAGGTTTATTGTCAAATCGTCTGCCTGCTTATCTTGATTTACCAAAAGAATCTCAAGTTTCACTTACTCAGTATCTAGATGAAAAAACACCAAAACCACTCGGTCCAAGTGAAGTGAATTTTTGGGGAAATTATCCAAAATTCTTTGTCAGTTTTATGAAATCAATGTACGGTGATAAATCGACTCAAGATAACGATTGGGGATTTGATTGGTTACCAAAATGGGATAAAACCTATGATGTTTTAAGATTCAGTAAAATGATGCGTGATGGACAAGCCAATGGTTTTATTTGCCAAGGCTTTAATCCACTTGCTGCACTACCCGATAAAAATAGTATTCGTGAAGGTTTATCTAACTTAAAATTCTTAGTTAGCATCGATCCTATGCCGACCGAAACCGCGGAATTTTGGAAAAACCACGGTGAATCAAATGATGTGGATTCTAGCAAAATTCAAACCGAAGTATTTAGATTACCATCAAACTGTTTTGCTGAAGAAAACGGAACAATTGTTAACTCTTCTCGTTGGCTACAATGGCATTGGGCAGCAGCTAGACCACCTTACGAAGCATTATATGATCCTGAAATTATTGCGCGTATCTTTTTAAGAATTAAAGAGCTATATGCCGAAGAAGGGGGCGCTTATCACGAGCCAATTGATAATTTAGTTTGGGATTATCAAAATCCTGAAGGTCCAGCGGCCGAAGAGCTAGCCAAAGATTATAATGGACGTGCACTTGCAGATATCACTGATGCAAATGGAAATGTTATTCTTAAAAAAGGCCAGTTACTCAGTGGTTTTTCTCAATTAAAGGCAGACGGAACAACTTCATCAGGTATTTGGATATTTTGCGGTTCTTGGACTGAGCAAGGCAACCAAATGGCAAGGCGAGATCCAAGCGATCCATCAGGCAAAGGCGTTCATGCTGGTTGGGCTTGGGCATGGCCAATGAATCGACGTGTACTTTATAATCGTGCCTCAGCAGATGAAAACGGCAAACCATGGGATTCTAAACGAGTTTTAGTAAAATGGAATGGCTCAAGCTGGGTTGGTAATGATGTTCCTGATTTTACGGCAACATTATCGCCAAGTGCTGGTGCAGGTGCTTTTATCATGAATAACGATGGTTTAGGTGGATTATTTTGTTTAAATCGATTAGTCGATGGACCATTCCCTGAGCATTATGAACCATTTGAAACACCTATTACCAATAATCCATTGCATCCAAATCAAATAAGCAGTCCAGTTGCACGAGCATTTAAAGAAGATTTGGCTCGCTTAGGGAATGCTAGCGAATTTCCTTACGTTGGTACGACTTATAGCATCACAGAACATTTCCACTTCTGGACACAGCATGCAAGGTTAGCTTCGATAACTCAACCAGAGCAATTTATTGAACTAAGTGAAAATTTAGCCAATAAAAAAGGTATCAAATTAGGTGATACGGTTAAAGTGACTTCATATCGGGGCTATATCAAAGCCAAAGCTGTTGTGACAAAACGTCTTCCTACATTAACCGTGGATGGTAAAGAGATTGAAACCATAGGAATTCCGATTGTATGGGGATTCACAGGGCAAACAAAGAAAGGATTTTTGGTTAATGAATTAACACCTCATTTAGGTGATGCTAATTCACAAACACCAGAATATAAATCATTCTTAGTCAATATCGAAAAAGTTACCAGTGCGGCATAAGGAGGAAGAGCAATTATGTCATTACAAACACAAGATATTATTCGCCGCTCAGGAACCAACGCATTAACACCAGCGCCACGAGCCCGCGATTATCAACAAGAAGTCGCAAAATTAATTGATGTAACAACATGTATCGGCTGTAAAGCGTGCCAAGTTGCCTGTAGCGAATGGAACGATTTGCGAGCTGAAATTGGCAATACTGTCGGCGTTTATGATAATCCCGCTGACTTAGAACCCAAAGCTTGGACAGTAATGCGTTATTCGGAAGTTGAAATTAATGGTAAATTTGAATGGCTGATCCGTAAAGATGGTTGCATGCACTGCTCAGATCCTGGGTGCTTAAAAGCTTGCCCTTCCGAAGGTGCTATTATTCAATACGCAAATGGTATTGTGGATTTTCAATCAGAACATTGTATTGGTTGTGGTTACTGTATTGCTGGTTGTCCGTTTAACATTCCAAGAGTTAGTAAAGAAGATAACCGCTCTTATAAATGCACTTTGTGCGTAGATCGCGTTGCTGTTGGACAAGAGCCAGCGTGCGTAAAAACCTGCCCGACGGGTGCTATTCATTTTGGCACAAAACAAGACATGATTCGCCACGCTGAACACAGAATTGCCGATTTGAAAAAACGAGGGTTTGAAAATGCGGGGCTTTATGACCCACAAGGTGTTGGTGGCACGCATGTGATGTATGTTTTACACCATGCAGATCAACCAGAACTTTATCATGGTCTACCTAAAGATCCACAAATTAGCGAAATTGTTAAATTTTGGAAAGGTGTTTGGAAACCACTTTCAGCCGCAGCATTTGTTGCCACTTTTGGTGGTTTACTATTCCACTATATGGGTGTTGGTGCAATTGATGTCGATGAAGATGATATTGAATACGAAAAAGAAGCAGATAAGCAAGCACGAAAAAAATTAGGCTTGCCAGTTGTTGAATGTAAAAATAGTGATAACTTACCGCAACAGGAGAATCGTCATGAATAAAAAAAGCATGATATTAAGAACACCACTTATTGTTCGCTTCTGTCATTGGTGCATGGTGTGTCTGTTTATTTTAACTGCATTATCAGGTTTGTCGCTGTTTTTTCCATCAATTAAACTGTTTGGATTATTTCTTGGCACACCTCAATTAGTCAGAGAATTACACCCTATTTTAGGCTGTGTTGTTTTTATCTTACTAATGTTTATGTTTTTAAAATTGGCTCATCATAATATTCCTAATAAAGATGATCTTTTATGGATTAAAAACTTTAAACATGTGATTTTAGGTAAAGAAAGAGGCATTCCAATAGGTAAATATAATGTGGGTCAGAAATTTTTATTCTGGTGCATTATGGGGTTAATTTTAGTTTTATTTGTTACAGGCCTCATCATGTGGCGCCGCTATTTTGCTGATAATTTTTCTGTTCCAGTTGTTCGTATTGCGATATTTTTCCATTCACTTGCCGCAATTGGCCTAATTCTACTTGCAATTGGCCATGCTTATATGGCAATTTGGGTTAAAGGTTCAATTAAAGGAATGATAACCGGCTATGTATCGCGTGCTTGGGCTTGTAAAAACCATTCAACTTGGTATGAAGAAGAAATGGAAAAAATCTATCAAGAAGAGCTAAAATTAAAAGCTGAATTAAAAACTGAACAAGCAACCAAACCTGAATAAAAAATTTTTATAAGCAATTTTCAATTAAATAACAATATCGCTGATATTAATCAGCGATATTGTCTATATAGATAAATCTATTATGGATAAAATAATCATCAATGGTAACTAATAATGAGTATAAAAATCATCCCACAAAAACAACTTGAACAACATGCATCAAACTCAGTTATTAGGCAAATTCCATTACTGTTTTACCCATCACCAAAAACCATTTATGCACATCGAGCAAAGCGCTTAAAAACCTTGGCAACCAATAATCCATTTAGTGATTATTTAAATTTTTGCGCTATAATCGCCGAACAACAAGCTAATTTAGTGAAACAAAATCTTATTAATTTTGATTTGCCTGAATATCTTAACAACGAAAATCCACCATTAAGTTTAAGCAACCTACCATTGTCCACAAGTTGGCAACAATACCTCAACCACTTATTAAGTTCGATAACAGCAACAACTGAACAGATAACATTAGTCATTGAGCAACTTAAAAAAAATAGTGTTCAGCAGCTACAAGATAAAGCCCTACATCTACTCAATCATGAGTTTGCTCATGTAGAGGGCAACGAAGCAATATTTATTTGGGCTGCGTTGTCGGTTTATTACAGTCAACTCGCAAGCCAAATTAAAGGCAAAGCAATAGCAGAAAGCACAGATAAAAGCTGGTTATGCCCTGTATGTAATAGCATACCTGTGGCTAGTATCATCCAATTAGGCAGCAACAATGGCCTGCGCTATTTACATTGCAGTTTATGTGAAAGCCAATGGTATGTGCCTAGAATAAAATGTACCTGCTGTGATAACATGAAAGATATTCAATACTTTTCGCTTGATAACGAATTATCCTCCACCAAAACAGAATGCTGTGATGCTTGTCATAGCTATTTAAAAATCTTCGATCAAGATAAAGATCCACACATTGAAATCATTGCCGATGACATTGCTTCATTAATATTAGATATTAAAACAGAAGAAGAAGGTTTTACTAAAAGTGGAATAAATCCTTTTATATTCGCTCAATAAAAATCACTATAACATAATGATTAAAAGAAATTTATGATTATTGATTACCACTTTATAACAGCTTTGTTAACAACAATGGTTAAGTCATAAAATACAACTTAACTTTTGAAGATAAAAGGGCTACAATGGAATTATTGTACTAGTTTGTGAGTGTGTTTTATGAGACGTTTTACTTTATTGATAATAATGATATTGCTTGTGCCTTTTTATAGTTTTGCTGATACAATGAAAAATGTTGCCATTACGGCAATTGTTGAACATCCTTCATTAGATCAAATTCGCGATGGTGTTAAAGATGAATTAACAGATAGTGGTTATAAATTAAATGAAAATTTAACTATTCAATATAAAAGCGCACAAGGAAGTAGTGCAACTGCAGCCCAAATTGCAAGGCAATTTATTTCAGCTAAATCTGACGTTATTGTTGCAATTGCAACACCAAGTGCACAAGCAACAGCAGCGGCTACAAAACAAATTCCTATCGTCTTTGCAGGTATTACCGATCCCATAGCAGCTAAACTAACCAAAGATTGGAAGCCAACAGGTACCAATATTACTGGCGTGTCTGATTATCAAGAAATAGGCCCACAAATTGATTTTATGAAAAAAATTGTACCTAACGTTAAATCAGTCGGTTATATCTATAGCCCGAGCGAAATAAACTCAACAGTGGTATTAAAACACCTGCAAACTCTACTGGCAGAACAAGGAATTGCTCTTTTTGCAGTACCTGCTCAACGAACAGCAGACATTTCAACAGCTGCATTTTCATTAAAAGGTAAAGTTGATTTAATCTATACTACAACGGATAACAATGTTGTTTCCGCTTATGAGTCTTTAGTCAAATTTGCTAATGAAAATAAAATTCCCCTTTTAGCATCGTTTCCTGATGCGATTGAACGAGGAGCCGTTGCTGCATACGGAATGAGTTATTACGATGTAGGTCGTCAATCAGGTAAGCTTGTTGTACGTATATTAAAAGGTGAAGCAGTAGGTACTATTGCCCCAGAATTAGGGCAAGCTCTTCGCCTTGTCATTAATATTGATGCGGCTAAAAAACAAGGAATTACTTTTACGCCTGAAGTGATTGAGTCTGCCGATAAAGTCATCGGTAATCATTAAATTTAATACCACTAAACAAATAATAAGCCTTGCTCGCTGAGCGAGTAAGGCACTTGATATGGCAAAGGATCATTCCCAATAGATAAATATCACTAACTACCGACTTTAGTCTAATGCTAAAATCCCCCTTATCAACATCACTTCTTTAATAACCCTTCATTTCTGTAATGAAATATTTACAGCAAACCTGTTTTTACTCTAGAAAATTATCTATTTTTGCTTTATAGTAGCTTAATATTGAGCTTGGTTGTAAAAAAAATATTACAGGAGTGCTTTCTATGCGTAATTTTATTATTAGACTTTTTATGCTGCTTAGTGTACCGCTTGTAGCATTTTATTCTTCAGCAAATCCTAAAATTGAACAAAAATTTGTAGCCATTACAGCCATCGTTGAACACCCAGCATTAGATAATGTACGTAAAGGTGTTGAAGATGAATTAAAAGATAACGGTTATATTAATGGGGAAAATTTAAAACTACAATTTGCTAGTGCACAAGGCAGTAGTGCAAATGCAGCGCAAATTGCTAAACAATTTGCAGCAAGTAAACCTGATGTTATCGTTGGTATTGCAACTCCAAGTTCGCAAGCATTAGTTGCAACAACAAAACTTATTCCTATTGTTTTTACGGCTGTCACAGATCCTGTTGCAGCTAAATTAACATCAAGCTGGGAAGCATCAAAAACGAATGTAACTGGTGTGTCTGATGCACTGTCACTGGATTTTCAAATTGATATGATGCTTAAAATTAAACCAGATGCTAAAAATATTGGTTATGTTTATAGCCCAAGCGAAGTTAATTCAACAATCATACTTAAACAATTACAAGATGAGCTAGAAAAAAGAGGTATGAAAATTATTGCTGCACCTGCACAACGCACTTCTGATATCTCAACTGCAGCGAGAAGCTTAAAAGGTAAAGTGGATTTAATCTATACAACAACAGATAATAATGTGGTTTCTGCTTATGAGGCTTTAGCTAAAGTAGCTAATGAAAGTAAAATTCCTCTTATTGCTTCTAATCCTGAATCTGCAGAACGTGGTGCTATTGCTGCTTTAGGTATGAGTTATTATGATCTTGGTCGACAAGCAGGTAAAATTGTTATTCGCATCCTTAATGGCGAAAAACCGGGCGATATTCCACCACAAGTGGGTAATATTACTCAACTAACAATTAACAAAAAAGCAGCTGAACGCCAAGGTGTCACTTTATCTGAAGATATATTAAAATCAGCCGCAAAAATTGTCGAAAAATAATGTTTTATTTTTTTATAACTAAACCGCCAGCCTTGGCGGTTAACTTTAATGGATTTTTTCATGTCTTTTGAATTTTTATTTGGCTCAATGGGGATTGGGCTTATTTATGCACTTGTTAGTTTAGGTGTATTTATTTCGTTTCGTTTACTGGATTTTCCTGATCTTACTGCTGATGCGAGCTTTCCTCTTGGTGGCGCAATATGTGGATTATGTATTTATATAGGTATCGACCCTTGGATCGCAACACTATTAGGTATGTTTGTTGGTTGTCTAGCGGGAGCAATGACAGGGCTTTTATACGTTAAACTCAATATTTTACAATTGCTTTCTAGTATTATTGTCATGATAGGGCTTTATTCTATCAATTTAAGAATATTAGGTATTGGGCCTTATGTTATGAATGAAACAACGAGGCTTGCAGGTTCGCCTAATCTTTCATTACTCGGTCAAAATACTATTTTTTCACCGTTTATTTCTGACGATTTTAGTAATCAATATATAGTACAACCCATAATGATCTTAGGATTTGTAATTGTATTTTGGATGTTACTAAATGTGTTTTTAAATACCCAAAAAGGGCTTGCTTTAAGAGCAACAGGCACAAATCCACGAATGGCAAAATCTCAAGGTATTCCAACTGATGGAATTACAATCCTTGGTATGGCAATATCAAATGGTTTAATTGCTTTAGGTGGTTCGTTATTTGTTCAAACGCAAGGAAGTGCGGATATTACTATTGGTGTTGGTACAATCGTTATTGGACTAGCCTCAATTATACTTGGTGAAAGCATTTTTCCAACAAAACGTATTTGGGCTGTTATGCTTTCGGTTATTTTTGGATCTATCTTGTATCGCTTATTTATTGCTTTCGCATTAAGTAATGAATTGCTACAAGATATAGGGGTTGGAACAGAAGACCTAAACCTTATTACAGCAATATTAGTTGTGTTGGCTCTTGTCTTACCAAAGCAGTTAAAAAAATTCTCTAAAAAAAGAGGAAAGTAAACATGATTAAAGCAGAACAATTACAATTAACCTTTAATCAAGGTACACCGATTGAAAATCATGTATTACGAGGGTTAAATCTTAACATCAGCGAAGGAGAGTTTGTCACTATCATTGGTAGTAACGGTGCAGGGAAAAGCTCGTTACTTAACGCAATTAGTGGTGATTTGCTAACTGATTCAGGCTCTATTGTCATCAATGATAAAAATGTTACTCGTTGGCCAGCATGGAAACGCGCAGGTATGGTTGCTCGAGTATTTCAAGATCCAATGGTTGGAACTTGTGAAAACCTAACGATTGAAGAAAACCTTGCTATTGCTTATAACCGAGGTAAAAAATTTACATTATCTTCCGCACTTAACCGTAAAGCACGCTCAATATTTAAAGATAAATTAGCGATGCTAAACCTAGGCTTGGAAAATCGACTAACCGACATGATGGGACTACTTTCTGGTGGGCAAAGGCAAGCTGTTAGCTTATTAATGTCAACTTTACAACCGTCTAAAATACTACTTCTAGACGAGCACACAGCGGCACTTGATCCTAAAACTGCGCAATTTGTTCTAGATCTTACCGATCAAATGGTGTCACAAAACAAATTAACGACCATGATGGTAACTCACTCAATGAAACAAGCCTTGGAATATGGCACCCGAACCGTCATGCTGCATCAGGGGCAAGTGGTGCTTGATGTATCGGGCGAAGAGCGTACAAAATTAACTATCACTGACCTTTTAGCCATGTTTGAACAGACACGCGGTGAAAAGGTTACCGACGATGCTTTACTTTTAGGTTAATAATAAATCAAAAAGCAGTGTCTTGGTTAGATATTGTTTTTTGATAATTATAGAGACACATTTTATTCTAGTAACATCTGCTACTTACCGTGATTTGGAAGAAATAGAAACTAAAAATTGTAAGCTAAAGCAGATGTTTAATTAAGTTAGAAATTATAAGCCACCATAAAAGCTTTCAATAAATTAACACTGTAGTATTACCGATTGGAATTTTTCATTATCCGAGCTTTATCAACTTGCCATTGACGTTCTTTAATATCTGTTCGTTTATCGTATTCTTTTTTACCTTTGGCTACCCCAATTTTCACTTTCGCCCACGCATTCTTCCAATATAAAGAAAGGGCAACAACGGTATAACCTTGGCGGTTAATTTGACCAAATAACGAGTTGAGTTCACGTTCATTTAGCAGTAATTTACGGTTGCGCATAGGTTCGCAAATGACATGAGTTGAAGCAACATTTAACGGAGTAATAGTTGCCCCAAATAACCATGCCTCACCATCTTTTAGCAAAACATAGCTGTCGCTAATATTGGCTTTGCCTGCGCGCAGTGATTTTACCTCCCAACCTTGCAGAGATAATCCCGCCTCGATCTCTTCTTCAATGAAGTACTCATGACGTGCACGTTTATTTAATGCAATAGTTGCCGAACCAGGCTTGTGTGATTTTTTCTTATTCATAATGTGCGTTATTATAGAGTTACGTGATATTATATGCTACTAATTTTATTTTTTTATTTTATTATTATGGTACATGTTTTTCGCGAAGTTATCGAGCCTTATTCAGTTGAGCAAATGTTTGCTTTAGTCAACGATATTGAAAAATATCCAGAATTTATTCCAGATTGTATTGCAACAGGTATTATTAAAAAACAAGATAATATTATTGCCGCATTTATTGAGGTTGAAAAGTTTGGTTTCAAAAAATCGTTCACCACATTAAATCAAATCAATGAACCTAATTCAATTGATATTACGCTTTTAGAAGGTCCATTTAAACAATTATCAGGCCGGTGGCAATTTGTTAAAATTACGGAAAACCAAAGTAAAATCAGTTTTAATTTAGATTTTGAGTTCAAAAATAAATTATTAGATATGACTTTTTCTCCTGTCTTTAAAGAAGTCATGAATGGCATGGTTAATGCGTTTTCAAAACGAGCAAGGCAGATTTATTAAAATGATTAATATTCAAGTTGTTTATGCGTTACCCAATAACTCAATAGTCATTGATTGCAATGTTGATGAACAAACGAATGTCTTGCAAGCAATTACAAAATCCAATATCTTATCATTATGTCAAATCCAATTGGATGAACATCTAATTGGTATTTACGGAAAGCGTTGTGAGCCGACTCAATTGGTAAAAAATGGTGATCGCATTGAAATATATCGGCCATTAATCAACGACCCCAAAGAAATAAGACGAAGAAAAGCGACACAAAAAAACAATCGATAAAGGCAAAGGAAACTAAATGCATAATCTACTAATTGAAAAAATTGAAACTTTATGCAAAAAGCGTGGCATTAAACTGACAACGCAACGCCGAACCGTTTTAGACATTATGTTAACGGCCAATAGAGCTATGAGTGCGTATGATCTGTTAGATCTACTCAAAGTTAGTGAGCCACAAGCCAAACCACCGACCATTTATCGTGCACTTGAGTTTTTACTTGAGCAAGGCTTTATCCACAAAGTGGAATCTTCTAATAGCTATATCATCTGTCCACATTTTCAAGATCCTGAACATATTTCAATTTTATTTATTTGCGATAAATGCCAACAAATTATTGAAAAACATTCTGAACAAATAGAAGAACAACTCAAACAACTCGCACACCAAAATCAGTTTTTAATAAAGCACAGTGTGCTTGAAATACATGGACTTTGTCAGCAGTGTCAACTTTAATTATTTTTCTTTGGCTAATTAACATGGCTTGCGATACCGTTGGGCAAATTGCATTTAAGTATGCCGCGCTCACCTCCAAAAATAAGCAAGGTTTACGTTATTGGCAAACATTATTTAGTAATATTTGGATATGGATCGGTTTTGGTACTTATTTTCTTGGATTTATTTGTTGGTTGGCGTTTTTAAGTGAAGTGCCATTATCAGTAGGCATTTTATTGGGATCATTTAATATTATCACCGTTATGTTAGCAGGGCGAATTTTATTTAAAGAGCATCTAACTTTGTTTCGTATTGTGGGGATATTTTTCATTACTACTGGTGTAATATTAGTGGGGCTGACTTAATGAAAAAATTTTATATTATTGGTTTTATCTTACTACTATTTTTTGATACTTTTGGCCAAACTAGCTTTAAATTAACCGCACTATCAGCCTTACCATTCGAAGTCAGTTTTGATTGGTTAGTCCGCGTATTTTCTTATGGTTGGGCTTATTTAATCATCTTGGGTTATACAGGAGCGTTTATCACTTGGATGATACTATTAAAAAAAGCTCCAGTTGGCCCGGCCTTTGCGGCATCTCATTTACAGGTGGTTACAGTGATGCTAGTATCGGTGATTATTTTTGATGAAAAAATTACATTCACACGCATGCTTGGTGGATTATGTATTATTATTGGTATTGTTTTTTTGGCTATAGCCGAGCAAAAATTGCAGCGTAAATCATAAATCCCTTCTATTTTTATACTAAAACTCCGTGTTTTCTGAAAGTTTTTACAAAATATTACGGTTCTAATTTGTTTAATTTAGTAATTTATTCTATTTTGTGAAATTAATATGCTTTAGTAAGCATATTAATATTCAACCTCATAATTATTAATTTAGAATATTACTTCTAAAAAGATTTTGTTAATAAAAATTATTTTCGGTTTATTTAAATACGGTCACGTTCAAGGATAACTATGTGAGCTTCTCGTTTCCAAAATAGGAACAAGCGACGAATCTCTCTTTCCATAGTAACTACACGCCAGCCTGCTTCAGCATTTCTATTTAACAATTGGGAAAATCTAACGGGATTAACATTGGCTGCGCCAAAAAGAAATGAAGAAAAAGCATTTTCTTGATAAATAACTACCTTATATTCTTTCATAACAATTAAATCTCCAGTACTTTCTTAAATTAACATTAAAGTTTGTAAAATTATATACTTTTTAAACGTTAGTATCTATCACATAACAATTTGGTTTTTTTTATTAAAATATGCTGTCGTTAATTTATGTTTGCGTGTTAATTATTAACTATTTTAATTATTACCTGTTCCCAACAGAATTTTCTTTAGCGATATTCAATGAGCGATGCAACAGCAAGAACTAACCTTTATAAGTGGGATAAATAAAATAGGCTATATTTAAACATAATTAGGGGCTGTTGAACTTTGCTGTACATAAATTATTCAACAATACATTGGCAGCCACATTAACATAAATGCCAGTGATACCATACTGGCATAATTCCTTTCTAACTTATCGTATCGAGTT
>NZ_WTEX01000099.1 GCF_009795845.1 Gilliamella sp. Lep-s35 | reverse complement strand
GAAGCTGAAGCGGGTATTCCGGTTAAAGAGCTTTGCCGTAAATATGGCATGGCAACTCGACTTTTTATAAGTGGCGAGAAAAATATGGCGGAATGGAAAGCTCAGATATCAAACGTTTAAAGGAGCTTGAGGCAGAGAATCGCAAGCTTAAGCAGATGTTTGCCGAACTGAGCTTAAAATCCCAGCTTCAGGAAGAAATCATAAAAAAGCTTTAGTGCCCACAACAGCACGTAAAAC
>NZ_WTEX01000001.1 GCF_009795845.1 Gilliamella sp. Lep-s35 | reverse complement strand
TGGATAGGTGCCTTTATCGCTATCGTCATTTAGTCGAGAATGCCTTTGCTAGAATCAAGCAATATCGTTCAATATCAACTAGATATGATAAGTTAGAAAGGGATTATGCCAGTATGGTATCACTGGCACTTATGTTAATGTGGCTGCCAATGTATTGTTGAGTAATTTATGTACAGCAAAGTTCAACAGCCCCTAGTTATTAAAGCTTAACTATTAGGCTGTAGAAGTGCCAAAATTTAGGTTAATTGAAGCTAACTAAGCACTAGCAGATCTCAGCAACGGCATCACCTGCATTAACATAATCGCCCTCTTGGACTGTTTTGGTTAATGTGCCACTTCGGTGTGCAATAATTTGTACTTCCATTTTCATGGCTTCCATAATGCCAATAGCATCACCTTCGTTTACATTTTGCTTATCATCAATTAACCATTTAAAAAGATTACCAGATACTGGCGATGGTACAACAGAATCGGATAGTACGTCATTAGCAGAAGTTGAAGTCGATGAGGTAACGTTTGCTTCGGTTTGCATAGCAAATCCAGCAAATAGGTTTGCTGGTAAGCCCAGTTTACAGCGTTTGCCGTCAATTTCGATAACTGTTTTTATTAATGCTTCTTCTTTGGCAGGAATTTGCCTTTTTGCAGGTGTGATTGTGGCATTTAATTCGGTTTCGATCCAACGGGTATGTACATTAAAATCATCACAAAAGTCAGGATGTTCAATCACAGCACGATCAAATGGTAAAACACTTGCAACTCCTTCAATTGTAAATTCTGCTAACGCACGGCGAGCTCTAGCAATGGCTTGTTGTCGATTACGACCAACCACAATCAATTTTGCCATCAGTGAATCAAACGTGGCAGGAATTGTTGACCCCACCGTTACGCCACTGTCCATGCGAACACCTGCCCCTAATGGCACATCAAAGCGTGTAATAGTGCCTGCCGCAGGTAAAAAACCATTAGCGGCATCTTCGGCATTGATACGAAATTCAATAGCGTGGGCTTTAGGTTTTGGCGTTTCATTAATGCTTAATGGCAAACCTTGGGCAATACGCAGTTGTTCAACAACAAGATCAATGCCTGTTGTTTCTTCCGTTACGGGATGTTCTACTTGTAACCGTGTGTTGACTTCTAAAAACGATAATTTGCCATCTTGGCTGAGTAAAAATTCAACCGTTCCTACACCAACATAATTTGCTTTAGCACAAATGGCTATTGATGCTTGGGTTATTTGTTCGGTTAATTGCTCGTTAATAAAGGGAGCTGGCGATTCTTCAATTAATTTTTGATTACGACGTTGTAATGAACAGTCACGCGTACCTACCACAACAATATGACCTAATTTGTCGGCAATAACTTGTGCTTCGACATGTCTAGGATTATGTAAAAACTGTTCTAAAAAGCACTCTCCACGCCCAAAAGCGGCAGTTGCTTCACGCACGGCTGAATGGTAAAGCTCTTCTACTTCATCTATTTGCCAAGCTACTTTTAAGCCTCGACCACCGCCACCAAATGCGGCTTTTATAGCAATAGGTAAACCATGTGCATGGGCAAATTCGATCGCTTCTTTAGCGTTTTTAGCTGGTTCTTTTGTTCCCACAACCAATGGCGCACCCACTTGCAATGCAAGTTGCCTTGCTTTGACTTTGTCACCTAATATTTCAATCGTTTCGGGATTGGGTCCAACCCAAATTAACCCTGCATCTTGTACCGCTTTTGCAAATTCAACACGTTCAGATAAAAAACCATAACCAGGGTGCACCATCGTTGCTCCTGATTTTTTAGCTATAGCAATAATTTTATCAATATCTAAATACGTTTCGCTTGGCATATTGCCTGCTAGCCCATAAGCTTCGTCGGCCATTTGTACATGAAGTGCGTTAATATCGGCATCAGCATAAATCGCAACAGATAAAAATCCCATATCACGACAAGCACGCACAATGCGTACGGCAATTTCGCCACGGTTAGCAATTAATACTTTATGCGTTATTGTTTGATTATTTTCAGACATGATCAACATCACTCCCTTCAAATTCTTTAAATATCCCTATCGGATTAAATTTTATTTTGGCATTGACTGGTATTTGACCTGCCAAATCTAAATGATAATTACATACTGCACCAATAACAGGATAACCACCCGTTAAAGGGTGATCATTCAAAAATAGTACTGGTTGCCCATTAGCAGGAATTTGGATTGCGCCGATGCAAGTTCCTTCACTCGGTAATTCTTGGTATTTTTCACGACTTAGTGGTTGTTCACCAGATAAGCGTAATCCAATACGGTTAGAAGCTGGCGTTACTTGCCATAGCTGTGAAGTAAGAAGCGCTATTGCTTGCTGAGTAAACCAATCAGTACGTGGCCCAAGCACAATATCTAAAACAACCACATCCTCACTGGTTGGGTAATCGATAGCAGAGGTTTCGGTTAATGAAATGGATCTTAACGCATTTGTTTGCTTTATTGCCAATGTTTGCCCTGCTTTTAGCGGTAATGGTCCTACTTGCGCAAGCGTATCATAAGCACAACTGGTTAAAATTGGCGATACTTGAAAACCACCACGCACCGCTAAATAACTACGAACGCCACGCTTTACATTGCCTAGGCGGATAATGTCGCCTACTTCTAATTGAATTGGCCGATACATGGGCGAAGTATAGGCTTCGCCTTGGGCGGTGGTAATGGTGATATCACATACAGCCCCAGTTACCGCAACTAACATGGAATGGTGTATTTGTGCACTAAAACCGCCTTGAGTAATTTCTAACGCCGGTTCATTAATTGAATTACCTAGCACACGGTTAGCGCTGTGTAATGCGCTTTTATCCATCGCTCCTGATTCAGAAATGCCTAACACCGCCTGCCCAATTCGGCCATTGTCTTGAAACAATGTTTGCAGTCCTGTCGTTAATACGGTTATATCTTGTTGCTCAACAAGGTCATCTTGTTTTTTAGCTGCTGATAAATGAGCAGGTAAATGATAAGTTGTTTTCGATTGGCTTACATCAATAAAATGAACCCGAGTCCCCGGTTTGAACAGCGCTGGCTCATCACGATAGATGTCCCAAACTGCGGTGTCAGTAATACCAATAAGTTGCCAACCACCTGGGCTTGCTTGTGGGTAAACACTACTAAATTCCCCTGCTAAAGCAACCGATCCTGCAGGAATGCGGACTCGTGGTGAGTTTCGACGTGGCACATTAAGCTGAGCCGTTTTAGATACCATATAAGCAAACCCCGGAGCAAAGCCACAAAAAGCCACTTGATACTCGTTATCAGTGTGCCTTGCAATGACTTCGGCAACCGTTATGCCAAGATAGTCTGCCACTTGAGGTAAATCTTCACCATTATAGCGAACTGGTATTGTTACCAATTCGCCAGATTGCATAACGCTTGCCGAAATATCTAATTGAGCAATCTGCTTTGCAAGTATATTAGCATTGGTCACAATGGAGTTATAACGGATTAATAGGGTTCGTGCCGCTGGGATTATTTCATTGATATGCCAATCAGCAATAACACCTTGAAGCACATCAGTAAGTGCCATGGTTTGCTCAAGGCTGTTTAATTCTACGATAAACGCATCGATATTAACGGGTAAAAATCGCATTAAGTACCTCGAAATATGATCAATATCCAATCACTAACAACACATATTTTATATTGTTTTGTTATATTAAAGGCCAAGTTTATAGCCCACTTAGTAAAGTGTTGTCTAATCATATTTGTATTTTTTTTATTAATTTAATTAACTTTTTCAAAAAATTAACTAATTTAGTTATTATTACTTTTAGTAAACGAGGCAATATGAATACCATTTTGTTGTAGTTTTTGTCGCACTTTTTGTGCCATCGCTAAAGCGCCAGCGCTATCGCCATGGACACAAATTGATCCTGCCTCAATACGCACAAATTGCCCTTCGATAGACATCACGCCACCCTCATTAACCAATTGCAACATACGGTCGGCAACCAAATCAGGATCGTGCAATACAGCACCAGCTTCTTTACGCGAAACTAATGTGCCATCGGCATGATAAGCTCTATCGGCAAACGCTTCAGCAACGACGCTCAAACCGCTTTGTTTAGCCCATTCAATCAATTTTGAGCCTGCAAGAACAACCAAAGTCAATGTCGAATCAACCGCACAAAGCGCATCAATCACCGCCATTGCCTGACGCTTATCATGCGCAATGGTGTTATATAATGCACCATGTGGCTTAACATAACTTATTTTGGTGCCGATTGATGTGGCTAATCCTTTAAGTGCGCCAATTTGATAAATCACATCAGCGGTTAACTCATCAGTTGCTATATCCATATTACGACGACCAAATCCCACTAAATCAGGGTAACCAACATGAGCACCCACTTCGACATTATTGGCTTTGGCCGCTTTCAATGTTTTTAAAATACCTGCTGGCGAACCAGCATGAAATCCACAAGCGACATTGGCACTGCTAACAACTTTTAGCATTGCCTCGTCATTACCCATTTGCCATTGACCAAAGCTTTCGCCAAGGTCACTGTTTAAATCAATACTTTTGGTGATTGTCATATTGTCCTCTATTTTAAATAGTTAAAAATAGTCGCGACCGACATTATGCCCATATACCAAGTAATTGCGCACACTATCACACCTAAAAGTAATAACCATCTTGGATAATGATATCCAGACATAAGATCAGCTCGTCGCCAACCAATATACACAAAAATGGTCAAACCAAGCGGTAACACTAAGCCATTAAAACCACCGGCAAAAACAAGTAATGATACAGGTGCGGTTCCCATAGCTAAATAGATCGCAAGCGAAACAGCAATAAAGATAATGGTGGCAAATTGGCGTTGTTTATCTGTAATTGTTCGTTTAAAAGGTGTAATAAACGTCATTGAAGTATAAGCGGCTCCAATAACACTCGTTATAGCTGCCGCCCATAAAATCAAACCAAAAAGGCGTAATCCAAGCTGACCCAAAGCTGCCTGAAAGGCTTGCGATGCAGGGTTGGCGGCATAACTTGAAATATCAATTGTCACACCACTTGCCACGACACCTAAAATCGCTAAAAATAAAATGTAACGCATTAAACCAACAACAACAATTCCTTTTGTGGCTGCACCTGAAACATAATCAATATGCTCTACACCAACCATACCTTTATCAAGTAAACGGTGAGCGCCAGCATAAGAAATATATCCCCCAACGGTTCCACCAACAATAGTTGTGATTGAAGCAAAATTGATATCGCTCGGAAACACGGTTTCTTTTAACGCTTCACCAACTGGAGGCTGCGATGCAAACACCACAAATAACGTTAAAACAATCATTAGTAAACCAAAACCAATCATTAAACGATCAATAAAATTGCTAGCTTTGCGTGATGAAAAAATATAAACCGCTAAAAATGCACTAATTGCTCCGCCCCATTTAGGATCAAGCCCAACAAGTGCATTTAAACCTAATCCGGCGCCGGCAATATTACCAATATTAAACACTAACCCACCAAATATAATTAGCACCGCTAATAGATAACCACTAAATGGAATTGTGGCATTGGCAATATCTGATGAATTCATTTTGGTTAATGCAACCACTCGCCAAATATTTTGTTGAACAACAAAATCGATAATAATAGAAGCCAAAATACCAAAGCCAAAGGCAGTACCAAGCGTAACGGTAAACGTAGCGGTTTGAGTAATAAATCCCGGACCGATTGCCGATGTCGCCATTAAAAAAATGGCACTGATTAATGAAGCACGACGATTTTTAACAAAAGCAACGGTATTACTGCTATGATTTTCCATATGCATGTCTCCTCTTAATTTATTTCTATAATGCCGTAGTAAATATAATTATACCCAATGTTATCTATAAGAAATAACCATGTTATAACTTTAACAAATTTTGATAAATGCAAGTTAATATCATTACTACTTTTTACGCCAAAAACTAATAAAAATAATTATAATGATTCATCATCCTGTAGTAATAAATTTATAATGATCTAAAAACTTGGTATACACAAAATTGTATAGAAAAATATCTTTATATAATGTGTACATCTTTAATTCATATGACTAAAGATAATAATTTTTGTAAAAAAGTTTCAGGAAATACTAGGTTTCAGTATAAAACAAAAACATCCATCTTATACATAATTATAATTTAATGTAATAATTTTTAACAAATTTTTATTATATCTTTGCGTAAAACAAGAATAATTATCTTTTAAAACAAAAAGTGGTATTAGTGTATAAGATTTGCGTATAATCAAGCAATCACTTATTTTTTTATACAGTCAGTTGGGTTTACATATGCTGTAATTATCGTTCAGGTATAACGTATTGTTAGTTAATGTCATTTAAGAAAGGAATGTTTCTCAATCATTTGCTTTAGAATGAGAAACACTAATACTGATTATCAAAATACATATATCATTAAGCCGAATATTGAGTTTACTATTACAATATAACCTTAAATAGTGTAATTGATGTTAAAAAATAGCTTGCGCTTATTGCAATTCCATAGGGTAATGTAATACCGCCTTCGGGTTTCTTTAAACGTTTATATATAATTACAAAGATTGCTAGCGGCAAACCAAAAAATGTAATCACCACCAAAAAAAACAGAACGCTGCTTACAGGAATTGTTATTAAAAGTGCCGTAATTAATTTAATATCCCCCGCACCGGCTAATCGGCAATAAAACATAAGTAAACCACAGACTAAAAATATCGTTGATGCGCCATAATTTAGCTGTCCTTGACCGAACAAAAAATTTAAAATAGCCAAAATGAATATTATTATGACGATTTTATTTGAGATTGTTCGGTACTTCCAATCCGTATAACAAGAAACTAACAAACATAGCCAAATCGCTAGAATAATAATATCATTAATTAACTCTTGACTAATCATTAGAAACCTTGCCCTGGAATATAATCTTCACCATATACTTTTTTCATCTCGTCTGTAACAAATTTTAATTCTACGCCTGGCCAATCAACAGGCCCTGTTCCTGAGCGAAATTTATTTGTGCCAGGAAAGCCAACGCCAAAAACTTTACCTTCATCATTCCAATATAACAAGCTTTCTTTACCTCCATCAACTTTTGTTAAATTGCCAATATGGCTTTTAATTGTTGGGGTTGCTTCATATATGATATGGTTAAAAGCACCGGCAGTTACACCCCATACTGATATTTTATTGCTTTTTGTGGTAGCAATACATCCTGCATAGCGACAATATAGCATACCAACATTACCAGTAATTAATTGAGGATCTTTTATGCCTCTTTCACACCGAGCATCATTATGTGAGTCACAACCAATTCCTATGTGGTTTGCTGCCCCCATAGAGTAAACGTCAGCGGATGATGTTACAAAAGTCGTGAACCGATTTCCGCCTGTTATCTGTGCTATATTTTTTCCATCAACGGGTAAATTTGTGATTTGCTTCGGTTGAAAATCAAAAACATGAGCGGATATATTTTCAAAACCAAACGCATTTGATTCTTCATCCCCCCAGGCAAAAACTTCGCCATTATCATTAATAGCATAACCACTTTCATAAGCAGCTCCGATTAATACTACAGGTCTATTATTAAAATACTTTTGTGCAATACGATTAACTCCAACTATTGATCTTTTTGTTCCTTGCCCTGCTTGCCCATAAAGATTATATCCCCAAGAATAAACTTCGCCACTTCTTGTCAATGCATAAGAAGTATATTCCCCTGCATTAATCATAATAACATCTTTATTCTCTAACACTAAAACGGGCGAAGTTGGATAACCTTTATATTTACCTCCAGCAGCTTCCTGATAGCCATTTTGCCCCCATCCCCAAACATTACCTTGATCATCTAATGCAATTATATGAGCAATTCCAGTTGCAACTTGTGTAATACTAAGTCCTTTTTCAACAAAACTTTTCACTCTGGCAGGAGGCGCACTAGATGAAACAGTATAAACACCATTACCTTGTAGACCTAGATCTCTATATCCCCAAATCCAAAGATCACCGTTTTCGATTGTTATGCCCGTATAAGCTGAGTTAGATGCGGTAGGGATCTGCAATCCTGATTTTATTGAAAACAATACAGCATCACTTCGCTCATTGGCAAATAACGAACAACAACATAAACAAGATACAAACAATACTACTAATTTAATCAGTTTCATTTAGAATTGCTCCTATCATATTATTGATTAATTAGACTCACCTTTGTTAATAAAATTCCCAGTTTCTGTTTGAATAATTTTTTCCACTGTATCGAACAATGTCTTATAATCATTAGCCTCGTGCACATATTTTTCATTACCATTCATACACTTGGTAAACCATTTTCCGTATGAAGCTGTCGAATTACCTGCTTGTGGATCTAGTTTTATATAATGGATCATCGCTGTTTTAGCTGCTCTATTAATATAACCATTTTTTTGATTATCTAATGAGGTCAACCCGCTAGTTATTGCCTGACAAACACCTGCATCCAAGAAGTTATCTCTAAGAATATCCGCTCCTGCATCATCTTTGCCATCTGTAATAATAATGATCATTTTATTATTACTCTCACCTTTTGCCATTACAGGAACAGCTCTTAATAAAGCAGTTATGGTATCTGTCCCACCACCTGGTTGCCAGTTTCCATTTTTAATATAATTTAGTAGATCTAGATTGTGATTTTTATCTGCACTAAAAGGCACTAAATGAGGGGATGATTTAAATGTTCCAATATATTTTGCGGTTTCTTTAAACCTTTGGAAGTTAGAGCTCATATTAATCACATCTTTACTCATAATATTATTATTGTATAAAGGTGATTGACACATTCCCAAAAACGGTGAAAAATCACCAACAGCTGGCGAAATAGGTCGATTAAATGTTATTGTATTACTATTGATACCACTAAATAAGGTATCAATTGTACCTTGTACATCGACTGTTTTAGTGTTGGCAAATGAATAATGCACATCAGGATAATCCCCTGAAAACATATAATCATACAATTGAACTATATTGCCATATTGTGTTTTAATGATATTTTCATTTCTAGCATGTAATGGGTAATTAGGATCATCTTCACCACAAGCATATTTTGCCGATCCCATATTAAGCTGATCAACATGATTTCGATTGCGACATAATCCGCTATTGACTAAAGCTTGATCATTATTAAGACCTTTTGCCGGCCCAATAATTTGTGAATAATAACGATAATTAAAATAATCTAAATAATAATTAACAGTATTCTCAAATTTAGTAAAGTAGTTATAGGATGAAAAGTCATTAATCTCTCCACTTGCTTTTAAATTACTCCATTTTGAATACGCAATATTTTTATTAGCCCAAAAATTATAATCAATTTTGTCATAAGGCGATTTCATTTTATACATAACCGAGCAAGCGTAGCTTTCTCCGCCTGCTGGATTTTTAGTATCTTGCTGAACCGGTACACCAATGTCATAAGGAACTAATGCAAATTTAGAATCCCCTTTAAATTGATCAATAATATCAACGATTGCCGCTTTCATGTATTGAAGGCGTTGCTGTGGGCTATTTGTTCCTAAGTAATCGTTACAAGTTGAGTCATTATATTGGCACGTTGCCGAGCCTGAAAAATCAGCAATAAAAGCGATATCAAATGAATCAAAACGTTCAAATTTTTTTGTATTCCCGTAACTGTCGGATTTATTAGTAACAAACATAGATTTTGACTCACCGGTTTGTTCATCAGTAATTTGGGAATTCAATTTTTGTTTATATTTAATACTATATACTTTTTCTTCTTTGTTATATTCAACATCAATACTATCGCCATCGCCCAACGTGTCAGTAATTTTTTGAGAGGAAAAGTAATTGATATAATTCATTGCCATTGAACGATTATTTTTAATGGCTGTTTCATCAATATTTTTATTGTTTAAAGCGATAATCGCTAACGAGGCTTCGTTAGTTGCTTCAGAAAGCCTAGCACGATTGCGCATTGTTTGGGTATGTTCTATCGAAACTACCATAAAAGCAAGCATAGCAGGAACCATAATCGCAAAGCTTATAGCCACACTACCTAAATTACACTTAAAAAAAGATTTATTATGATTTTTTTTGTGTTCAGATTTGTTATTACTCATATAGACCTCTAATATGCGTGTGGTTAGCGATGATAAATTGGGCAAGCTGTGTCTGTAGGATTTAAAATATCATTACAGCGAGACAACACAACAAAATTACTACATAAATTTGGTAAAAAACCAGAGGCAGTTCTGTTTGAGTTAACCAATTTTAAATAAAGACTTTCCTCGTTGACAATACACATACTGACGCGATACAGAGGAATCCAACGCCCTTCTAATTTATTTGCCAAATCACCAATTCTTGGAACATATGGAACGAGTTTTGAATAGTTAGTAAGTGAACCATCTAAACGATTGTCCATATTAGGTAATGCAGAAAAATAGTTGCTAATGCCATCATTGCAGGCGCCAGAAGGACAAGATTGAGCACTTAACGTAACAAATTCAGCATCTTTTAAACTTGCAGGGTTATTAACATCTTGAAAAATAAATAAACCATCTACTTTTACAGCCACATTGCGTCCACCTAATAATGAACTTGCTAATTGGCTAAGTTCTTTTACTTGAGTTTCATTAAACAGTTCATGAGATTGAAAGCAAGAGTTAGAATTACTGCATAATGAAGATGTATTCTGAACACTTGAGCTATCTATGATTGGATACAAAGATGACCTTTCACGAAAAATCGAAGCTACCGCATAATTTGCACGCTCTAATCTACTTTGTAACATAATGCTACTATATACATCATAAATAATAAATACCAAAGCTGAAAAGCAAAAAAAGCATGCAGCAAATTCTATTGACATTATACCATCTTTATTACGCAAAAAATTGCCAGAAGATTTCATTGTTATTTTATTCCTTAAATTATCAACTATTTTTATTAAACTCTCGGTAAGCGATAGTTTTTTTTGTCAAAGAGGTATCAAGAATACGACTAAACAATTTGGAAAATATGGCTGAATATTCATACCGTAATTCAAATAACAGTATCTGAGTATTATCAGCAAGCGCAGCTTGGCAACCACCATCAGTTACCTGCTTGACTGTTTCACAATATTTTACTGTTACTGTAAACTTTTGTGGATCAGCAATATAGGGAAATAAAACTGATTCTGATGCGATCAATTGCTGCATTTGTTGTTGATAACTCGACTGTTGCGAAATTGCTGCTTTTCTGGTTATTTCTGTAGTCATTAAATCCAAAGCTGAACCAATAAACATAATTCGGCTAAATTCAAGAACGAACAAAAATAGAACAACTAACGAAGGAAAAACAATTGCAAATTCTACCGAGACACTTGCTTTTTTTTGGCGAAAAAATAATTTCCAATATTTCAACATAATTTTGCTCTATTTTATTATATTAAAGATTAATCTTTCTTTTTCTTTAATATTGAAAAAGGTGATTTTTGTTTGTTTGTTTCGATTTTTTTATTACCTATAATGGTTGAAGCTATTTCTTTTATTTCTTTACTGCTATGTGCTTTTTTAAATTTATCCAAATTTGGGATAAATTTGCGTGTAAAATCAATATTTCGGCCTAAAAATTCTTCTATATCGCTATCTTGCAAAGCATTTTTTTTATCATAAGGAACATCTTCATTTAAACAAACCAAAAAACGTTTATTTTGGAAATCTGTATTTTGTGTGGTAAGGCGAGATATTTCGTCTAACATTTTTTTAGCAATTTTGATCGAAAAGGGATCGCGATTTATTACAATAAAAACAATATTAGACAAGGTAATAATCTCTTCAAAGTGCTTAAATGAAGAGGCTAATCCCATATTTTGATCAATAACTGTAATATTAAATTGCCCTGAGTTTAAATTGTCGTATTTCCAAGCGGTATCACTTGGCTCGACTTTTACTTGCAGCGAGAGTTCAACATCAACTAATGAACCATCTTGAGGGATTGGCATTTCAAATAAAAAATCAGCATTAGGACTTGCTGTTGCACCTTGAATATAAAGAAGAGGATAATTTGTTAGTGAACTAATATTTTTTAGTGTATGGACCACTAACGATGAAGTACCAATTCCGCCTTTACACCCTAAAAACGCAATAACGCTACCTACTCTTTGGCTTGAACCTGGTGGAGTGATACTCCTTGTGTGTAAAATATCTGGAATCTTTTCTAATTGACTATTCTCTAATAAAAAATGAATTCCTTTTTTTAACAAAAATTCAGAAAACTTAATCGAATCATGACTACCAATGAGTATTGTTGATGCTTGAATTGGAAAAAAACGGTTAATATTTTCTGATAAAATTTCTGCATTGTCTTGATCTTCGATATCTAAAATAATAGCATCATATCTGTTCCAGTGTGGAGCTTCCTTTAAATCAGATAACTCTAACGGAAAGATCTCCATCCCTAATACATTGTAAAGAAAAAGCACAGAGCGAATATTTTCAATCAACTCACTTCTTTTACTTAAAATAGCCACTTGAAAACCGGATATACGCCCAACCACAAATTCTTGTGAAGCGCTTTTTGATGTATCATTATCTTTTTTACTACCAAATAATTGCATAATAATCTCACTAGCCTTTTATTCAATAAAACCCATGTCGTTAATAAATTTTTCACTTTCATTAGATACAGGCACTGTTTTGCGTCGCTGCTTATCCATATTATTTTTAATATTAAAAAAGCTATTAATTACATCGGTACGTTCTAAAATTGGTAGCTCTACACCATTAAAACTATTATTAGAGTTAACCAAATTAACTGTTGCAAATACAACCATTTCGGTCTTTTCACGTCCGTTTCCTACGCTACGAGCCAATGCCCCTAAAATAGGGATATCACTAACAAAAGGAATACGTGATAATGTTTCTGTATCTTGCTCACTAATTAATCCAGCTATTACAAAGCTATCACCATCAGATAAGTCAATAGTTGAACTGGTTTTTCGTGTTTGTAAAGTTGGAATATTATAGTTATTAAACGCATACGAACCAACAACCGAACTGACTTCGTTATTAATAAATAATCTAATACGTTTATCATTATTTACTTTTGTGCTGATATTTAACTTAATACCATACTCTTTATACGTAACGTTAGAGTCACCATCTTTACCAGTAGATATAATTGGAATTTCACCACCGACTAAAAATGAGGCGCTTTCACCTGATAATACAGATAAATTAGGCTGTGCTAAAATTTTAGCTAAGCGATCATTTTTTATTGCACGAATCATGGTAACAATATTATGAATATCAAATCCTTTTTTTAGACCCAATAATGTAAATTCACCAATATTATTGGGCTTAAAATCTTTACCTTTGGCCATACTTTCCAAAGTTAAACTTTGCCACTCAATACCCAACGAATCACTAAATGTTTTGCTCACCTCAACAAAGGTCAACTTTACATTAACTTGATACTCTTCAATGACTCTAATATTATCAATAATATTGTTATAGACATAATAATCCTGAAATGTAAGCTCTACATCGCCAAACTCACCTGATGCTTTGCTTCGTATACGTTCCGCATTTTGCCCAACAAGTGTCCCTACAAGCGTGATAATTTTACTTTTTGTTGTCGTATCTGGCGTGGTACCATTTAATACATAAACAAATTTACCATTTGCGCCGCCGTTATCATAACGATCTATTGTTACGCTGCTATTTGGAAAATTTTGCGCTATTCTATGTGTGATTTGCGATAAAAGTGGATCAACATTAATAGTATCATTAATAATAATATTATTTGCATCATCATAAACGAGTAAACTAGTTCTACCATTTGATCTGCCATATATAATTAATGATTTACCATCAACAACTTCGTAATTAGCTACGCTGTCTTGACTAATAAAGACAGTGCCTACATTTTCAGGTAAAACAATTGTTTTGCTTTGCCCAATTTGTAAGTTATGAATATTAGCAAAAACCAACGAGGAAAAGCTAATAGATAATAAGCAAACTAGCTGTTTAATTGTGTTTATAATTGGTTTAATTTTTATTAGCATTCTTAGTTACCTTTTAGCAAATTAAGCGGTTTTTTCTTTTTTGAAAAAATCGCTTTATCCGTTAGTGGCCAGTTTTTTTCTTTGTCATTTAACAAACGTAATCCATCATCAATACCCCTTTTATAAGTACTTGGATACATAATAACTGTAGAGTTGGCCATTAGTGTTCTTAACAATTTAATTTCTTGATTTGAAAGCTCTAATTGAATTTGAGCCGATTCTTTTCTATTCTGAAAGCTCGATTTAATTCCTTCATTTAGATCAATGTAAATAATTTTTTTACCTACAATAATTGGTTTTATGCGATTTTTAGTAAAATTATCACTAGGAGAAACAAGTCTATCATTACCATAGCCTTTATTATTAGCGTTTGCTAATTCGTTGTCAGCATAAAAGACATAAAGATCGACAAGGTCGCCGGCCTTTAGATTTTTTACTAAATAAGAATCAATTTCATCTATTTTGAACGGAAACATATAATTTCCATCTTTTAGTGCAAGTAGTCGGTATTGTTCTGAATTAGGCGAGGCAAGAAACTGACTTTCTATTACAGTATCTTTAGCAATATTGTTTATAGCGACATAAGCATCAATTGCCATTGCATCGCTGATATATTTGGATACTTCGTTGCTTCCTGCTTCAACTTCAATTGATTTAAAATAGTAATCAGCCTTAGTCAAAATTGTATTTTTATTAATATCATGTTTTGCAACAGCGATTGTAATAGTTTGTTTTTGGGGCTCTTCTTTTTTAGGTTCTTCAACCACAACCTGCTGCTGAACCGGCGGTTCAGCAACGGGTTCTGGCGATGATTTTGTAAACAGTAATGCTAGCCCGACAAATAACATTAATATGTACAGAACTAGTAATTTTTTTTCTTTCATGCAAACTCCATGTGATGTTATATTTATTTTTGTTGCATTTATTTATTTTCTAAATAAAAATCAAACACAAAGCACTTTGCTTTACAAGCATCAGGACCTGCATCAAAATCCTTCACTATTGAATTTCGCTTTGTTTTTATTTGTAAAATTAATGTTTTTTCAGCCGTTAAAGTGCCTGTTACATTGCTAAAATCACGATCACTACGAGCAATTCGATTAATGATATAGTTTATTCCTGCTTTTGGAAGCGTTACATCATAAAGCGATAACTTGAACTCGGTTGGAGAAATCTTCTCAAGCAAGTATTGATTTTTGCTCAACGGGCTGACTGTTTCAAAGGTGACTCGACTGAATTTGTCATGTTCACCGGAGCGAACGGCTAAAATAGTCGATTTAGTTACCGCCTGATTGGATTGATTGGCTTGATTATTTTTTTGAGAACCTTTTTTAACGTCGGTTTCGGTTTCAGTGTCTAATTTTGCTATGTTTGCTAATTTAGCATTAACCTCTGACTTAGTTGTAGTTTGCGCTTTAGTTCCCTTTTTAGGTTTAATCACGGCATCTGTTTTAGGTGCTTTTTGTAATGCTGTTTTTTCAATCGTATACTGTTTTTGACTTTCACTTTGTGTTGGCTTGATCTCGTTAAATTTAATTGCATCGATTGGTTCAATTTGTTTTAATTCTTGAATTAAAATTTCTGGCTCGTTTGATAACCTATGCCCTATACAAAATGACTTAGCTAATTGTATTTTGTTTAACTTTACCAAAGTGTAAAGTAAATTATGAAGAATGGTTTGATCACGATACCCTTTTGTATATAAAATATTTAGGTACCGATAAGCTTCATTATAGTCTTTATTCAAAATTGATAGCATTGCCAAATTATTTGTGACTTTATTTTCGTCATAAAAGTTGTCTCGAGCTAGGTTGAACGAATAACGTGCTGCATCATATTGTTTCTTTTTCAACAAAACGATACCTTTTACATTATACGCCTCACCATTTTTGGGGTTAATTGCAATGGCTTTGTCTAAATATTCTAATGCTATGTCATTATTTCGCATTTTAGACTCAATATGTCCATATAAAACAAAAACATTATCATTTTTACTTTTCTTTAACACTGGCATTAATGTTCTTTTTGCAGCTTCAAAATCATGAGTAAGGTAATAGACTTGAGCAAGTTTATATCGAGTATCTTCGCTATCAGAACGTTGTAAACGTTGTTTATAAAGCTCAATTAACCCCCCATAATTTTTAGTTGCTTCATGGACATAAATTTTTTGTTTGTCATTTAAATCGTATCTAACGGTACTATTTTGGCACCCAGTAACAATAAATAACATTGAACATATCACCACGAGTTTGTGGGTTATCAAACTTTTTGATTTACAGCATATTGAAAAATAATTCATTATTTCTACATCCTATCACTTAATACTGTTATAATATTCATGACGACAGGTCCAGCAACAATAACAAGACAAGGTGCTAAAAACAATATCATCATTGGCAGTGTCATTTTGGCTGCAATCGCAGCAATTTTTTCATCTATAGATAATTTTTGCATTTCTCGCATTTCAGCTGATAAATCTAATAAAGCATCATAAATTGAATTACCATAGCTAATACTCCTTTTTAAGGTAACACAAAACATTCTAACTTCTTTACTTGGTACCTCTCGCTGAATTAAATCAATCGAGAGCTCAATACCATTAACATCCATCATTAAGCAAGCCCTTTCTAAAATAGCTGCCACATCTTTATTGATTGGTTTTACCCTTGTACTTAAATACCTAAAACCATTTTCAACGGTCATGCCCGATTTAACCATAATAGCCATCATATCAATAACCAATGGTAAATCTTGTGAAATTCTTCTAATTCTTCTTTCTGTTTGTCTTTTTAACAACCTATCAGGTATAAAAATAACCATAACTATAATTATAAATATAGCAATCGTTAAGATGCTAGAATCAAGTTCAATAAACGAAAATATCTGATTGACAAGATAAAAAAGTGAAAACACGATAATAACAGCATATATCTTCCAACTATTTTGTTCTTGAAATTGGCGCAAAAAACTAAGGCTTACACTATTTTTTGCGGCAATTTTTTCAAAAGCAACATTCTTTTGATTAACATGTTTTTTAGGTGCTTTTTTTTCTTGATTCTCATTATTTAATAGCAAGCTGATTTTTTGTTTTCTTTTACTTAATAAATAAGAACCAATTAACTCTTTGCAGCCAATATAAATTAAAATAATTGGAATTAATATATTTAATAAACTAGTCATAATTTAAACGATTTTATTAATCATTCCCTTTATAATGATAACACCAATAACCACACTGCCTATAACATAGTACAAAATACCGCGACCCACTGATGTATCCATTAAATAATCATAATGCGTCTGTGAAATCAATTTAAGTAAGAAGATAAACCCCAAAGGCATACAGCCTAATATTGTCATCGTCATTCTTAATTCGGCGGTTTTACCATCTCTGGTTTTAACTAAAACCTGATTGTTTGTTAACATTTTTGTTAACCGATTAAGCACCTCTTTTAATTCGCCACCACTATCAAGGTTAACCATGACCGTTAAAATAAAAAAGTAATATTCAGGGAAAGGCAGTCGTTGATAAGAGTTCATTAAAACCCCTTCAATATTATCACCAATTTCTATTCGCTTATCTACTTCCTTTAATGTTTTACCAACAACGCCTTCAATAGAGTCGCCGCACGCTTTAAAGCTTGTTGTTATGGCACTACCCGATGATACAATACCAGTAATGGTATTTAATGCTTCAGGAAATGTATTGTAAAATTCTTTTTTCAACTTTCTTTTTTTAAGAAAAAGCATAATAACAACCGTGCCAATACCACTAACTAAAGCTACAGTATAACTATCATAATGAAGATACTGTCCATTTAATATTATCCCCGCAACCGTACCGACAAAAATATAAACAAACAACCGACTTTTAGATTGCCCCATGATAAGTAAGTTATAATAAGATCGCATCATTACGTTAAAATCAAAGCTAATTCGCTGCCATAATGATTGCTGCCTTTGAGATAGTTGGCTTTCAACCAAACTAGACAAAGAAGTGTTTTTAACTTCAACATTATAAAAAACTTGTAATCGCTCTCTACGACGACGCAACGTCCACATATTTATAATAGCAGTAAGAATAAGCGCAATTGACAAAATAAAAATCATATGTTAATCCCTGCTGCGCTGAACATTAGTTTTTCTAATACATCTGACATATCATAATATTGGGCACTTTCATAAAGGGCTGATCGCTTTATTAAGCCATTACAGACAAATTCACCTTGAATCTTACCCTGTTCGTTTCTTTCGTCATGAATTTTAAATTTAAATACATCATGCGTAACAATATTTTCAGACTCTAAACCGATAACTTCGGTAATACTCATTACTTTACGTTGACCATCCGGCAAACGAGAAACTTGAATAATAAAATTAACCGAAGAGGCAATATAGTGCCGAATTGCCACAATAGGTAATTCGGACTGAGCCATAATGATCATACTTTCTAAACGCGATAAAGCATCTTTAGCTGTGTTAGCATGCAGGGTTGACATTGAGCCGTTATGCCCTGTATTCATAGCTTGAAGCATTTCAAAAGCCTCTTCACCACGACACTCCCCTAAAATAATTCGGTCTGGCCGCATCCGTAGTGCATTAACTAACAGATTTTGCATTGTTACCCGTCCACGCCCATCTTCACCGCCTGATTTGGTTTCCATCCTAAGCACGTGGTCTTGCTGTAGCCTTAATTCGGCCGCATCTTCAAGGGTAATAGTACGTTCATGTTCGCCAATAAAGCCTGATAATGCATTTAGCATTGTGGTTTTACCAGAACCAGTACCACCTGAAACAATAATATTCATTCGACAACGCGCTGCAATGACTAAAAAATTAGCCATATCTTCATTTAGTGAGCCATATTTAATTAAATCGTGAAATGTTCGGCGACCGGTACCAAATTTACGAATCGACATTGAGGTGCCATCAATCGCAATCGGTGGAATAACAACATTAAGGCGGCTGCCATCGGGCATTCGTGAATCGACTAATGGGTGCGCTTCATCAATATTTTTACCAACTTTATTCACTAACCGCCTTGCAATATCAAGCAGTTGGCGCTCGCTAATAAAAAACTTATCGGTTTTGCTAAGCACACCACCACGTTCAACATAAATGCTGAAAGGACCATTGACTAAAATATCATTGACCGATTCATCTTTCATTAATGAATCAATTGGACCATAACCAATAATTTCATCACAAATCATACCGGCCAATATATTTGACTCATCGGCAGTAATATAAGCATTGCCTGAATTGACAATATCTCTGATTATAGTTTGAATTTCGCGCAGGATTTTATTAGGTTCGTTTTTTAGTTGCTCAATTAAATCTAGATCAATGACTTGAAACACCAAATCACGAACCTTACCCCATTCACTAGAAAACTGTGGAAGTTTTTCATTATCCATGTTTATTCATCAGCACCCTGTATAAATAAAGCTATTGGCTTTTATTTTGCCAATAGCTTTATTTTATTACCCCAAAATAACAAATGTTATTAGATAATAATTTTAAATAAAAGCATATTAGCTATGCATAGCGAAAATGCAGTCGATTAAGAGCCACTAGAACTATTACCAGCACCAGTAATAACAGTCTGCATCTTCGTTTTTAATTGATCAAACGTATTTTTTAACATTTGGTCAACAGGGCCACCTGCTTTGAAAACAGCCAAAACAACCACCGCAATACCAGCTGCAACAACTGCATATTCGATCGCAGTAACACCTTGTTCGTTTTTAATGAATTTGCCTAAAAAAGCTCTTGCCTGGGCGCGGATCGCAGATAAATACATCATAATTTTCTCCTTAAATATTTCTTACATTTTTTATAAAATAATTTTACTCTCTTTACTGAAAGTAAATGAATTGTATAACATAATAAAAAATATTCAATAATTATTTCACAATATAAAAAAACATGTAAAATGCATACCGTTTTTATTTTCATTAGTTTGTAGAAATTCCTACAATTAAACAATATTTACATTGATTTATTATAAATAGTAACAAAAATTAACTATAACAATTATTTTTGACAAAAATACTTGAATATAGGATTGGGGCATATTTTATGAATTTATGTAGGATAAAAAAAGATCTTTCCATCAATGTTACTGCTATTAGTCTATACTTTTATTAGTGCGATTTGGTCTTACCGCTTTTATAAATATCATTTTTATATTAATTTTAGCGAATCTATTTTAGATAATCTCTATTTTTATATAATGATAATAACAACTTTATTTTTTATTATGATTGTACATAATTGCCTTTGTAGCGGTTATAAGCTTGTTGTTATTTTTGGCGTTTTATTGTTATTCCTTTTTTTATCAGAAGTTAGCTATTTTATTTTTTATGGGGACATGATATCAGACAGCCTACTTGATTCTATTGTTGAGACTAATTCTTACGAACTACTCTCAATGGCTAAGCAAGCGTTAATGATCATTGGCCCTGCATTTATTGCGACTTTGCTTATTTTATTTATTCTTAAAAAATTTGTCTGTATTAAATTTAGACTTTTTGTTCCCATAACCATTTATGGGTTTCTATTTTTCTTTATTATCTATTATTTAGCAAACTATTCAGCAATAAAATCTGATCTTAAGCGTGGGATCTATAAACCTGCTGTTAGTCCAATACGTAAATGTTATTCTGCTGTACTTGCTAATTTATCCTATATTTTACTTAGTTATACTACAACAGATATCTATTCAAATAGTCATGAAATTGAAAAGTTTAATGACGCTGTTCTTTTACCGCCTAATAAGCCGGATAACGACTTGATTGTATTTATTATGGGGGAATCTTCTTTCGTAAATCGCTATAGTAGCTATGGTTATCATAAGCAAACTACGCCTTTTATGACCAATATTTTTAGCCAAAATGGCGGGTGTATTATGCCAAATAGCCACTCAGCTGCAGCTTTTACTCGAGATTCAATACCTATGACACTCTCATTTAATGTACCTGAAAGTGATGATAATTTATTTAATAATAAATCGATTATTGAAATGGCCAAATTCAACCATTACAAAACCTATTGGTTAGCATCGGCTGCACAACAAATTCAAGATACATTAAATACTAAATTTGGTTTTATTGCTCGTAAAAGTGATGTTATTTCTTTTTCTGATACAGCTATTGATATTAATTTAAGTCAGCTATTAGAAAAAACCCTGAAAAAAGATAACTCGCCCCAAAAATTTATTTTGGTGCATTTGCGTGGTAGCCATCAACCTTATGAAGACGGTTATGATGACATTGATAAACAGGCTTTACCTGATGCTGAGGAATATGATCTAACTGTTCACCATACCGATCGTACAGTTAAAGCATTATATGATGTTATCAATAAATATAGTGATAACTATACTATAATTTATACTTCAGATCATGGTGAAATTGTCAATGTTGGGCATGGTATAGGGGACAATGTTGATCAGTTTCTAATCCCTTTTATGTTTATATCAACCAACCCACGTTATAACTGTGAGTATATTGAATCGTTTCGTGGGGAAAGTGGTTATTTAAGTGGGCTTATGAATAAATATATTTTATCTAATCTTTTGGGTTATGAAATTGATCAGGCTACTCTTAATAAAGAAAAAGGTAATGATCGAGTTGTTATGCCTAATAGTACTGTTAGGCCTTTTTCAGAAATTCTTAACAAACATTAAGCTGTTACTTGCTATAGGTTGAGTAATAAGTTAGAAATATACTATCGATTTTATACAAAACCAAATGAGGCTAAATGCCTCATTTTTACTATTACTTCTTTAGTTTATTTATAATTAGTTAAATTTATTATTCACACTTTAACAAATCGATAATCAATTTAAAAACATTTGAATGCCCTTTGCGACTTGGATAGTAAAGGTAAAATGAATCATAAGTAATGGCAAATTCAGCCAACAACTCAACCAACTCGCCCGATGCCAATTCTTGCTCAACACTAGAACGAGCAAGCCAAGTAATGCCTAAACCATCTAATGCGGCTTGCTTGCGTAAATGATTATTAATCATAAACTGCGAATGCGGATGGTATTTAACCATTTTTCCTGCTTGTAAAAATTCCCACGGCAATTCCGTACCATGATCCGAAGATATTCGCATACCAATTAAGCTGTGTTTATCCAAATCATTAATAGATACAGGTACGTCCTTTGCCTGCAAATAATTGGAGCTAGCAACTAAAGCCATTTTTAGTGGTGGAGATATTTTAACGGCAATCATCTCTTTGGCTATATCACTCCCTAAACGGCACCCCATATCAAAGCCTTGCTTAACAATATCCGCCCAGCTATTGTCGGCTTGAATTTCAATCTTAATTTGCGGATAACGGGGCAAAAAGTCGCGTAATTTAGGATAGATGATCTGTTCAACAGCAATGCTTGGAGCATTAATTCGAATGGTTCCTGATGGTGTATTAACAAAATGACTTAACGCATCAACTTCTTGATGAATAGAATCAAATAACGGCGAAATTTGCCGATATAACTGTTCACCTGCTTCGGTCAGTGAGACATTGCGCGTGGTGCGATTCAATAAGCGCAGATTTAACCGAGTTTCTAGATTCCTCATGCTATGGCTTAGTGCTGATGAAGTCACCCCCAACAATTGCCCAGCTTTAACAAAGCTAGAAGTCTGCGCCACGGTAATAAAATAATTTAGTTCATTTAGGTTATACATAATCAAGCTCTATTAGTGAATTTAATTCACTACACTATAAAACAAGCCCTTATTTATCTCAATAAAAGCGCTCGTTAAAATGGCAACTAATCACATCCAAAATAAATAACCCACAAACAACCTACAAAATTAAGGGGAGAGCATGACAAAAGACGTGATTGTATTATGCGGATCAGGTGCGATAGGCATTGCAATCGTCAGGCGCATAGCAATAGGCAAACAACTCCTATTAGCCGACAAAAACCCAGAACATGCCGAACATCAAGCACAACAACTACGCAATGCAGGGTTTAATGTGCATACCGCAGCTTGCGATGTATCAAACCCTCAATCGGTCAACAAATTAGTCGAAACAGCCACAAAGCTAGGCAAAATAATGGGCTTAGTTAATACAGCAGGGGTATCGCCATCGCAAGCTTCTGTAGCCCAAATATTTAACGTTGACTTATACGGTAATGCGCTATTATTAGACGCTTTTAGTCCTGTCATGGCAAAAGGCAGTTCAGCGTTAGTCATTGGTTCGCAATCTTCACACCGCTTAGCACCACTAACACAAGAACAAACCCAAGCCCTAGCCCTTACGCCGACAGAAGCCTTGCTTGATTTACCGTTTATAAAAAACGTTAACGATACCTTAAAAGCTTATCAACTAGCCAAGCGTGGCAATGCTATAAAAGTACAAGCTGAAGCTGTCAAATGGGGGCATCGGGGTGCTAGGATAAACTGCATTAGCGCAGGCATTATCCACACACCATTAGCAAATGACGAACTTAATGGTGAACGCAAGGACTTTTATCGCAATATGCTAAAACAGCTTCCCGCTGGCCGAGGCGGTACACCTGACGAAGTCGCTAACCTTGCCGAATTTATTATGTCAGACAAAGGCGCCTACATAACTGGCAGTGACATATTAATCGATGGTGGCGCCACAGCAAAATATTGGTGGGATAACAACAATTAATTTTGAATGAACATTATATTATCTAAAGGAATAAATTATGCATGAATTTAGTTTTCAAAATCCAACGCGTATAGAGTTTGGTATTGATAAAGAAAAAAACATAGGGCGCTATATGAAAGAATTTGGCGCCAAAAAAGTCGTTATCATCTTTGGCAGTGACCGCATTAAACAGTCTGGTTTATTTGATGATATTACAACTAGCCTATGCGAAAACGGCATTGAATTTACCCAATGTGGTAAAATAAAAAGTAACCCCGTTTTAAGCAAAGTGCGTGAAGGGATTGCAATAGCTAAACAATTTGGTGCTGATAGTGTTCTTAGTATTGGTGGTGGATCGTGTTTAGATAGCGCTAAAGCGATTGCAGCTGGTAGTTTGTACGATGGCGATGTTTGGGATTTTTTTACTGGCACCCAAGTAACCAAAGCGCTTAATATTTTTGATGTCATGACCTTAGCTGCAACCGGTAGCGAAATGAACAATGGCGGCGTTATCACTAACGAAGATACAAAACAAAAATACCCAATTCATGGTTTTAGTTTGTTTCCAAAAGTGTCGGTGATTAATCCTAAATTACAAACCACCATTAGCCGTGATTATCTGGTCTATTCTGCCGCTGATATTATTGCGCATTCTATTGAGGGATACTTCACCGCAACTGTTCAACCCGAATTGATTAATTTGCAAATCGAAGCCAATATAAAAACCGTCATGCGAACAACTGAACGGCTACTGCAAAATCCCAATGATTTAGATGCACGTGGTGAATTTGCTTGGGCGGCAACGTTAGCCTTAAATGGTTTAACGTATGTAGGTACCGCTGGATTTAGCTATCCAAATCATATGATTGAACACGCTATGAGCGCCATTTGTGATGTTCCTCATGGTGCGGGATTATCGGTAGTTATGCCCGCTTGGATGACATGGTATCACAGTCGTAACCCAAAACAGTTCCAACGTTTTGCTGAACAAATTTTTGGTTTATCAACGGCTGAACAAGGTATTGAAGCATTAAGAGCTTGGTTCAACAAAATCGGCACGCCAACCACGCTTGGGCAACTCAATATAAATGAGCATGAGTTAAAACGAGTGATTGATAACGCAGCGCAAAATGCGATTGATTGGCAAATGAGTGATGTTTATAGTCGGCAAATCATTGCGGGGATTTTTGATTTAGCGAAGTAATTCGTTGAGGTGGACTTGATTGATGTAGAGCATATAATGCTGATACATATCATAATATATATCACAAAAAACAAATATGACTTAAACGGCTAAAATATTTATGACAGGCCGTAGCCAAGCAGTTCGCTTACTAGCTAAGTTCAGATTTGATACAAAAGAGGTTTTTATAAAAAAAGACCCAATTACAGGAGTGTCATTTTATCCCAAAAAATGATAATTGGAGTGAGCTATTAAAACTCATAGCCACAGCTAATGCTTCTGGCGATGTTCCAGATAACTTCTTAAGCCCTGAAACTAGAGAGCAAGGCATTGAAGAAAGCGATCCACTAGAGGGAATCGACGAGTGAAATATATGCTTGATAATAATGTAGTTGCATGTTTTATAAAAAATAATCAAACAGTTATAAAGTAATTATTGACGCATTTTTTAGAACAGGTAAAATTTAGACAAATTAGCTATTTTAGCTAGAAAGGAAAATAAAATGTCAACTAAAGTTCTAACCGCTTATGAGGTCAAAAACCGATTTGGCGAGGCAATTCTTAGTGCACAAGCTGCACCGGTAACAGTCACTAAAAACGGTAAGCCCGTGTTAGTGATGATGTCGATGGAAGAATATCAGCTATTTGAAACGATGAAAAAAAATCATGTTGATGCGCAAATCAAGCTTGGATTAAAAGACGTTGAAGAAGCTAGCATAGTAGATGCCGATGCCTTCTTTAATAATCTATTAAAGGGCTAATCGTGCTATCAATAAAAATTACTCGACATGCAGCCAAACAAATAAAAAATATTTATCAGTATTCTATAAAAAACTGGGGTAAAGAGAAAGCGAAAGATTATCTTATAGGCTTGCATAAAACAATCTTTTTGCTTGCTCAGTCGCCAAGTATTGCCGTGCAATATGATAAGGGAATTTACTATTTTCCCAGTCAAAGTCATATTATTTACTTTATCCAAGATTCAAAGAAAATGATCGTTTTGACCGTGTTACATAAGTCCTGTTTACCTAGTAATGATCCAGTATTAAAAAAATAATTAAAAAGTAATTCTTATTTAATAATTTAATACTTCCTAAGTAATTAGGTAATTAAGGCTAAGTTTAAATATTTGTAACCTTCACTGTCATATGGATAATCCAACAATCCCTCACCGGAACGAAAACTAATTTTGTTGTCATGATAGTTGAAAGCGTAGTTATATGCATCAATCAACATTTCCATCTGTCGCTTTTTAGTAATTTGACACTGAGCAACGCCTGCTTTGAAATAAAGCCTTCTGGTTTTTAAAATAGTTTCCATGCATAAAATGGAAGTTTTGCTCCGCTAAATTCGAAAAGTTTAACAACGTTATGCATTATGAATTGGAGCGGGAAACGAGGTTCGAACTCGCGACCCCGACCTTGGCAAGGTCGTGCTCTACCAACTGAGCTATTCCCGCTTATTGAGGTACTTGGAAAGAAGTGGGAGCATTATACAAAAATTTTTGTGTCTAGCAACCACTTTTTACCATTATTTTTTATTTTTTATCTTTCCAACTAAGTGATTCAAAAAAACCAAATAAAAACAGGCGCAATACTTTGAATTTGTCTTGTTGTTTTTCTTGTTTGGTCATGGTTGAGTTTAACATCCATGCTTGTAAGCCATGAGTAACCGCAAAAGCGATTAACCCTACAATAGCAACCACATTTGCTGGTTTTGGGTAAGGGTGAATTAGGTTAAATAATAAAAATAGCCACATCAATGAGTATAAAGTTTTGCCAATAAAGATGAACATTAATTGTCTTTCCGTATAAAAAGGTAGCTGTGAACTTGACCGGCGGTTTTTTCGCGATGTAAGTGCCAATGAGTTGGGATATAGGTTGTTAGGTCGTGCCCTATTTCTGTTTCAATATAGATATAAGCCGATGGTTTGAGCCAATTATTTTGCTCAAGTTGGCTGACTGTTTTGGCAACCAATGATTGGTGAAACGGCGGATCGATAAATACAATATCAAACTGTTTTGGGGCTGTTTTTTTGAGCCACTCAAGGGTGTCAGTTTGATAAATTTCGATAACATCGCACGCAATTAGTTGTTTGTTTTTGTTAAGTAGCTGGGCAACTTGTTTGTCTTTTTCAAGCAAGGTGACGCTTTTGGCACCTCTTGATGCGGCTTCAAAGCCAAGTGATCCACTACCTGCAAAACAATCCAAGCAATGGCTGCCATGGATAACCGGCATTAACCAGTTATATAGGGTTTCTTTAATGCGATCGGTGGTTGGGCGTAGTCCTTGCTTGTCAAGCACTGTTAATTTTCGCCCACGCCACTTTCCGCCAATAATTCTTATTGAGCCATTCATGTTAAGCCCTTTATCAGAATAGTTCTGATGTGTTGCCTTCAGAATCGGTTACTTTCGTACCCACTTCTTTTGTCGCATAACCCGTTGGTTCAGTGCCTTTGATAAAATATTCTGACATGGTTTTAGAGCCAGAGCTAGGTAATAGGCCTGTTTTTTGATCGATAGTGACCGAAATCACATTGTCAGGTTTTACATCTTGTTTTACAGGAACATCTTTTAGGGCTACTTTCATATAATCAACCCATATAGGATTTGCTGTTACAGCGCCCGCTTCGGCTCGGAATGTTCGTCCTAAGTTACGACGGTGGTCATCAAAACCCATCCAAACGGTGGTCACTATATTGCCACCAAAGCCCGAAAACCAAACGTCTTTAGATGAGTTGGTTGTTCCTGTTTTACCGCCAACGTCTTTCCTGCCAAGTGCTTTTCCGCGCCATGCCGTACCTTGCCAATCTGAACCACCAAATACAATCGATCGAAGCCCATCTTTCATAATAAAGGCAATGCCACTATTTAGTGTATGTGGTGCATATTTTGGTGTGTCATCTGCATTATTGTCATTTGGGTTGATATTAGGCAATACTAAATCGTCGTCAGATTTAAGGTTGGCTTGTTCTGGCTCTTCGCTGTCTGTTGCGTTGACTTCATTTTCGACATTATCTAACGATACCACGGGTTTGACATCCTCAGTGACGACATCGTCATTACAAGTTTGGCAAGCAATCATTGGTTGATGTTGATAAATCATGCCTGTGCCATTGCTGTATTCTATTTTTTCAATTAAATATGGTGTAATTAAGTAACCACCATTGGTAATAACCGAATACGCTCTTGCTACTTGTAACGGAGTAAACGAGGCCGAACCTAATGCTAATGATTCATTATGCGAGATGTTTTCTTTAGGAAAGCCAAAACGCTCTAAATAATTTGCCGCATAATCTATACCAACGGCACGTAACGCCCTTACCATCATGACGTTTTTAGACATTCCTAAGCCAATTCTTAGCCGTAATGGTCCTGCATAAGTTGGTGGTGAGTTTTTAGGTCGCCATGTGGCACTGCCGGCTGAGCGGACAATAGGCGCATCATTAAGAAGTGTCGCCATTGTTAGCCCTTGCTCTAAAGTTGACGCATAAATAAATGGTTTAATGTTAGAACCTAATTGCCTTAGTGCTTGTGTGGCTCGATTAAATTTGCTTAAGTTAAAATCATAGCCACCTACAATTGCCTTAATTGCACCATTGTCTGAATCAAGCGATACCAGCGCAGCATTAACTGCAGGGATTTGTGCTAGCTCCCAGTTTTCAGCCGATTTTTTAACCCAAATAAGTTGCCCTGCTTTGAGCGTATCAGACACTTTTTTAGGGAAAGCGCCTTGTCTTGTGTCGCTAATAAATGGGCGCGCCCATTTCATATTTTGGTATGTAATGGTTATAGTACTTTTATCAGATAGTACCGCTGTTGCTTCTTCATCTGATGATGTTATAACTACCGCTGGACACATGCCGCTATAGCATATGTATTTGTTAAGTGTTTGTTGGATTTTATCTGTTTCCCATGCGGTTTCGTTTGGTTGCCATAGGACTTTTTCAGCACCACGATAACCATGTCTGATATCATAATCAATAATATGTTTTTGTACTGTTTCTGTTGCTGCTATTTGATCAGTTTTTGAAATAGTTGTATAGACTCTATAACCGTCTGTGTAGGCATTTTCGCCAAATTTATCATACATAAATTGGCGCGCCATTTCGGCAACATAAGGAGCTGAAAATTCGATTTGTGGTGTGTGATAACTTGTGCCAAGCGGTTTGTTAATGGCCTCGTTATATTGTGCTTGGGTGATATAGGATTGATCTAACATACGTCCTAATACCCAATTACGTCTAGTTAATGCGCGTTCAGGATGAGAAATGGGATTATATGCTGATGGTGCATTAGGTAAGCCCGCTAATAAGGCCGCTTCGTCAATTGTTAATTGATCGGGTGTTTTACCAAAAAAAGTGTAAGATGCCGCAGCAACGCCGTATGCTCTTGAGCCAAAGTTGATCATGTTAAGATATAGTGCCATGATCTCCTTTTTTGATAGCTCTTTTTCCATACGAATCGCTAGAATTACTTCTTTTGCTTTCCGTGCAATGCTTTTTTCAGGCGTTAGAAAGAAGTTTTTGGCAACTTGTTGAGTGATAGTACTCCCCCCTTGAGAAAATCCTTTTTGCTTTAAACCAATATACATCGCTCGCGCAATACCAATTGGGTCGATACCAAAATGTTCGTAAAAGCGTGAGTCTTCTGTTGCGATAACAGCATTAACAACTATTGGCGGAATCTCGTCATATTTTAACGGTGTTCTGCGTCGTTCACCAAAAATGGCAATTAATTCACCATCTTTACTTAGCACCTGCATGGGTGTTTGTAAGCGTATATCTTTTAATGTTGCAACATCAGGAAGGTCTTTAGAATAATAACTATAACCTGAAATGCCAATAATTAAGCCACAAAGAAATAGGCCAATGAATAGTTTTAGAATAATTTTTAACACTCTAATTAATATCACAAATCTTTCCTATCTACATTTTTTAAAGCAAAAACGATGCATCAGAAGCCTTTCTGCGCCAAATTTAGTGAAATTGTCTTTAAATAAAGGAATATCACATTAATACAATACAGAATAATGATTGTTCACCCATCTTTTAAGACATAATTATATTTGTGTATTATCTCCCATCTTTAGCTTTATTTTAAGCATTTTTTAACAAAATCATGAAATAATTCTATTTTAACTAAGTAGAGTAAGTATTATGTGGAGCACAAAACTAAGTATATCAAAGCAACAATTACTAATTTCAACGATTTTTTATTTAATATTAATCATACTTTGCCTAGTTATGTTTGCTAACACATATTTAAATTTTTACACATTTATTATTATTCCATTATTAATAATACAATGGTGGCGTAGTATGTGTTTTTTGAAAACAATTAAAGGGGAATTTGCATTATTTCACTATATCAATCAAATATATTGGCACAAACAACGTTGGTACCTAATGCATAAGCCATTGATATTCCGTTATGTTGTTATTTTAAATTTAAAATCTCGACGAAACGGAAAAAACGCTACACTTTGGTTAATGGTTGATAACCTTCAACCTAATGACTGGCGAACATTACGTTTTTATTTAAAACAGATTGAATTCACTTGATGCAACTACATACTTTTCTAAAACTTTTTGCCAAGATGGCTTTTAATTAATGTGATTTTTTAATCCAATACTGATATGGTTCAGATTCTATCTGTAATGAGAGTAATTCGTGATCCATATGACGGCAAAAGCTAGGCACATCACGCGTGGTGGCAAAATCATCCGCAATAATATAAAGAACTTGCCCTATGGCAAGTTCTCGGATGGTTTTTCTAATTAGCATAATAGGTTCTGGACAACGCAATCCAAGTGTGTTGAGTTCTTTGTCGATAGTTATGTTCATTTTTTAATATTTTGTTAATTATAAAAATAGTTTACTTAGATAATGAGGCACTGCATCTTGAGCGTTCGATCCAATGACTTCTAATTCTGGCAATAATTTTTTTAATTCTGCACTACCATTTTGCATTATACAGCCTTTACCTGCCACTTTTAGCATTTCGTAATCGTTCATACCATCACCAAAAGCGATGCTATCTTTTAAGCTGTAACCCAGTTTTTCAACAACGTTTTTTAATGCACTGCCTTTAGAAACATTTTCGGCCATAACTTCAAGGCAATTTAATGTTGAAAAGGCAACACTTATTTTATTACCAAATTTTGTCTCTAGGCGATTTTTTAGCTGAACAAGGTGTTGGTAAAGCGCATTATCAGTCGTTGTAAAATAAATTTTAGCAATATTAGTAGTATCAAAGTCAAGAGGATTAAATAATTGATAAGTAAACTGCGTATGGCGGTAAAACGCTAACGAAAATGTATCTTCTTTATTAATTAACCAATCATCACCACGATATAAGTGAGTATAAATTAGCGGATCATCCATGCTCATTTGAGCAATTTGGCTTGCCAGTGATGGTTCAATGCTTTGGCTAAAGACTAAATTACCTTGGCTATCATGTACTCTTGCACCATTTGAGGTTATCATAAAAGCATCTATTTCCATGTTTTCGCGCATTTGTGCAACATCAATATGGTGTCTGCCAGTTGCAAAAACAAAGTGAATATCTTTTTTGCGTAGAGCTTGAAGAACTTGTTTGGTATAAGGCGATAAGTTATGTTCAGGAGTTAATAAAGTCCCGTCTAAATCAGAAGCAACAACATGCATAATATTCTCGACTTTTCTAATAAATAGTAATGGCTAAAATAATATGCTTTGAATAATAATGACAATCAAAGCAAAGATTAAACACAAGTTTTAGTATGATACAACTGTGTTAACATTTACTCAACCAATTGCGGTGTAATAAAAATAACTAATTCGCGTTTTTGTTGTTTTTTGCTGTTGTGTTTAAATAAATTGCCAATTATTGGCATGTCACTAGCCCCTGGGACTTGCCGTTTGTTATTAGTATTAACTTGTTGAAAGATTCCCCCTAATACCAGGGTTTCTCCATTTTTTATTTGTACTTGTGTTTTGATCTCTTGCGTATCAATTGCCAGCGCTTCACCGCCATCACTGCGTTTTATTGAACGCCCTGCCGTATTTTGTGTAATATATAAATCTAAAATAATGCGACCATCAGACAGTATTTTCGGTGTCACTTCTAACCCTAATACCGCTGATTTAAATTCAATTGACGTTGCACCATTGCTACCGCTAGATACTTCGTAAGGGATTTCGGTACCTTGTTTTATTGATGCCATGTTTTGATTAGAGGTAAGTAAATTCGGACTGGCGATAATTTCTAATTGATTTTCAGATTCAAGTGCTGATAGTTCTAAATTAAGCAAACTCCCCGATAGTTTTGCTAAATTAAACCCCACTGTTGTGGACGGATGCGCAACACCAAGACCAACATCAAACTTATCCAATAATTGCGATGATTTACCTGTGTACCCCCATTTAATACCAAGCTGTGACATGCTTTCATCACTCATAGTGACAATATGCGCTGAAATATGAACTTGGGGCATAGGTTTATCAAGCGTTTTTACTAATTTTTTGATGTGAGTAAATTGTTTGGCTAAATCAGTAATAATCAGTGAATTGGTGCGTTTATCGTGTGTTATCTTTCCCCTTTCGGATAGTAGCCCTTGCTGCTGAATTGTTTCGATTAACGTTGTTGGATCAGCATGATTAATCGCTATTGATAAGGAGTTAAGTGGTTGGCTAAGCTCTTGTTCTTTTTGTTCTAATTGTTTTTTTTGCAATAATATATCAGGATCAGGCGCTTTAGAAATAAACAAAATATTGTCATCAATGTCAGCGTGTAAATTTGCTGAGTCTAATACAATCTTTAGTGCTTTGTGCCAATCAACGTTATTTAATTTTATGGATTGCTTTATGGGGAGATCTTCTGTCATAACCAAATTCATCTGTTTACTATCGGCTAGCGCCTGTAAAATGATGGCAATGTCGGTTTGATAAAATGTCATTGAGACATTTTTTTGCTGTTTGACTGTTAATGATTGATCGATATTGGCATAACTAACTTTTATTCCAATAATAAAAAAAATGAAAATAATTGTTATTGCCAAATTGCTTTTAGCTTGACACACAAGGTTAATAGTGTGATTTAGCCGTTGATTTTTAGTGTCGTTATTCATTGATAGGCATTGTCCATGATAGAGTTTGATGGCAATAATCAGGTAAATCTGCTTGCCAAATAATTTTATCGTTGAGTAAAGATTGCACATGCCAAGGAAATAAGACATTTGGCACCGCATCGTCGGTTATTGCTAGCCATTGATTATCAGATACTAGCCAAATCTGCTGATAATGTTGATCAATTTGTTTCATCATCCCCCTAAAATGCCAAGCTTGAATTTGTTCAAGTAATTGTTCGCTTTGTTCACTACAAGAAACCGAATAATAGGGTTGAAAAGGATCCCGTTCTAAAGGTTTATCTGCTTTAAGATCAAAACAGACAAAAAATAATAAACTGGTGCATAAAAATAAATAACGCATCACCCATTATCCTTTTTAAACAATAATGTAAAGCTGAACTGTAACTGCTGATCTTGTTTACTGATTTTTAGATTTTGAAAATCAAGAAAATAAAAGTCATCGGTCAATGATGAAATTAAATTCATAAAATTAAAAAACTGACCATTTAGCTCTATATCCCAATTCACTGTTTGGTCTGTTTGATAACGCTTGAAGGTGCTCAACTCAAGGTGATGTTGTTCGATCGCCTGTGCTAATTCTTGTTCTGATATCAAGCTATATAAACTATTTTTACTTGTTTGGTAACGATTCACTTTGGCCTGTAATAGCTGCGTTTCAGTAATTTTTTGCCGATACGCGTTAGCATTTGATTTAACTTGTTGCTCAATGTCGTAAATAAAAATTAGATAAACAACCACAAAAACGGTCAAACAACAAAATATAGACAGTAGATATTGTTGCCAAATTGGGCGATTAAAAAAGTCACTGTTCATTAAGGCGTATTTCCATTTCAAAAACTAAGTTTGTTTTATTAGATAAGACAGTGCTTATTCGGCTGTCGCTGATATTTTTCAGCGTTAATAGATTTTGATTAAAATTAGTTAACTCAACATAATTAAAACTTTGCCCATCAATCGTAATTTTTTGTTGTTCATAATAAAAAGAGTCCAACCAAATCACCGAAGGTAACTGCACTGAAAGCAACGATAATGCGTCTTGAATCTGTTTTTGACTTAATGATGGGTTAGGTAAATAATTAGATAATTCAGCTGTGAGTTTTTGTACCACTTGCTGCTGTTCTAGCAGTTTTTGCTCATAATATTGCTGTTCATTTCGGGCTTGAATCCACCAATAACAAAGCAAACAGCTAATTACGCCAATAAGGCTAACAATCGTGTAAGCTAATTGCCGCCGGTGTTTTATTTGCTTTTCTTGTCGCCACGGTAAAAAATTAATTTTAGCATGGTCAACTCGACAACCAACAAATGTTAATGGTAATTCATACTTTTTAAAAAGATTTATCCAGCTTTCAATATAATTACGCTCAGCTATCATCACGGTAACATATTCATTTTTTTTAGTTGGATAAATAAAATCAAAAAATACATTTTTAGTGGGTAATTGAAATAATTTATAAATATTAGCTTCAACATATAAAATCAATTCACTTAAATTTAACTTTATATCTGGTAAGACAAGTTGTTGCGTTTGGATTAAATTGGTATCCAAATTAATTTCAAATTCAGTCCGTCCAGCAAATTTTTTTTGTAAATCACTTAAAAATAAATCTACATCGGCTTCATTTTGATAATGAAATGCAATTAAACCATCGCTTGTGTCTAATGTAGTTATCTGCTTGGCAGAGCTAACTGCCTTATAGCGTAAAATAGCGGGCTGAACATAAATAATGACGCGTTCTTTATTAAAAACCATGATGAATTAACTTTTATCTGTGATAACCGAATCGCTTTATCATAGTAATTCTTTACCAAATAAAAATAGAGAAAAGTAATTTTTGCGAACTAGCACCCAAAAAATGTTTAAAATTAAATCGAACAAGGTGGATTTTAGAGAAATTTAAAAAAAAAGGTTGACTGAAACAAGACGTGCCTTATAATGCACATCCACACGGTAAGGGTGATTAGCTCAGTTGGGAGAGCACCTCCCTTACAAGGAGGGGGTCACTGGTTCGAACCCGGTATCACCCACCAATCTTTGCCGTGACGTTTTAGAGATAAAACATTTGGGGTGATTAGCTCAGTTGGGAGAGCACCTCCCTTACAAGGAGGGGGTCACTGGTTCGAACCCGGTATCACCCACCATCTCTAGATGGGTCGTTAGCTCAGTCGGTAGAGCAGCGGACTTTTAATCCGTTGGTCGAGCGTTCGAATCGCTCACGACCCACCATTTAACTACATAAATCTTAAGTAAATCAAATCGATCTAATCAAAAACAAGAAAAGCGATGAGAACGCCAGTGTTCGACAAATTTGTCCGGAACAAATTTGAACAACACGCAGTGTTGGCCCCGCAGGGGTGAGGCACACGATGTGCCGAATAATCGCTCACGACCCACCATTTAACTATACATTTCCTAATCAAATTAAATTAATCTATTTAAGAAAAGCGATGAGAACGCCAGCAAGCGCTCTACAAATTGCAAGAACAAGGCTAAAGGAGATGATTGACGATGAGTAAAAAACACAGCACAACATTTAGTGAAATCAAAGATATCGCGCTCGCCAACCCTGCGGTGAGGGCTGCGTATGATGAAGCTGAAGACGAGTGGAAATTGCGTGAATTATTGCTGAAAGCGAGAAAAAATGCGAAACTATCTCAAACTGAGCTAGCAAAACGTTTAGGTGTTGCATCATCGAATATAAATAGAATTGAGAAATCACCACTTAACACAAATATAAAAACGATTTTAAAATATTTAAACGCGTGTAATGCAAAAATAGATATGAATTTATCCACTCTATAAAATAGGGGGAGTATATATCACACTCCTCTTGTAAACCGTCAATAAACGACTAATTGATTTATTGATATATTTTAAACTATCGAAATTACTCACTTTGTTTACAGTAATTTGAAAAACTACTGTAAACAACTTGGCGTTTTCCTACATATTAACATTTAAATACTAGTTGATAGCTATAATGCTTATCTGTCAATAAAAACTCACGATGTACATTTGGTGTCCAAGAATCATCTCCACCAATTCCCATATGATAAGCATCAATACTTATATACGCGCATGACCTAGGCTCCAATAAATGACGATGAGTTTTTTCTATTAATTGCTCTGTCCCATATTGATTAACGTTAAATTTAAACTGATGTCCAGTTATGATCATCTCATTAAGTTGCAATCTTTTAACCTCGCAACGTAACCCATTTTCACATGGATAAATATAAGGTGTATAAAGTTCTGCAAAAGGTAACGACCAATCACCAAAAATAGCTGATGTTTTTCGATCAGGATAATTTTCATGAGGCCCTAAGCCAAGCCATTTTACTTTTTTAGGAATCTGTTTCATTTGATAACATAAACCGATTCGTGCCGGTGCAGGCATATCATTAGCAATATCAACTTGCACAGATAAAGTTAATTTGCCTTCTTGATCGAACAGGTATTGCCATTTAGTTTGAATGACTTTTTTGTTTTTGAACAAATATCCATGCAGTGCTTCGATCACAATCTTATCTGTTGATTGTGTAATATGCATCCCTAAACATTGGTGGATTAGATCGTAATAACCAGCGGCTTTCCACTGCTCAACCCAAGCGAATGGATTATTATTACTATCAAAATCGCCACTAATACCAATATCATTATCAATAGGTGCACGAACAAACTGATCAGCAAAAGGTGAAGCTAATAATGGTTTATTACCTTTTGTCCATTGGTAAAGCTGGCCAGTTTTTTTATTAAATAGCCAACTTTGGTTTTTGTAATTAATGATGTAATCATCTTTAGTTTCAGTCAATTTTAGTTTATTGTTTGCTTGGCAAAAAGTTAATGAAGGAATATAAGAATTAGCTAATTTCCACTGTTCCCATGCAACAATATGACCAGCTTGTGACCATGGTGTAGCCTTGTTTTGAATAACACGAACTAATAAATGTAAGTCTTCACAATTTAAATCATTTGCTATATTGTCAAGTAAAGTTATTTGCAATGAACTATCTGGCTTGATATCAAGTTTTATTTTCCCGCTTTGATGTTTTTTTCCATTAACTAACAATTCCCAATATAAAGTTTCATTATTTGCATGGTGAAATAGATATTCGCTTGTAATATCAATAACCAACGGTTTTTGACTAATTAGCTTAAATTGGAATGGCTGTTGTACTTTTTTGGCTTCAATCAAACTTGGGTGAGAAGTTCTATCCGGAAAGACTAATCCATCCAAACAAAATTGCCTATCATGATAAGCCTCACCAAAATCACCACCATAAGCCCAATAACTTTCACCAGATTGGTTTTTACGGCGTATACCATGATCAGCCCATTCCCAAATAAACCCACCTTGTAGCCTAGGATATTGTCTGAACGCTTGCCAGTATTTATAAAATCCACCTAGGCTATTACCCATTGCATGGGCATATTCACATAAAATAAGTGGACGATTTTCGTCAGGTAATGAAATCCATTTTTGTATTGCCCATTTTGGAACGTTAGGATGGGGCTGATCTTGTTCAACGCGGGCATACATTGGGCAAATTATATCGGTGGCGGTAGTATTAGCGCCACCACCTTCATATTGTACTGGGCGGGTTGGATCGTTACTTTTGATCCAAGCATAAAGGGCATCGTGGTTTGATCCGTGCCCTGATTCATTTCCGAGTGACCAGATTATAATAGAGGGATGATTGCGATCGCGCTGAACCATTCGCGTTACTCGCTCACTATAAGCTGCAAGCCATCTAGGATCGGCCGACAAACGAGACATAGGAAACATACCATGTGATTCAATATTGGCTTCATCAACTAAATAAAGTCCATATAGATCACAAAGATCATACCAACGCGGATCATTAGGATAATGACTACACCTAACAGCATTAAAATTATGTTGTTTAATTAATTTTATATCATGCAACATAGCTTCTTCGGTTAATGCATATCCTAAATCAGGATAGAACTCATGGCGATTTGTGCCTTTAATTAATAGTGGTTTACCATTTAAGCATAGTTGTCCATGTTTAATTTCAATAGTCCTAAATCCAACGTTATAAGCTTCTGATTCAATTAATCCTGTTTTTTTGTGATATAAACTAACCACAATTCGATAAAGGTTTGGGGTTTCAGCGCTCCATAATTGTGGTTTAGTAACCGGTATTTGACAACATAAACGGTCAGTGTATCCTCCTTTTTCGTCAACAAAGGGTAAACCAATTGATTGCATATGCTCGACAACTAACTTATCTTGGTGCCACAATTCAATACCTACATCCAATAAATCCATATTTCCATCATGCTGAATATCGGCCTGTAGAGATAAAGTGGCATTTTGATAACAAGCGTCAAGTAAAGTATCAATGTGAATATCACGTAAATGTGATTTAGGTTTATTTAATAATGAAACGCTGCGGAAAATACCACTTAACCGCCACATATCTTGATCTTCAAGATAGCTGCCATCACACCATTTTAGAACTAATACAGCTATGCGGTTTTTACCGACTTTCAAAAAAGGCGTTAGATCAAATTCTGCTGGAATTCTACTATCTTGCGAATAACCAACCCATTGTCCATTACACCAAAGATGAAATGCAGCGCTAACTCCATCAAAGATAATCCGTGTATCACCTTTAGCTAGCCACTCTTTAGTCATAGAAAAATATCGTGAATAACATCCTGTTGGATTTTCATCTGGCACATAAGGCGGATTATAAGGAAAAGGATAACGTATATTGGTATAAACTGGCGCATCATATCCCTTCAACTGCCAGTTAGATGGTACTTCAATTGTAGTTGCATCAAGTTCTTTTTGTAACCATGACTCTGGAACTTGCTTGGGACTTGTAAAATAGCTAAAAAACCACTCCCCATTTAATGATAATACAGCATTTGAATCACTATTATTTTTAGCTTGCTCTTTATCTCGCCAACTATGAAATTTAGGATGTGTTTCAAGTCGATTTAAATTCAAAACAGATAAATTATTCCAATCGCGACGGTTTATAATTTCATTGAAAGTAGGATTCATATATTCTCCACCTATTCGGTTTGTGATGTAATACTGATTCATGATAATTACAAGGATTACTATTGATTTTTAAGAATTATAAATTACATGCAGCTAAAAACAGTGATCTAGTTAACATTTTATGTAACCGTATACATATTTATTAAGTATAACTTCTATTGTTTTTGACCAATTTAAAAACTGATGACTATATTTGCTATCTTTGTATATAAAATGATAATTTTTAATGTGAGATTAATCACAATATGAGTATTTAGTTTTTGAATAGTCGTTTTTATTGGTTATATTGAAACTACCTATTAAAAAGTATTGGATTGTTACCGACTTATAGCGGGCAAAACCTAAAGAATAGCTATAACTATTCTTTAGGTTTTTTTTTCTCAAATTTAAAAAATATTTATCTATTTTTAAAATAATGAATAGGGGGAAAAATGAAAATTTCAAAAAAAATAGTACGTAAAATCAAACCAAAACGAGTTGTTTTAATAACTATACTAGGCTTATGTTATTTACCAAATGCTATGGCTGCAACTCAAGAAGAGTTAGAAGCAAGAATAGCGTTATTAGAACAAAAGTTATTAGCACTTAGCCAAGAGTCCAATGATTTGAAAAAGCAACTGATTGATTCTAATAAGCAACTTTCTAAATTAAATAATCATCTTCAAAAACAACAAATTATTATAAATAATCAGAAAAAAGTGCTTAAAAATAGTCAAAATGTAGCAATTACAAAGCAACAAGCTCCAGTTAATCCTGTACAAGCAAATAATAATCAAATTTTACTAGTTAGTACACCCAAAACCGATACTATGCAAGAAAGCAATCATCCAGAAAAAACTTCATTTACTTTAGCTGAATTTAAAGATTATATTAAAGAAGAAATAGGATTTTCTTATAATGGTTACTTCCGTGGTGGTTGGTCAACTTCAAGCAATGGTAAACCTAAAAATTATGCTGAAGGTGCATTAGGTCGATTTGGTAATGAATATGGTGGTTGGTATGATCTTATCTTTAAGCAAAAAGTTTATGCTCAAGATGGAAGGCGAGTTGATGCAATTGTTATGATTGATGGAAACGTGGCAATAAATAAAGCTGCGGGTTTATTTAATACGCAAGATGACAATATTATGCAATTTTCAGATATTTATTTAGAAACAAAAGGATTTGTGCCACGTTTCCCTGATGCGAAATTATGGGTGGGTAAACATTCTTTGCCTTATAATGAAATACAAATGCTTGATTGGAAAACACAAAAAACGCCAGCAGGTGGAGGTATTGGTATTGAAAATCTTAACGTCGGTATTGGTGCTCTTGATCTATCATTAGTTAGAGCAGATGTAAATGTGAAAAATAAAAAAGAAATAATTAGTAGTGATGATAGTAAGGTTAATAAAATTGAACAATATAAAAAAGAAGAAGTTGATTTAAACGAACTAGAAATTCGCTATCGTGATATCCCATTATGGCAAAATGCAACACTTGGTGTGAATGCTCGTTATTCGGTACCGAATAAATCTAAAATCCAAGATAATGTATCGGTTAAAAATGCTTGGCTTGGTAGCTTTGTATTGCGCCAAAATGAATTTTTTGGTGGATTTAATCAGTTTACGTTACAGACCGCAACCAATTCTGTTGCTTCACAGTTGGCTAACATTAATACTAACAACCCTGAATTTGCTAGTAATTCGGATAATGACTATATTGGTACACATACAGGAGGTAAAGCTTATCGCCTAGTATCAGAGGGAGAAGCCTATTTAAGTGATAATATTATTGTTGCTCATGCTTTAGCATTAACTTCAGGGAATGATGTTTATTCTTATGATCTTAATCTTGCACACACCGATTTTAAGAGTTTTAAATCAGCAATAAGACCAGCTTATATATGGGATACTTACAATCAAAGCGGTGTTGAACTAGGTTACTTTCGTCAGAAAGACAAAGTTAAAAGTAAAACTTATGTTGAAGCCGGATATAAAACAACGCTTTACCATTCATTTAAAGTTGGAAAAAGTATTTTATCTTCAAGGCCTGATATTCGTTTTTATGTTTCTTATATAGAAGCGTTACAAAATGATATTAGTAAATTTGATTTTAATGGTAAAGATCACCAAATTAGCTTTGGTATACAAACAGAAGTTTGGTTTTAACGTAAGGTTGTAGATTTGACACCCTCCCCGCCCTAAAGGACGGGGATTGCTACTGCGGTTAGTTTATGGCTAACTTGCTTCGGCAGGTTTTGGCTGCTAGTGACATTACTGCATCATTCACTTTACAGACGCTTCCGGTATGTTCTATCCTGAGTATATTTATTACAGTGTTTCTCAAATTACTGTAAACAACGCGAGGAATTTCTACACCTACATTTTAATTATTATTAATAATAGCTACCGAATAACGCTTAGTTAAGGTTGGTATATAGACGTTAATCAAATTTGTTGGAATATCATCTCCTTTGGCAAGCTTTAGTGCTAATTCAGCCGCTTGTTCAGCCATTGTTTGTAAAGGGTAACGGATGGTGGTTAATTTAGGGTGTAAATAGCGTGATAAAACAAGATCATCAAAACCAATGATCGAAATACTACTTGGAATTTTAATATCATTATCATAAAGCACAGACATAGCACCGGCTGCCATTGAATCGTTATAACAAGCAATTGCAGTGATATGGCAGTTACGTTCAAGTAATGACATCATTGCTTGTTCGCCACCAGTTTCATTTGGCAAACCAATCGCAATAAGGTTTTCATTAACATCAATACCATGTTCTAACAATGCGTCTTTATAGCCTTGTAAACGATCAGATGAATCAGAAATATTATGATTTGAACATAAATAACCAATTTGGGTATGTCCATGTTGAATTAAATGCTTGACTGCAAGATAAGAGCCGTAACGGTCATCAAGAGCAATACAGCGTTTTTCAAATCCTTTTACGATACGATTAATCAAAACCATACCGGGTACTTGTAGCATCAATTTTTTTAGAGTACTGTCGGGGATCATTTTAGCATGTACAACTAATGACGAACAACGATGTTCAATTAATTGTGTAATGGCATTATATTCTTGTTGTTCATTATGATAGCCATTACCAATCAATAAAAAATTCCCCGTTCGCGAGGCAACTTTTTCAACGGCACTAACCATAGCACCAAAAAAGGGGTCTGAAACATCAGCTACAACAATACCAATGGTATTTGAATTTTGTTGCGACAAAGCTCGAGCATTGGCATCTGGATAGTAGTTTAATTTTTCCATAGCATTTTTTACGGTATCTCGGGTGTTATCTCGTACATTATTTGCGTTATTAATAACGCGAGATACGGTTGCAACCGAAACTTTAGCTAAACGTGCAACATCTTTTATTGTTGTCATAAAAAACCTTTTAATTAATTACTACTAATAGATAGTTATAATTTTATATTTAATGTTTATCAATATATCGTTTTATATATAACCTAAAATATAATACAAAAAAGATGCGCAAAACAAAAGTTAACTATTTTTTATTTGTATTTTTAAACCGATTAATTTGTTGTACTTTTATATAAAAATAACAATTAGGGAATTAGCAAAAGCACTAATTCCCTAATTGTTGCTAATTGATGATGTAATAAGTTAATAATATTATTTAGCGGTTAACTTTATTAACATTGCTGTTGCTGGATCGAGTACTGGTAACGGCAATCCTACATTCATTAACCAATCACCAGATAGTGTTGTTTTATCTTTCATCCATTGTGGTAATACTTTCATAACATGACCATTTATTTTTGGATCAATATTATCTGGCATATCAAGCACCTCAATTTGGTATTGCTTATCAGCTAACAAACCAGCCAATCGCAAATTACCACTTAACGCATAGGTTGGTAATGTTAATTGAGCAATAATAAATGCAGCTTCTTTTTGGTCTTGGCTAACAACACCATAACTTTGCATAGCAGGGCTATCATCAACATCTAATCGCACAGTGTTACCACTATGCAATAAAGAACGCAATTGTTTATGCAAACTAATATAATGTGCAAAACCTTTTTGTTCTTGCTCAGACTCTTTTACTGGATCGAGCTCGACGCCCATATGTCCAAATAAAGCAGTTAGGCCGCGTAAATTCATATGTAGTTCACGAAATGTGGTATGGCATAATTTTCCACCAATATGCGCACCCATTACTTCTGGAGGAAAGAAGTAACTCATACCTCGTTGAATGATTTGTCTATCTAATGCATCGTTAGAATCAGAAGTCCAAAAACGTTGAGTACGTTTTAAAATTTCATAATCGATACGTCCGCCACCTGACGAACAAGATTCAATTTCAACATTAGGGAATCTTTCTTGCAAAATATCAAGTAATCGATAAAGTGTTTTTGTTTGCCCCACAATGGACGGATTTCCTTCATGCCCAGGTTGGACAATTTCACGATTCATATCCCATTTTATATAATCAATATCATGGCTACCGAGTAACCAAGTTAGCCTTTCAAGTAAATACTCAAATACAGCAGGATTTTGTAAATCAAGCAAATACTGATGACGGCCTTCTGGTTGTTGATAACCTGGGAGCTCAAGTAACCAATCAGGGTGAACACGATAAAGATCTGAATTTTTATTAATCATCTCTGGCTCAACCCAAATACCGAATTCCATTCCAAGATTTTTAACATGCTTAATCACAGGTTCTAAGCCATTTGGGTATTTTCGCTTATCTAAATACCAATCACCTAATCCTTGGTAATCATCATCACGTTTACCAAACCAACCGTCATCAATAATAAAGCGCTCAACACCAATCTGGGCTGCTTTAGTTGCCATTTTCATAATGTAATCGGGGTTATGGTCAAAAAAGATACCTTCCCATGTATTAAGATGGACAGGTCTAGGTTTATTATGACAGAACTTAATAATATTATTACGTAAGTATTGATGAAAATGTTGGCTCATTTTGTTCAAGCCTTCATCACTATAAGTTGCATGTAGCCAAGGCGTTGTTAAAGACTCGTCTTGAGCAAGTGAAATTTCACCAGCAAGATAAAGTGCTTCAGCTTGAATAAAGCGCTTACCATTACTTTTAACTGCAACTTGAATGCGATGATTACCACTCCAACCTAAATGGAATCCCCAAACTTCGCCCGTTTGTTCTTTAAAGCTTTCCGTGCCAACTATCATTCCTGGAAAATACTCGTGCGATGTTCGACCACGGCGATTTTCTTGCAAATAACCACAATGTGATATTTTAGTTCGATGAGGAAAAAACTCTTTAATCCAACGCCCACTAAAAGCCATTAATTCTTGTGCCCGTTCAGGAATAGGTAATGTAATGGAAAAGCGATTAACTTGATATGGTTTATCGCCCAAATTAGTTAAAATATTTTGACATTGCAGCACGCCGCTTTTATCTAAAATAAAATGACTAGTTAAACGCAGTTTAGCGACAGTATCTTCACTAATGATCGTTATGTCATTATCAGTTTTAATAACTTCTTTAGTTGAAAAAACTGGTGACCAATCTTTGCCTGATCGGTGCCCTTCAAGCCCCGGTGTACTAAAATTACCTAAGCCTTCTTCAGGACAAAGGGTGAAAGGTACATTGACATCAATACGAGAATTAGGCACAGCAGGTAGCAACATATCGACCATTTCTGGTTGAGAGTTTTGTAATCGTTTACCAAAATAGCATAATTCAGCATAAGGCTCAGTACGAAAAAAAACATCAATATTGTTATTACTAAGACGATAATTCATAGTGGCTCCAAAGTTGTAATTTCTATTTTGTATAAAATATATCGTATTTTTTATAAATAGTATCTCTAATTTCCTATTTTGTGATTAAGATCTCATGAAAATTGTAATCGATTTCATTTTAAGATTTAAAACGACTTAGTATAAAATGATTATGCGAATTGCCATTTATTTATGTTATTATGTGCTTATTTATGAGCTTTTTTGGTAAATGTAATGAAAAAACAAAATATTATTGCGATGCTTTCGTTTTTGGCGATGGCTTTTGATACTTATGCTATAGACAAATATGTGACTGATAATGTTGATATTTATTTACGTCGAGGTCCTGGTTCACAATATGCGTTTTCTAATGCTGTTAAAGTTGGAGAAAAAGTTACCGAACTTGAAAAAAGTGCAGATGGTAAATACACCCGAATTCGACTTAATAATGGCAGTACAGCTTGGATTGAAACAAATAAACTAAATGAACAGCCAAGCTATAAAGAACGCTTTCCATCATTAGAAGTAAAACTTGCTGAATATCAAGACAAAGTAGATAACGCTGAAACCAATCAACGAAAATTGGTAAGTGGCTATGCTGAAAAACTAAAACAGGCAGAAGAAACAATAGCAACACTACAAAATAAAAATACAACTTTAGAACAACAAGTTAAAGAGCAGAGTTCACAGATTAAATCATTGCTAAATCAAGTGGATGATAAACGCCGTGATCTTATTGTAACTTGGTTTACCTATGGAGGGCTTGTTGCTGGAGGCGGACTTATTTTAGGATTAATATTGCCAAGAATTATACCTAACCGACGCAAGAAAGATCGTTGGATGTGATAGATGAGCAAAGTCTATCTTGTAGGTGGCAGTGTACGCGATAAATTGTTGAATCTGCCTGTTTCTGACTATGACTGGGTTATTGTTGGTGCCACGCCAGACGAGCTTTTGGCTTTAGGGTACCAACAAGTTGGTAAAGACTTCCCTGTATTTTTGCATCCCACCACAAAAGAAGAATATGCATTAGCTCGGACTGAGCATAAATCCGGTAAAGGTTATACGGGATTTATTTGTGATTTTGGTAAAGAAATTACATTAGAACAAGATCTTATTCGTCGGGACTTAACCATTAACGCCATTGCTATGGACGAAAATGACAATATTGTCGATCCTTATCATGGTGTGGATGATATCAAACATAAGATTTTACGCCATGTATCCCCTGCCTTTCGTGAAGATCCACTACGTATTTTGCGCGTAGCTCGCTTTGCTGCACGTTTTTATCAGCTAGGTTTTACGGTAGCTCCACAAACCTTAGCGCTAATGAAACAAATGGTATCAGCCGGTGAAATTAGCTATCTAACTGCCGAACGTGTATGGAAAGAGACCGAAAAAGCATTATCAGCAAAAAATCCGCAAATTTACTTTCAAGTGCTAGAACAATGTGGCGCGTTGACATTGCTCTTTCCCTCATTAGTTTTATCAACCAATATTGTTGATGCACTAAAACAATCTGCTTTATTAACTGATGATTTAACAATCCGATTTGCCATGTTATGCGCGCAGTTACCTAATAAGTCAATGGTTGAAGTATTATGCAAAAAAATCAAAGCACCTAACCATTACACTAAAATCGCCGTTATGGTTCAGCAATATCGCCATGATCTTGAGCATATACAAATGCTCACTGCTGAGCAAATTGTCTCTTTACTAAATAGTATCGATGTCTGGCGTAACCCTTCACACCTTGAACAACTGATTATAGCAAGCCAAGCGTTTGCCAAAACTCCCGAATTTGTACAAGCAAATTATCTAAAAGAAGCTTATAAGGTTGCCAATAATGTCAATGTACAACACATTATTGCCGATGGTTACACCGGAAAGCAGATTCATTTTGAACTGCAAAAAAGGCGAATTGAAGCGTTATTAAACTGGATTTGATTGCATCTTAATCGGTTGTCACTTTTTTTCAAAATATCTAAAAAAAATGGTTGACGAGTTAGCGTAATACAAGCATAATGCGCCTCGCAGTGTTGGTTATGACGTTGCGAATGAATGGCTACGTAGCTCAGTTGGTTAGAGCACATCACTCATAATGATGGGGTCACAGGTTCGAGTCCCGTCGTAGCCACCATTAAGATTAGGTAGTACTTTTACTGGAAGTATTCAGTGCGGGTGTGGCGAAATTGGTAGACGCACCAGATTTAGGTTCTGGCGCCGCAAGGTGTGTGAGTTCAAGTCTCTCCACCCGCACCATTTAATTTTAGTGTCTTCCTTATTGGGGTATAGCCAAGCGGTAAGGCAGCGGGTTTTGATCCCGCCACGCCCAGGTTCGAATCCTGGTACCCCAGCCATTCCAACTGCTCAATTTTTTGATATCTGATTATTCAGTCTATTATTGTTTTTGCAATTTCTTCTTTCTATTATCCTAAATGGATATAGTTAAATTGGTAGACGGCTAGGTTTAGATTATAGCTTCGGAAAGTATGCGAGTTCAAATCTCACTACCCATACCAAATATCACACTCCCTTTCATTGGGGTATAGCCAAGCGGTAAGGCAGCGGGTTTTGATCCCGCCATGCTCAGGTTCGAATCCTGATACCCCAGCCAACTATTTACACTAAACTATGCATACATAACTATTTTTTTAGTGGATGTTACTTATCTAAATATCATTTTAATTAAATAAAAATGCAGATTTGTCATTGCTGAATAGAATTTTAGCGGTGCTTTTACTTGCTTAATTGTAATTAAATAGTTCATTTTTATTAAAATAAAAACTTCAATAAAATAAACACCTTTCCTGAATGAATTTTAAGCTAAAACCCATGCAGGCAAGTTAATTACTTGCATGGGCTGATTTTAGTAAAAATAAATTTATGCTTTATTTATATAAATTAACAAAAACAGTTTGCGCTGTACTTGCTGCGTTGTTTGATACTTCTTTTACATAATAAAAATGTGCGCCATCAGCAACAGCATGTTTTTGTGCTGCTTCGCTGATTTCAGAAGTGTCGTTAAAGACACCATGGAAGCTGATAGTCTTGTATGGTGTCATACGTTTAAATGCCTCGCTACTGATTTCGTAGGCATCTTGACCTTGTATTGCAGTTGTAACGATATAATCTCTTACTGGTGCATCTTGTTTATATAATAAAACATCGATGTCTTGAGCTTGGTCTTGACTACCGACTGATGAAATAGAATCGATATAAAACGCGTAGGCATTTTTTTCAGCGGCTAATTTACTTGCTGCTTCAGTAATTTCAGAAGTGTTGTTGTAATTACCTTTAAATTTAACAACTTCAAATGGTAAATAGAAAAGCGCTTTTGAGCGGTCATAGGAAACAACACCATTATAAGTAGTTGGGTTTTGCTCGACAGCTAGTTGTGCATTAGATTTATAAATATTGGCATAAACAATAGCGCGATCTGAAGAAGTTCCGCTAGCAGGAGTTTCCATTGCTGTAATATAATAATATTTAGCACCTGCTTCATCTGCAGCACGTGAAATATCATCAGCAGCATTATCTGCTTGTAAATAGCTTCCTGTTACTGAGATTTCTTTCAATGGTATTAAGTGGCGGCTTTCTTTAGCGGTTAATGGTTGAGCGGCATAAAGATTAGCAATAGGTAAAGATAATAGTACAGCTAAAGCTATAGAAGATTTAGTAAAACGTTTCATGATTAAATCCTTCACTTTTGAATTATTAAAATAGAAAATCACTATTTAACGCTTATTTAATTTGCAGATTTAATGGTATTGCTTCGAGATTATTCGAACTTGTAGAACTCCAGAATGCCTTGTCATTGTCTACTTGTTAAAAGCGTTAAGACATATAGTTGTTTTGGCAGGAATGAATAGTAAAACAACTAGCACCTTTATAAGACGTTCAGTAATAATCCTCAAGTTCTTTTAATAAAACTGTCGATCACCTAGCACTAATTGCTTAAAATGGTGTTAATCGATGTGTGTTTTTAATTATTTTGTTGATAATGATTATTCACCAATTGTATCAATAAAAAATCTAAGCAATTGTGCTGTTAATCCTCAAATAACCCAATTTTGATACTGATAAAAATAGACCGCATGTTCAGACCTTTTTTGCCAACTGGTTGAACGATTAGTAATAACATCAAATGGAAAATTATCGGCAGGTTTATGTCCTAAAAACATCGTTGCACATTGTGGTTGATTGTCAATAAACCACTTAATAGGAACTGTAAAAATCTGCTCAACTTCGTCATGGTTTAGTTGCAAATCATCTAATGAATTTATTGTGCCTACAAATGGATAAATCATCATACCTAACGTAGCAATAAATTTGGGTAATTGTCCTAAAATTGTGATTTGATTAAGGGCAATGCCTAATTCTTCAGCGGTTTCACGTTTAGCCGTGTGTTCGGGATTAATATCCGTTAATTCAACACGACCACCAGGAAAGCAGATATCCCCCGGTTGCCATTTTAGCTTTTTTGATCTGACTTGAAACAATAGCTGGAGTTGATCATCAACATGAACGATCGGCAATAGCACAGCTGCTTTATTATCAACACATTTTATAATCTGTTTTTTTTGAATCTGTTTTGTTATCTTTTCGATTGTGATCATAATAATTAATTTTATTCAGCATTTAATTTAAATTGTTGTTCTATTTACCTTACACGAATAAAATGCTAGATTTAATAAAAGCGTTAGTTTAATACGCATGTTTTACCTAATTGAAGCTATGCAATATTATATCAATAACCTTAAAAAAGAACTCGAAGATCTTGCCAATTTAAAGCGTGAGCGTGCGCTTATTGGTATGTCGCCTGAATTTCAACAGGTATTTTTGCTACTTCCCGCTCTTTTTCATTACCATACGCCTCAATTACCTGGATATATAGAAGGTTATATCCCTTCTAGTATTGCTTGTTATCAATTATCTAATGATGCAAATAAACTACTGAAAAGCAAATTTAATTTTATTCCACCCACAGACCAAACTCCAACTCAAACACGACCACCGGCAATCTCCGCTTTATATTCGATGGGAAGTACTTGCTCTCTTGGACAATCGGTAAAATCTGATCTTGATATTTGGATATGTATTGAAAACAATTTAACAGATCAACAAAAAGAAGCGTTACAACAAAAATGTCGATTAATCGAAAAATGGGCAGCAAATTTGCAAGTCAAATTAACGTTATTTGTGGTCGATGCCGATCGTTTTATCAATCAACATCACGAATGTTTAATGGGTGAAAACTGTGGCTCTGCACAACATATTTTATTGCTTGAAGAATTTTACCGTTCCGCTAATTTATTAGCAGGAAAATTTTTGTTATGGTTTGCTGTGCCTTATAACTATACCGTAAATAATGTCACTTATCCCACTTATGAACAGTGCGTTAACGCTATGGTTGATCTTAATTTAATTGAGAGAAATGACTGGATTGATTTTGGGCCACTAACTGGCTTATCTGCACAAGAGTATTTTGGTGCAAGTTTATGGCAGCTTTATAAAAGTATCGATTCTCCCTTTAAAGCGGTACTTAAAACTCTATTATTAGAAGCGTATTCATGGATCTATCCCGAAAATAAGCCGATTGCTTACCAGATGAAGGAATTTATTCAAAAAGGTAAAAAACATCAAGGAATAAATCTAGATTCATACTACATGCTGTTAGACAGAATCAGTAACTATCTTGTAGAAATTAATGACTATGAACGGCTTGAGCTAATTCGCAACTGTTTTTATTTAAAAGTAAATGAAAAACTATCAATCCCTATACAATCACCATCTTGGCGTCGTACTATTTTGAGTGATTTAGTTAAAAATTGGGGCTGGAGTGAGCAACAAATTGCCAAATTAGATGCCTGCCAAACTTGGAAAATAGAACAAGTTCGAGAAATGCATGAAATTTTATTACACACCATGATGACAGGCTATCGGAACCTGCTCAATTTTGGTCGTCGTAATAATTTAGACTCATTAATTAGTCCTCAAGATCTGGCGATCTTAACGCGTAAACTCTATGCTGCTTTTGAAGTATTACCAGGCAAAATAACAACATTAAAACTTAATATATCCGACAATTTGCAAGAAGATGCCTTGACGTTTATTCATGTGGCAGAAGATCGCATCAATCGAGCAGGATGGTATGTTTATAACCAAAAACCCATGTTGCAATCAATTATTGGTCATCAATATCTTGAATATAGCAAATATTTAGTAAAACTGGTTGGTTGGTGTTATTTTAATGGTTTAATTGCTGATACTACCCAATTTTATTATCGGAATGGTGAAAATCGTAATAACTCAAAAATCAATAAATTGATCGCCGATTTAAAAAATTACTTTCCCATCGATGTTCCTGCTGCAACTGAAGAACAGTTATATGGGCCATGTGAAATTCGCCATTTAGCGATCATTTTAAATCTGGAAGATGATCCCACTGCCAACATAAAGATAGATAATGAAGTGGCTAATAGCGTACTTAATTACGGTAAAGATGAACTTAGCTTAGTTGGAACAATTGATCTTCTTTATAGAAATTCATGGAATGAAATTCGTATGCTTCATTTTAGCGGATCACTGTCCGTGCTTGAAGCGATTAAAGCATTATTAAATCGCATGCACAAAAATGCTGATCTTCCTAATTCAATTGAAATTTTTTGTTATAGTGAACACTTAAGTTGCGAAATCAAACAACAAATAAAAAAACTTATGGATGAATGTGTTGATTTGCGCTTAACCACGACTGAAAACAATTCAACACAAGTCAAACCATTAAGGGTGGGGGGATCTTCTTGGTATCTATTTTTTGAACGATTAGGTGTTTCTAGCCATCAATTTGAAAATGCGATCGATTTTTATGGTGCCGTATCAAACAACAAAATACAAGGTAGACCGTTAAATATTTTAGACGAAACCAATGAACTACCCAAAGAAATCGACAGCATTGCTTATAGAGGGATCATCCAGTTCATTTTTGAAGATACCGAATCGGGTTTTGATCTTTACATCTTAAATGAACATAATCAGGTTGAAATTTACCGTAATTGTAACGGTTCAAAAGAAAATATGGTAAAAGATATCAACGATTTTTATGTTTTATCTGACGATCGTTTTACTTTTACAACGGGCAGTGCTGTTAATTTTAATCTACCTCAATTTTATCAAATCACATATAATGACTCAGGTGAACGCAAGATCATACCCGTCAATTAAACGATCAAAATGATCTTATTTAAATAGAATTATGTCAAAAACTTTCAGGAAAGCATGTGTTTTAGTATAAAAAAGATAAAAATTTACAATTAATAAGTAAAATAATTAAATTTCTATTAAAATAATGGGAACTTTTTTGTAATTTAAGAATCTAACTGTTTGTGTGCACAAATTTGGGCCTATTGACAGTTATTAACATAATAAGGAATGGCCTTTAATGGGGGAGCAAGTAACAGACCAAGTATTAGTTGATCGCGTTGTCAATGGTGACAAAAACGCATTTAATTTACTTGTGGTTCGTTATCAAAATAAATTAGCTCATTTAGTTTCTCGTTATGTATTAGCGTCTGAAGTTCCTGATGTTGTGCAAGAAACTTTTATTAAGGCATATCGTTCATTAAGTCTTTTTAAAGGTGAAAGTGTTTTTTACACGTGGTTGTATCGTATTGCAGTTAATACGGCTAAAAATTACTTAACCTCTCAAGGACGAAGGCCGCCAGCATCAGACATTGACGCTAGCGAAGCAGAAAGTTATGAAGGTGCCGATTCATTAAGGGATCTTGATAATCCTGAAAATTTAGCACTTTCAGACGAAGTAAAAAAGACCGTATTTGCAACGATTGAAGCTCTGCCAGATGATTTAAAAACGGCAATTACATTGCGTGAAATTGATGGCTTAAGCTACGAAGAGATCGCTGACATTATGGATACACCCGTTGGAACAGTGCGATCACGTATCTTTAGAGCGCGTGAAGCAATAGATGAAAAACTAAAACCATTACTCGGTTAATGGCTACAAACAAATTGATAAAAAGTAGTCATAAATTTAAGGTATCTACTATGCAAATTGAACAAAAAGAGCAACTTTCATTATTTATGGATGGCGAATTCACAAACGATCATATTATTGATGAAGTATCGCATAATGAAAGTTTACAAGCATGCTGGCACCGCTATCATATTGTAAGAGAAGCAATGCGAGGTGAGTTGCATAGTAGCGCATTAAAGTTAGATATCTCTAAGCAAATTGCTCAAGCTATTGCAAGTGAAGATTTATACAATAATCTAACAGATCAACCAAATATCAAAACAACCACACAACCAAAAGCTGAAAACTTAATTTGGATTCACGTTAAAGACTTTTTTGCTAAAGCCAGCCAAGTTGGGCTTGCTGCATGTGTCACGCTTGGCATTATTGCCGGTGTTCAATATCAGCAAAGCCAAACGGATAATACAAATGGCATCCCTACATTAAACACTGTTCCTGTCGGTGTTAATATTGCGCCAGTAGGTGGAATTCATCAGCAAAATGATCAGCAACAGCTTGAAGAGCGACAATACGACAAAATCAGATTGCTTGTACAAGATTATGAATTACAAAAAAGACTAAATGCTCACTAATTGGAAATGAAATTACCTTATTATTTTGTACCACATTTTATAAAACAGAGTAGAAATTTTATTTTCACTCTGTTTTTTGTGTTTTTTTCAGCATCCATTTACGCTAATGATACTGATGATGCCTTAACGCTATTAAATAAAATGCATCATGCAGCTCAAACACAAAATTACCATATTCACTTTTTATTTGAAGATAAAGATCAATATGCAACTACATTTGAATATAGCCATTTAGGCGCAGCAAACAAAAATGACATTAATGCCTGCCTACGCTATCTTGAAGGTCCAAATAAAGAGATCATCTTGCATAATGGTGTAACGAGTTACTTTCAACCTGATAGCCCCTCGTTTTCGATCACAAGCCCACGCATCATCGAGGCTTTTCCTGATGTGATTTATAATAATTTTAATGATCTAAGCGAGTTTTACGATTTTATTCTATTAGGCAAAGCAAGAACGGCAAATCGTAGTGCACAACAGGTAAAAATCATCGCCAAAGAAAAGGATCGTTATAGCTACCTGATCTGGATTGATGATCAAACCTATTTGCCGATCAGAGTTGATTTATTAGATCAAAATAACAACATTATTAATCAGATAAAAGTGATCCAGCTAGATGAAAATTTTGATAAGAAAAAACAGCTAGATTATATCAACAATCGAACCTATCCTGTTTTATTATCGATCGAAAAACAAGATAGTGCGTTTGAACAATGGCGATTAGCGTGGTTACCTAAAGGGTTTAAGGAAATAGCTGCTTATAATTTGAATTTTTACAACTCTGATATTGCAACTAAATTGTTTTCAGATGGTGTGTTTTCATTTACAGTTAATATTTCTTCTGAACAAGCTAAACAATCACATCAAATTATTCAACAAGGTGGACGCACTATTTATTCAACTAACTTGGGACACAAAAATATTATCATCATTGGTAATTTACCGCATACCACGCTTGAACGTATAGCACAAAATATTATCCAGAAATAAGTGCAAACTTCTCGATAACGCTATGCTTAGCAGTGATAAATGTGTAAAATGTTTCCTTTATGACTATGTACTTATTAGCAATGTTGGTAATAACCAAAGGCATTTTAGATAGTTAACCATTAATAACCAAGATACTCATTATAATATTATTAATATGAATAAAAATATCCGCAATTTTTCAATTATTGCCCATATTGACCATGGTAAATCAACGCTTTCAGACCGCATAATTCAAATTTGTGGTGGACTTTCAGATCGTGAAATGGAAGCCCAAGTGCTCGACTCAATGGATCTTGAGCGTGAGCGAGGTATCACCATCAAAGCACAAAGTGTTACGCTTGATTATCATGCTAAAAATGGCGAAACCTATCAGCTCAATTTTATCGATACTCCAGGTCATGTTGACTTTTCGTATGAAGTCTCACGCTCGCTTGCCGCTTGTGAAGGTGCATTATTAGTTGTCGATGCAGGGCAAGGCGTTGAAGCACAAACACTAGCAAACTGCTATACCGCTTTAGACATGGATCTTGAAGTTGTACCAGTTCTAAACAAAATTGATTTACCCGCAGCTGAACCAGAGCGCGTTGCGGCCGAAATCGAAGACATTGTCGGCATCGATGCAAGTAATGCTGTTCGCTGTTCAGCTAAAACAGGCGTTGGCGTGACTGATGTTCTTGAACAACTTGTCAACGACATTCCACCACCAGAAGGCGACTCAAGCGCACCATTACAAGCACTTATTATTGATTCATGGTTTGATAATTACTTAGGTGTTGTCTCATTAATTCGCATAAAAAATGGTGAATTAAACAAAGGTGACAAAATTAAAGTTATGAGTACAGGCATGACATACAACGTTGATCGACTTGGTATATTTACGCCTAAACAAGTTGATAAACAATGCCTGCATTGTGGTGAAGTGGGTTGGGTTGTTTGTGCTATCAAAGATATCTTAGGTGCGCCAGTAGGGGATACTTTAACTTTAGCAAAAGCACCGGCACAAGAACCATTACCTGGCTTTAAAAAGGTCAAACCACAAGTTTATGCAGGATTATTCCCAACCAGCTCTGACGATTATGAAGCTTTTCGTGATGCGCTTGGTAAATTAAGCTTGAATGATGCCTCATTGTTTTATGAGCCAGAAAATTCAGGGGCATTAGGATTTGGATTCCGTTGTGGTTTTCTTGGTTTACTGCATATGGAAATTATCCAAGAGCGTTTAGAGCGTGAATACAACCTCGATCTTATAACTACTGCACCAACGGTTGTTTATGAAGTGCTAACCACATCCAATGACATTATCTACGTTGATAGCCCTGCTAAGTTACCAGCAGTAAATAACATTCAAGAATTACGCGAACCAATAGCAGAATGTAACATATTAGTTCCGCAAACTTATTTAGGCAACGTCATCACACTCTGTGTTGAAAAACGTGGTGTGCAAACCAACATGGTTTATCATGGAAACCAAGTAGCCTTAACATACGAAATACCAATGACCGAAGTCGTATTAGACTTTTTTGACAAACTAAAATCAACTTCGCGCGGGTATGCCTCATTAGACTACAGCTTTAAACGATTCCAAGCTGCCGACATGGTAAGATTGGATGTATTAATAAATGGTGAACGTGTCGATGCGTTAGCCTTGATTACCCACAAAGACAACGCACCATATCGTGGGCGGGAATTAGTTGAAAAGATGAAAGATCTTATTCCTCGTCAACTGTTTGATATTGCTATACAAGCGGCTATCGGCAATCATGTTATAGCACGATCAACTGTAAAACAACTACGCAAAAACGTATTGGCCAAATGTTATGGTGGCGATGTGAGTCGTAAAAAGAAACTTTTACAAAAGCAAAAAGAAGGTAAAAAACGCATGAAACAAGTTGGTAATGTTGAATTACCACAAGAAGCATTTTTAGCAATTTTGCATGTAGGAAAAGATTAACTAATTAGAACGAATTGATAAAAAAATTCATTTAAAGAGGAAAAAAAATGGCTGGAATATTTGCCATCATATTAGCAACCGCAACTTTCATTACTGGGATCTTTTGGTTTTTAGAAAAATTCAAATGGAAACCAGCAAGACAGCGTAAAGTAGAAGAAATTCGCACTCAAAGCAATGGCGAGGCTGACGGAAAGCTCCTTGCCGAAATAGGAAAACCCAAAGTTTGGGTTGAAAACTTGGCTTCGTTTTTCCCAGTTTTATTTGTTGTATTTTTTATCCGCTCATTTTTATATGAACCGTTTCAAATCCCATCAGGATCAATGATGCAAACGTTACTAATTGGTGACTTTATTGCGGTTGAAAAATACGCTTATGGCTTGCGTGATCCTATTACTAACACCGTCATCATCCCAACAGGGCACCCTAAACGTGGTGATGTAGCGGTATTTAAACATCCAAATGTTCCGCAAATGGATCTGATTAAACGTGTGGTTGGTTTACCTGGTGACAAAGTCGTCTATCTGGTTAAAGAAAAGAAAATTGTAATTTATCCAGCGTGCCAAACAACGGATACTGATTGTAAAGGCCAGCAATCAAAGCCACTTGACTTGCATTACAGCGAACCAAAACCAAGCAACTGGAAAGAGGTTCATGAGCAATTTAAAACTTCTCCAAGCTTTTACACCTTACAGCAATATGCTGATAAAGGTATTACCGACACGAGTAGTGTTGTAACATTAAATATGGACATTCAGCAAGAAACACTAGGCGACAAACCGCACGACATTTTAATTACACAAGGATCGCAAGAAGATCCAAATTATTATTACCACCAAAAAGATCAACCAATAGCCACTTGGGTTGTACCACAAGGTCACTACTTTATGATGGGTGACAACCGTGACAACAGCGGTGACAGTCGATACTTTGGCTTTGTGCCTGAAGGTAACTTTGTGGGTAAAGCAACCGCAATTTGGATCAGCTTTGAAAAACAACCAGATGAGTGGCCAACAGGAATTCGCTTTAGTCGTATTGGTGGAATACATTAAAAATTATCATTATGAAAAAATTTACTCAAATTCAACAATCGATCGGCTATCAGTTTCAAGATCTATCACTACTTGAATTAGCGCTCACTCACCGAAGTGCTAATAAAATGCATAACGAACGTTTAGAGTTCCTAGGGGATTCAATCTTAAGTTTTGTCATTGCTGATGAGCTATATCACCGCTTTGTCAAACAAGACGAAGGCGATCTGAGCCAAATGCGAGCAACACTTGTTTGCGGTCAAATGCTTGCCGAAATGGGTAAAGATTTTAAATTAGGCGATCACCTTATTTTGGGACAAGGCGAGCTAAAAAGCGGCGGATTTCGTCGCGAATCAATTATTTCTGATACGGTTGAAGCCATAATTGGCGCCATTTACTTAGATAGCAACATCGACACAATTCGTCAGTTAATCTTATCGTGGTATCAAACTCGTTTAAACCAAATTCAACCAGGCATAAAACAAAAAGATGCCAAAACAAAATTACAAGAATATTTGCAAGGGACTCATCGTCCACGCCCATGTTATCTTATTGTTGAAGTCACAGGTGATAATCATGAACAAGAATTCTTAATTCAGTGCAAAATCGATAATGACGACCGCCAATATTTAGGTCGCGGTTTAAGTCGCCGAAAAGCAGAACAAATAGCAGCACAAGAAGCACTCAACCAATTAGGTATAAAATGACAGAAACAACACAACATTGTGGATTTGTCGCCATTGTGGGGCGACCAAATGTAGGTAAATCAACGCTATTAAACCAATTGCTTGGTCAAAAGATCTCGATTACCTCGCGCAAAGCGCAAACTACAAGGCACCGCATTGTCGGTATTGACACGCAGAATAACGACCAAATTATCTATATTGACACGCCGGGGCTGCACATTGAAGAAAAAAGAGCCATCAATCGCCTAATGAACCGAGCGGCAAGTAGCTCAATTGGGGATGTTGAACTTGTGATTTTTGTTGTTGAAGGGACTCATTGGAATGACGACGATGAAATGGTTGCCAACAAACTCAAAAACTGCAAATGCCCAGTATTATTAGTCATTAATAAAATCGATAACGTCACTGACAAAACACAACTATTACCTCACATTCAAGCAATCAGCCAAAAAGTTAACTTCCTTGATGTGGTGCCAATCAGTGCCGAAAAAGGTGAAGGCGTTGATATCATAAAAGATATCGTCAAAAAACACTTACCAGAAGGGGAACATCATTTCCCTGAAGATTACATTACCGACCGCTCGCAACGCTTTATGGCATCAGAAATTATCCGTGAAAAACTTATGCGTTTTTTAGGTGATGAATTACCTTATTCAGTAACGGTTGAAATTGAACAATTTAAAGTTGACGAACGTAATGGAATGTACCGCATTAACGGACTAATCTTAGTTGAGCGTGACGGACAAAAGAAAATGGTCATTGGCAACAAAGGCGAAAAAATCAAAAAAATTGGTATTGAAGCGCGTAAAGACATGCAATCATTTTTTGACAACAAAGTCCATCTAGAACTTTGGGTCAAAGTCAAAGCGGGCTGGGCCGATGATGAGCGGGCATTAAGAAGTTTAGGCTATAGCGATGATTAACAATCCCGCTAGATTTTTTTAAGCTATCAATCAGGCATATTTATGCCTGATTTTCACTTTCAAAAAAACTTCAATAAAATCAATATCTTTACTGACCGTTTTTTAACGAAAAATTAACTAAATTGTCTGCCCTTTATCAATCTTATAATCTAAATTAACACTACTTTTCACTCGCTCACCATTTAATTTTTGCAATAATAATTCGATTGAAACTTTACCAATCTCAAATCGTGGGGTGATGACAGTTGCAATTTTTTGGTTGTTTGCTCGACCAATCTCTAAACCATGAAAGCCTGCAATAGCAATTTGTTCAGGAACAGGGATCTGATAATTTTGGCACTCAAGTAATACACCTATTGCCATATCGTCGTTAGTACATAAAATGCCATCCATATCAGGGTATTTTTGAATTGCTTGGTGAAATAAACTTTTGCCTAAATCTATTGATGATATTGCATTGGGGATAATCTGACGTGGTGTTAATCCTGATTGTTTCATAACACATTGATAACCTTTGTAACGTTGGCTATCTCGTGCACTTGCAATGGAATTAAAATAGATGATATTTTTTTTGCCAGATTCAATCATTTGCAAAGTCATATCATAGGCAGCTTGTTCATTATCAAAACCAACTTGGATATCAAAAAATGTTTTGGTGATATCCATAAGTTCAACAACAGGAATATTAGCGGTTTTTAAATATTGTAGAGTGGTTTGAGTGTGCTCCTTTTCCATCAAGACAAGAGCGTCGACGTTGTATGACAGCAGGTTAATAATTTTTTCTTCTTCTAACTGTTTATCATAATTATAGTTAGTAATGATTGTTTGGTAATTGTGAGCTGATGCGACCGATTCAATACCAGCAAGCACTTCTGTAAATATTTGGTTTTTAAAAGACGGTATAACAATGCCAATACAATGACTGCGCGAACCTAGCATTATTTGTGGCGCAAGATTGGGAATATATTGGATCTCTTTTAAGACTTTTGCTATTTTTTCTTGGTTTTTTTCAGAGACTTGTTTAGGGTTTTTTAGATAGCGACTAATGGTCATTTTAGTCACGCCAGTTAAATTGGCAATATCTTGTAAACTAATACGCTTATCTTTCATAACCTGTTATTTTAGGAGGGATGCTGGTTGAATGTGTGGCATTTTACCAGTAAAAACAAGAAAATAAATAATATTTGTTAGAATAAATTAAGAAGGCAGTATCCATTGCCTTCTTATTTTTTTGACATTATTAGTTATTTTTTAGGCGCTTTAACGCTAGCCATCAAAATAACGGATAAAACTAAAGATACGCCCATAAAGATATATGACGCTCCAGCACTGCCCGTTGCTGCATTGATAACACCCACTAGCCAAGCACCAATAAATGCCCCAAGTGCTCCAAAACTATTAATTAAGCCAATAGACACGCCAGATAAATTGCTTGGTAATAATTCAGGAATTAAAGCAAAGAAAGGTCCATAAGGTGCGTACATACAGCCAGCAGCAAGTGATAAAAGCACAAAACAGATCCAAAAATGTTCAGCCCCAAGCAAATAAGCAGTAAAAAATGCAATGGTTGCAACAAGTAATAATGGCCAAACAAAAAGTTTACGATTTTGTAGTTTGTCAGAATAAAAAGAAACCATTAACATCATAGCAATCGCAACAAAATAAGGAATAGCTGCAAACCACCCAACCGATATAATATCAACATTGCCTGCCGATTTGATGATTGACGGCATCCACATCATAAAACCATATACACCAATACTCCATAATGCGTGCACTGCACAAAGTTTAATAACACTGGCAGAACGGAACGCTTCGCCATAGTTACGCATTAGTTTGATATTTTGTTGTTCTTTATCCATGACAGCTTTAAAATCAGCTTTTTCGGCGTTGGTAAGCCATTTAACTTCGGATGGTTTGTCACGTACAAGCAACCACCAAACCACTGCCCATAATACAGCCGGTAAGCCTTCAATTATGAACATTTCGCGCCAACCATAAAGGTCGATCAAGTGCGCTGATACAATTGACATCCACAATACGGTTACAGGGTTCCCTAAAACTAAAAATGTATTGGCTTTTGAACGTTCGGCTTTAGTAAACCATGTACTGATATAAATTAACATTGATGGCATAACCGCTGCTTCAACAATACCAAGTATAAAACGGATCGCCATAAGTGTTGGGATATTACTGACCATCCCTGTCAATGCGGCACACAATCCCCACAGTATTAAACATACAAAAATTAGCTTACGAACACTTCGCCTAACTGCATAAACCGATCCCGGTACTTGGAAAAAGAAATAGCCAAGGAAAAAAAGAGCGCCAATTAATGACGATGTGCTTGGACTTATGTCTAAATCTTTATTAATTCCCGCTGCTGCGGCAAAACCATAATTGGCACGATCTAAATAAGCTAAACTATAAGTAATAAAAATAATTGGCATTAATCGCCACCAACGAGATGGCGCTAGTTTATTTATAGGGGCTTTATTTGTTATATTCATGTTCATTCTCGCTTTCAATTAATAATAAAGTGATTTTGCGACAATTTTCATCCATGCTTTTATTAATTTTTATTTGTATATTGCTTTAACCTTCCTTGAATTAAGTTCGTAAAAATATAATTACCGCAATATAGTTTTAAACTGCAGCTAACATTCCGCCATCAACATAAAGAATATGTCCATTGACAAAATTTGATGCCGCAGACGATAAAAATACAGCAGAACCAATAAGTTCTTCAGGTTTACCCCAGCGGGCAGCAGGCGTTCTTTGACATAACCACTGAGTAAATTCTTTGTTTTCAACCAAAGCTTTGCACATTTCAGTATCAAAATAGCCAGGACCAATACCATTGACTTGAATGTTGTAGCGTGCAAGTTCAACGCACATGCCTTTTACAAGCATTTTCACTGCGCCTTTTGATGCGGCATAGGGGGTAATGGTGTCGCGACCGAGTTCGCTTTGCATTGAGCAAATATGAATGATCTTTCCTTGCTTACGAGTGATCATGTATTTAGCGACTTGCTGTGAAACTAAAAAAACGGCTTTTTGATTAACATTAATAACAGCATCCCAATCTGCTTCAGGAAATTCAGTAAATGGGTGACGACGTTGAATGCCAGCGTTATTGATTAATATATCAATAGGCCCGATCTCTTTTTCGATACGATCAATGGCTTGTTTGACCGAGTCATAATTGGTTACATCAAAACCGACGCCAACGGCATCAATGCCTTGTGATTTAAGTTGGCTTGCTGCATTTTCAGCACGTTCTTGGGTAATATCATTAATAACAATACTTGCCCCATATCGCCCTAAACCTGTAGCAAGCAAATTACCAATGCCTTGCGCTGAACCTGTAATTAAAGCGCGTTTTCCTTTTAGTTCAAATAAAGATTGCATGATTTTCTCCTTTTATTCCAAATATTGTTATGCATAACAGTTACGCGTAACAATATTATGAAAAAGTAAAAAAAGAAAGCCAACAATGCGTTATTTACTATGAAAATATTAATTCTGTGATCAACTTCAAATATTATAATTTAACCGTTTTAAGCTTGTTTAATAAACTTTTTTAACACGTTAATTGTAGAAAAACACCAAGTTGTTTACACTTCATGGTTAAAATAATCCTTTAAAAAATCACAGAGATTTATAGACTTAGCTTTGTTTGAGTTTACGATATTCCGCCTTAAGTTCTTTTAAAGGTTTGATATCTGAACTTTCCATACTATCGTATTTTTTCCGCCATTTATAAAAGGTGGAGTTAGTCATACCATATTGGCAGTAAAGCTCTTTAATGGAAATTCTAGCTACAGTTAGATTGCTGGTGTTTTTATACTAAAACGTCGTATTTCCTGAAACTTTTTAACAAAATTAATTGTTATTAATCCAAATTAAAGGCTTCTAGTTGTTGTTGCAAATCTAGCCACTGTAACTCCGTCTCTTCTAATTGATTTTTAAGCTGACTTTGCTCTAGTAATAAAGTGGTAAGTTCAGCTTTTTTGCTCGCGTCATAGATTACAGGATCTGACAATTGTTCTTCAATTTGTTTTAGTTGATTGGTTAATTTATCAAGTAACTGCTCTTCTTTTTGTAACTGTTTCTTAATCGGTTGCATTTGTGCACGTAATTCGGCTTGTTTACGTTTTTGTTCTTTACGATCCTGAGCCGAAATATTAGTGGTATTTTCTTTTTTTATTGACTGATTTTCATCATTTGATGGATTTTCTGTTTTTTGCACTTCAGCTAACCATTTTTGATAATCCTCAAGATCACCATCAAATGGCTCAACTTTATGATCATGGACTAAATAGAATTCATCGGTAGTTGAACGCAGCAAATGGCGATCATGTGACACCACCACTAATGCACCGTCAAAATCAATTAACGCCTCAGTTAATGCTTGTCGCATATCTAAATCTAAATGGTTAGTTGGTTCGTCTAATAAAAGTAGATTTGGTTTTTGCCACACAATTAAAGCTAAAACAAGACGTGCCTTTTCACCACCTGAAAAAGTCTTAACAGGCTCGGTCACTTTATCGCCTTGAAAATCAAAGCCACCTAAATAATTACGCAGCTCTTGTTCCGTATTTTTGGGTTCAGCAAGTTGCATTAAATGCCAAAGAGGGGATTCATCAGCGCGCAAGTATTCCAATTGGTGTTGAGCAAAATAACCTAATTGCACACCTTTTGCTAAATTAATATTTCCTGCTTTGGGTTGGATTTCACCTGCTAGTAGCTTAATGAGCGTTGATTTCCCTGCGCCATTACGTCCTAATAACCCAATGCGTGAACCAGGAACTAAGTTGAGTTTAATCTTTTCTAATATAATTTTATCGTCATAGCCAGCCACAACTTTGTCCATCATTAATAGTGGACTAGGCAAAAATTCTGATGGTTTAAAGCTAAAATGAAATGGATTATCCACATGAGCAGGCGCAATTAGCTCCATTCGTTCTAACATTTTAATTCGACTTTGAGCTTGCTTGGCTTTGGTTGCTTTAGCTCTAAAACGATCAATATAACTTTGCAGATGAGCCACCTTAAGCTGTTGGCTTTCATAAAGTGATTGTTGTTGAGCAAGTTTAGTTGAACGTTGGATCTCAAATGACGAGTAGTTACCGGTGTATTCAAATAAACTTTTTTGTTCAATATGAATAATTTTATTGACTAAAGGATCTAAAAAATCCCGATCATGAGAAATTAAAATTAATGTACCTGAATAGTTACTTAGCCATTTTTCAAGCCAAATGACCGCATCTAAATCAAGGTGATTGGTGGGTTCATCAAGTAGTAATAAATCGGAACGACACATTAACGCTTGCGCCAAATTCAATCGCATTCGCCAACCACCAGAATAGGATTTAACGGGGAATTGCAATTGCTCGTTAGAAAACCCTAAACCGTGCAAAAGCGTTGCAGCTCGTGCTCGAATAGTCCAGGCATCGATTGTATCAAGCTTTTCATGTACAAGCGCAATTTGTTCTCCATTATTTTGCTCATTAGCACTATCTAACTGCTTTTCTAATTGCCGATACTCACGATCACCATCAATGGCGTATTCAATAGCAGGGATATCTAATGCTGGCGTTTCTTGATTCACCCAAGCAAGTTGCCACTGAGTAGGAATACTTAACGAGCCTGCATCAGCTTGAATTTCACCTTTAATTAGCGAAAACAGGGTGGATTTTCCACAACCATTTTTACCCACTAACCCAACTTTTTGTTTTGGATTAATCGTAGCAGAAGCATTATCTAAAAGTAAATTAATACCGCGGCGAACTTGGATGGAGTCAAATACTATCATGATATTATTATCTATTATTCAAAATAAAATATGTTAATAAAATACTATTTTAGTGCCTTACAATAAAGCATGACATAAAAACAATCAATGTAAATAAAAAAGCCCTTTGTTACAACGAATAAAGGGCTTAAATTTAACGGCGTTTTAACTAAACTATTTCTTTACTGCCGTCAAAGCACGGCGAATAAAAAACAGACAGACGCTAACAAAAACGAAAAGGCCTAAAAACTCAGGTAACACACCTAAATCGGCCGAAATAGCAAGCGGTGCATCATTCCCGCCACTTGTAATACTAATAACAATCACAACAGCTAATAACACGCCGACCAAGCTCTCGCCAACAATTAGTCCTGACGCAATTAATGCGGCTTTACGATCCACTTTCTTAAATTGCGCTTCTGGATCTAAATTTTGTGCTTGTGCTTTTTTATAAGAATAACGTTTAATTATCCATGATAAAAAAGTACCAATAATAATTGGTGTTGTAATACTTGGAGGTAAATAAATACCTAAACCAATAGCAAGAGCTGGTATACGAAACTTAGATTTATTTTGAGCTAGAATTAAGTCAATAATGATAACAATTGTACCTAAAGCAAGCCCAATTAAGATCATTGTCCAATCAAGTTGATGCGAAAAAATACCTTTAGCAATTGTTGTCATTAATGTTGCTTGTGGTGCAGCTAACACTTGTTTAGGATCCATATCAGCACGAGGTAAAGCTCCTGTAAAGCCGTAAGCGTTATATAAAATTTCTAAAATAGGGGCAATAACAATCGCACCAACCACACAGCCAATTAATAACGCAACTTGTTGTTTCCATGGTGTTGCATGTACTAAATAACCTGTTTTTAGATCTTGCAAATTATCGTTTGAGATACAAGCGATTGATAACACCGCACTAGTAGTAAACAGCGCAAGCGCTGTGGCAAAATTAGAACCCTCGATAGAGGCTAACATACCATTGGCTTCACCCAAACCTAATAAAACTAACGAAATAACAATCACGGCAACAATAGCAATCCCTGATATTGGGCTAGCTGATGAGCCAACAAGCCCTGCCATATAACCACAAGCGGCAGCCACTAAAAAGCCCATAATAAACGCAAACAAGGTAGCACAAAGTACTAATGACCAAGCAACTCCTGCCGACAAACCACTATCTGCAATAAAGCTATAAAAAGTCACTAGCAAAATAACTAGCATACCAGCCATAATTAAGAAGATAGCTTTAGGTGATAAATCACGCTCGGTTGGTGCAATATCATTGGCTGACACATCTGAACGCATACTTTTAAAAGAGAGCTTTAATCCTTCAATCATTGGTTTAACTAAAGTCAGTAACGTCCAAATAGCGGCAATCGCAATTGTACCAGCCCCAATAAAGCGGATATCTTTTGCCCAAAAGCTCATCGCAACTTTAGCTAAAGGCTCACTCGAATCATAATCAGTGATAAGACTTAAAATTGGAATACCAAATCCCCAACCAATAATTGTACCAATCAAAATAGCAATGCCAGACATAATGCCAACTAAATAACCGGCACTAAGTAATGCTAAAGAAAACCCCATAGGTAATTGAAAAATAGACTTACCTGCACTAAACCAATAAGCCGCACTATCAGATAACACGCGAAAGCCATTGGTAAATAAACTAACAACAGAAGCGATTGTACCACCAAATAAAATATCCTTAAGCCCATCATTTGCTTCGTTATTATCAGTTTTAGAGCCTGCTTTTAAAATTTCAGCCGCAGCCACGCCTTCAGGATAAGGCAAATCACTTTTAACAACCATCACATGACGCAAAGGGATAGAAAATAAAACCCCAAGCATTCCGCCACCGGCACACACAGCAAACGTTAACCAAAACGGAAACCCTTGCCAATAACCGATCATTAACAGGCCAGGAAGAACAAAAATAATGGATGAAAGCGTTCCAGCCGCTGAAGCTTGCGTTTGCACCATATTATTTTCTAAAATCGTTGCGCCTGAAAATAAACGCAGTACAGCCATCGAAATCACTGCAGCAGGAATTGCTGAGGAAAATGTCAATCCTACTTTTAAACCAAGATAGACATTTGACGCTGTAAAAATAACGGTAATGAGGGCACCAAGAATGGTTCCTCTTAACGTAAGTTCTCGTAAATTATTCATATTTTTTTATAAAGTTAATTTCAAAGCTACGTATTATATACTCAATTTACATTTATCAGCTAGAAGTTCCGTAAATAACTATATTTTTTAAAATATTAACGTTGTTTTAACAAACAATTTACCAACAAAAGCAAAATATATGGGGATTGATATTAAAATCAATAACGCTTTTGTAATGAAAGTTTTACAATAACACAACTAATTATTAAAAACCGACGGAAAATACCTTGAACCAATTACAACGCCTGCAAGCCATTATTCAACAACTGCGCGACCCGATAAAAGGGTGCGAATGGGATCGCGTGCAAACTTTTAAATCTTTAAAATCCTATACATTAGAAGAAACCTACGAAGTGCTAGACGCCATAGATCGGCAAGATATGCATGAACTTAAAAATGAACTTGGCGATCTACTGTTTCACATTATTTTTTATGCTGATTTAGCAAAAGAACAAAATGCATTTGATTTTGATGATATTTGTCAAACCGTGGCGGATAAATTAACGCATCGCCACCCGCATATATTTGGCAGTAACAACACTATTGGCAATAACAACACCGAAAAACCAAACTGGGAACAACTAAAACAGACCGAACGTAATAACCGCGCACAATACTCACTATTAGACGACATACCAAATGCGCTTCCTGCCTTAATAAAAGCCGACAAAATACAAAAACGCTGCGCATCAGTAGGGTTTGACTGGCAAGAATTACAACCAGTTTTAGACAAAGTCAAAGAAGAACTCAACGAAGTTGAACAAGAGTTTAACAAAAACAATGGTGAACCAAAAAAAATAGAAGAAGAACTTGGCGACCTGCTTTTTGCAACTGTCAATTTAGCTAGGCACTTAAAAATCAAATCAGAACTCTGCTTGCAGCAAGCGAATCAAAAATTCACGCGGCGCTTTAAACAAGTCGAATCGATCCTTCAACAAAAAAATATTACTTTAACTCAAGCAACACTTGAAGAAATGGAAGCCGCGTGGCAAAGTGTTAAACAACTAGAACAAATTAACCCTAATAGCGAAGTAACTCAACATGACTGAACAAAAAAACGAACTGTATCAAGAAATCGAAGCATGGGCGCAAAATGCCATTTTAAACAGCCCAACATGGAGCATTAACCAGCTCGACTATTCAGAAAAAAGCATCACTGTTGTTGAAATGATCATCAGTGAACTGGCTGAAAAAAACTTCAGCATATCAGAAGAACAGCTCAACATGATATCGCAAGAATACGGATGTTACTTATTACTCACTGCGCATAAATTGTACGGTGGCGAGTTTTATTGGAACGAGGAGTTTGAACAACCCATGCTAATTAGTTGTGAACCTGATGCCATGATAGTCCTGATGACATGGAATAAAGTCAAAGGGCGCCTAGTGGGGGATAAAGCCGATCATATTGCCTATTTCTTAGATGAATTTGGCAAAGCAACGTTCCAACCAGAAAAAGGCAAGCATGTGGTTTATTTGTAATGTATAGGAATAACTGACATTGGCTACACCATTGTTATGCATTTATGCAATCTATGGGGTTAGTCAATGATCACTTTGAAGATTGCTTTAAAAAAGGAATTTAAGTTAATGAAAATGATACAACTAGTAAAATATGCCATTATCGCCCTATTAAGTTATTTTATTGTCTGTAATGTGATTATTCTTAGTTATGCCGAGCAAAAACCACAAGACAATGCTGACACCATGGTGATTTTAGGTTCACAAGTAGTGGGAACACCTGCGCAGGCACCTCCAACATTACAAGCTCGTTTAGATGTTGCGATTAACTATTTGCAAAATAATCCCAATACAAAAGTCATTGTTTGTGGCGGGCAAGGCAAAGATGAGTCAGCAAGCGAAGCTAGTGTAATGGCTGATTACTTAATCAAAAAAGGCATTGAATCATCAAGAATTTATATTGAAGATAAATCAACCCGAACTGCTCAACAATTTATATATGCAAATGACGTATTACCATTAGGAAACACGGTTATTGTAACGAATGATTTTCATCTATTACGCTCAATTATGTTAGCTAAACGCTCGGGATTTAATAAAGTATCAGGATTATCGGCACCATTGAGTTGGACTAATTTTGATAAATATATTGCAATGATAAGAGAACCACTTGCATTAGCAAATTCTTGGGTATTTGATCATCCTAAAGCTAAAAAAAGCTAATGCTTGTGATTAAATCAAATTTTTTACGATTTTTTTAATTCAATCAGCTAATAGCGGCATCACCATAAGCAACAGCTGTTTTTACTTATTGTCCATGATATCATGGCAACATTGCTGTTTAATTTAAAAATGAAAAGAATGAACTTAGATACGATTGTTGCACAAGCAACCCCTCCAGGGCGTGGAGGGGTTGGTATTTTGCGTGTTTCAGGGCCTCAGGCTCAAACTGTTGCTCAAGCGGTATTGGGCAAATTGCCTAAACCTCGTTATGCCAATTATTTACCTTTTTTAGCATCAGATGGTAGCACGTTAGATGAAGGCATTGCCTTATTCTTTCCTAATCCTCACTCATTTACGGGCGAAGATGTGCTTGAATTACAAGGTCATGGTGGGCCGATTATTTTAGACTTACTTTTAAAACGCATTCTTGAAATCCCAAGTGTCCGCATTGCTCGACCGGGGGAGTTTTCAGAGCGCGCATTTTTAAATGATAAATTAGATCTTGCTCAAGCTGAAGCAATTGCTGATTTAATTGATGCCAGTTCTGAGCAAGCGGCAAAATCGGCTATTTCATCGCTACAAGGCGTCTTTTCAAAGAAAATAGATGCACTTGTTGAATCGTTGATTCATCTAAGAATTTTTACCGAAGCGGCGATTGACTTTCCTGAAGAAGAAATCGACTTTTTATCTGACGGCAAAATTGAAGCTCAGCTTAATGAAGTGATTGCACACTTAAACGAAGTTAGGCAAGAAGCTAAACAAGGATCGCTACTTCGTGAAGGTATGAAAGTTGTCATCGCAGGTCGACCAAATGCAGGTAAATCAAGCTTACTTAATGCCCTAGCCGGTCGTGAGGCAGCCATTGTTACCGACATCGCCGGCACCACGCGCGATGTACTGCGTGAACATATCCACATCGATGGCATGCCACTACATATTATTGATACCGCAGGACTACGCGAGGCGAGTGATGAAGTGGAACGAATTGGTATTGAACGTGCTTGGCAAGAAATTGAACAAGCCGACAGGGTGCTGTTCATGGTAGACAGCACAACCACAACAGAAACCAACCCCGAAAAGCTATGGCCAGAATTTATTGAACGCTTACCTAAAAATATGCCAGTAACTGTCATTCGTAATAAAGCCGATTTAACGAGTGAAGCACTAGGATATAACGAAGTAAACGGCTACTCACTCATTCAACTTTCGGCACGAACAGGCGAAGGGATTACCTTATTACGTGAACACCTAAAACAGGCCATGGGCTTTACTAGCAGTACTGAAGGTGGATTCTTAGCCCGACGTCGCCATCTGCAAGCACTTGAAAAGGCAGCAGGACATTTAAACAATGGTAAGCACCAACTTATCACATTCCATGCTGGTGAATTACTTGCCGAAGAATTAAGACTAGCGCAAGAAGCTTTAAGTGAAATTACAGGGCAATTTACTTCTGATGATTTGTTAGGCCGTATATTTAGTTCTTTTTGTATTGGAAAGTAGAGGTAAACGACCAGATGGTAACATTATCTAGTTTCATAACAAACTAGATAATGCCCATAAAATGAATTAGATAATTTATTTTGTTATGGTAATTTATTTTATAAAAATCAGCTAAATATCAATTTATACAAATCTTAATTTCAATAGACTTAAATAATTCTTAGTTCTTTTAATGATAATTTTATAAACGCATAAAAAATAGGTGCAAAAATTAAACCAATCACGCCAAAAAGCGTTTCTAAAAAGAGCATTGTGATTAACAATTCACAGATACCTGCATGAATTTTTGTCCCAACTATTTTTGCATTAAGCACATATTCCATTTTATGAATTAAAATTAAATACACAATAATTACCATTGCAACAGTAAACGATACGGTAAATGCAACAAAAAAGATTAATACATTAACAATCAAGTTTCCAATAATTGGAATAAGTCCAAAAACAAATGTGGCTAGCACTAAACTTTTACTAAATGGTAAATGAATACCAAACATAGGCAAAATAATAAATAGCAAAATGGCAGTCATTATCGTATTAAATAATGCAATCACAACTTGAGACATCGCAACATATTGAAATACCACTACTAACCGGTTTAAACTAGCCTTTAACGCTTTAGTTAATGGCCTTTGTGTCACTGGATTATGAACCGCATTACGTTGGTTTTGTTTATAACCTAAAATTAATCCAATAATCATTCCCACAATTAATATGACTAAATCATGAAATACTTTTTTGATAATCGATTGTAAATAAAAAACATGCTCTTTAAGATAAACCATGATAGTTGATTCAATTTCATCAATATTATCAGGTAAATAATCGGTAACATTTGACGGTAAACTGTTTATTACATTGTTTACAACTAACCTTATATTGGTTAACGTTTCGGTTGGATGCTTGGCCATATCAACAAACCAAGCAAACAAATACCAAAAGCCACCGATAAAAATACCCATAATCACAGTCGTTAGCACTAATACCGAAATTAATTTTGACTGATGGCTAAACCGTGCCATTTTTCGCGATAAAAAATCATCTAATTTTTGTGTTAACGTATAGGTCAACAACCCCGCTATCACTGCCGGCATTAAATGCACGTGCATTAAAATAATGAAACTAACGGAAAACAGCGCCAGACAAAATAGACCTAATTTTTGATTGTCATTAAGTAACATTGTTGTATTATTTCCTTTAATAATCAATGTGATATGTTGATAAAATATATAAGTTAAAATATGGTTAAAATTATAACAGATGGTTTATTATTCGTCCGCTTATTATTAGTCAAATAAAATAAGCTTTAGAGAATATTTTATAATAATAAAAATCGAATATTTATAGAGTTGGAATTATAAGGTATCAATATTCCATATGAATTATGCTTAGCCAATATAACTATATTAAAATGGGAGGGATATTTATATAGATAATAAAAAATATTATCTATATAAATCGAATAATTATTATTTTTTTTCATAAAATCCTTCACCATAAAAAATTAAACTACTGTTACCTCTTGGTACAGAATAATGAAATTGTTGGCGTTCGGCTTTATGTTGTTGGTGTGTATTTGCTTCGTATTGGGCAAGCTTATGTGCTAGTAACAATTTAGCTAACCGCTTATTGGCATGTTGGCTTCGTTCTGTTTGCACTTTAACACTAATACCTGTTGCTATATGGGTTGCTCTTACTGCCGATTCGGTTTTATTGACATGTTGACCACCTGCACCTGATGACTTCGTAGTCGTAAATTCAATGTTACTATCTATTATTTGCAAAGGGTTTTCTAGACAAGTAACACCGATAAACCAATTCTTACGTTTATGCGTTTGTCGATACGGACTTTGGCAGATCCATTGTATGGTTCCAAGCCAACGTTGAATTAACTGTTCACTTTGTAAACCGTCAACCGAAATAAGCACAGATCGAAAAGTATTGGGCTTTTCGCCCAATACGCTTTCAACTATTTCAGTGGTTACTGATAATTTACTTGCTTCACTTAAAAATTGAGTTACCGCTTTGGTAACCGCTAAACTACACTCAGCAGGTCCTCGGGCAGATGAAAAAAAGAGTAATGCCATTAATGACCTCCTTGTGTTTTATAATTTAATATTGGAGTAAGCTGTGCGATCACTTTAACAATATTAACCTGTTGCATCGATTCAATCACACTATCGATTGCTTTATAAGCTTGTGGTGCTTCCTCAAAAATTAAGCTACTATCTTCACAAATTACGCGACTACCCAGTTTAGTTCGCTTCAATTCTTGCATAGAATACCGCTTATCTAATTTTCCCTTACAGTCAGCTCGCCGCCATTTACGCCCAGCACCATGAGCCAGTGACATTAATAAATTTTCACACTTTATTGGTTGGACTAAATAGCTATAATCCCCGCGTGATCCTGGTACAATCACTAGTTCATCTATCGCTGAAGAGGCACCTTTACGGTGTAACCAATAATCTTTTTGGGCTAATGTTACTTTTTCTAAAAAATTATGGCAGACATTTAGCACTTCATTACCTTGAGTATTAAGGTTCGTCATTAATCTTTCAGCAACTACTTGACGATTTAATTTTGCAAATGCTACGGCATTATCATGTTTAGCTAGATAGTTTAATGCCTCAGGGCTATTATCAGGTAAACCTTGATAGCCAAAACGTGATAACTGGTTTTGTAAAATTTGATGTCCTAATCCTCTTGATCCACTATGCACCAATAAAAATAATTTTTTAGCATTAAGTTGATAATGATTAAATAACTGTTCATCAAAAATTTTACTAACCTTTTGTAATTCAGCAAAATGGTTACCACCGCCGATTGTACCTAAATTATATTTGTGCCGTATATCTGGTTGATCAATATTACCGATCTGCCGTTCTAGTTTATCAATGCTTAATTTAGCTATATTGATTTCTGTTTGCCAAAAACCCATACCACAACCAATATCACTACCAATTAAGGCTGGGTAAATGGTTTCACAACTTAAATAAGCAGCTCCAATAGGGTAGCCTTTTCCTGGATGAAGATCTGGCATACCGACTACTTTAATCATATTCGGTAAATTTGCAGTTGTCAGTAATTGTTCAATAGCTAACCCTTCAATCCAAGTATTTTTTGATGCTATATATGACGCTTTGTCAGATAGCACTTGTATAGAATTGTCCATATATCAATCCATTTAATAAATATTATTGTTTTTGTTGTACCCTGAAGACGTATAAAGACTATTGTTTTGAAAAAATCACATGTAAGAAAGTGATGTTGAAAATGAAAGCTTACTTAACATCTAACTCTATTTAATAGTGATTAGAACACAATAAATTGATTGTTTGTCTAAAACAGTAGCTACTTTATTTAATATAAAGTTGTCTTTAAACATTGGGTATAATTTTAATTGGCAGGCTAGAATCGGCAGAATAAATTGAAGCAAAAATTTATGAAGAGTAATTACTTAATTATTTTGCGATAAGCCTGCAAAGATGAGTTAAATAAATCATAATCAATTCTCCTTTGCAGTTAATAATGGCGCGTATCATAATTATCTTTTTACAAGAAGTAAATAGCAGAATAAAAATTTTAGTATTTTATTTTTGAGATAAAACAAAAATTCAATTTGTTAGATAAATGTTGGATCTTATATTGATCCTAGCCGAGATATTAGATAGTGCTAGCCTCTAGCATCTTTATTATACAATAAACTATCCCATCGAAATCACCCGATCAAACAACGGATTATCGGTCAATCGATGTGTCACCATTAGCAACGTTTTACCGTGACAAGTTTGTTTTATTAATTGAATCATTTGCTGTTCTGTCTGTTGATCTAGGCTTTCAGTGGGTTCGTCCATTAAAATTAATGGCGAATTATGTAGCAATGCTCTTGCAAGGCCAATACGGCGGATTTCGCCTCCTGATAGTGAGCGACCTCCTTGTCCAAGCGGTAAGTTTAGCCCTTGTTCTGTGGTGAGCAGTTTGTCGAGTTCGACTTGATGCAATACCGTTATGAGTTGTTCATCAGTTGCTTGTTGGTTTCCGATTAATAAATTGTGCCGTAGGCTATCACTAAAAATAGTAATTATTTGCGGAACAACAGCAATAGTTTGGCGAAGAGTGGGGTCGTCAAGTTGATTTATTGGTATGTCATTAATAAAAATCGTTCCTGAATTGGGTTCCCAATTACGTGTGATTAAACTTAATAAAGTCGATTTGCCGCAACCCGTTTTGCCAATTAAGCCAATATGTTCGCCTGCTTTGACTGTTAAGGAAAAATCAGTTAATACCGCAAAAGGTTGATTTGGATAGCTAAAGTTGATGTTGTTTAACTGTAATTTAGCCGATTTCAGATCAATTGGTTGTCCTTGCGTTGTAAATTGGACATCAGGTTTTTGATTGAAAATAGCGGTAGTGCGAGTAGCCGATGTGAGTACTTGCCCTAAAAAGATAAAAGCGCCAGGAATGGGCATGAGTATTTCAGCACTAGCAAGGCTGACAAAGACAAATAATGCCACTAAAGGTGATAAGGTGTATTGTGTGATTAGCCATAGTACTAATAAGGTTAAAAATCCTGCAATTAATAAGACAAGCGCACTTGATAGCGCCATTAGTGTTGATTGGCGTTGTTGGTTGTAAAGCCAACTCGATTCAAGTTCATCGAGTTTTGCGCGATAGCGTGATTGTGCATTAAATAAAGTAAGTTCGGCTTGTCCTTGTAGGTAGTTAACTAATAGTAGTCGATACTCACTTTGTTGCTTTGCCAGTGTTGTTCCTAATTGCTTACCTGCTTGATAAAAGATAACAGGCACCACCAATAAGGTAGTGGTTAGAATAATGCTTATGATTAATGCAATCGGTAAGTTGATACTTGCTAACCCAATAAATAACACTCCAATAGTTACAAGAGCAGTGACAATAGGCGAAAACAGCTTTAGATATAAGTGATCAAGCGCATCAATATCGACAATAAAGCGATTAAGCAAGTCGGCTTTTTGGTATTGGGCCAGTTGGTTGGTGCTAAGTGGTAGTATTTTTTTAAACGCCAAGGTTCTTAAATAAGAAAGAAGTTTAAACGTCGTGTTGTGATCAACTAAACGCTCCATATAACGTGCAGCGGTTCGCGTTATTGCAGCTGCACGCACGCCTGCGGCTGGTAACATATAGTTAAAAGAATATAACCCCGCCACGCCAACAACTGCGGTAGAAGCTAAAAACCATCCCGATAATGATAACAAAAATACGCTAGCAAATAGGGTTAAAATAGACAGCGATAATCCCAATAAAATCTGCCAAAAATAGTGTTTGTAAAGTGCAATATAGGGACGCAGAGTGGTTAGCATGTACTCTCCTTGTTATGATAATGCAGTTTTCCTTGTGATAATTGCCATATTTGATCAAAATGTTGCATATCGTCATTTTGATGGGTGATGGTGATGCTATTGGTGGCGATATTTTGCTGATCTAAGTTTTGTACAGTTTGTTTATCTAAACTGGCTGTTGGTTCATCAAGGATCAATAGTTGGCAGGGTTTTAACATGGCTCGGGCTAATGCCACACGCTGTGCTTGCCCAACGGATAATCTAACCGCTTCTTCTCCGACTTGTGTCTCTAAACCTGCAGGTAATTTGGCAATGACTTCGGTTAATTGCGATTTGCAAATCACTGCTTCAATTTCTTGTTCTGATGCATTTGGTTTGCCAAGTAAAATATTGTCACGCACTGAGCCGTTAATTAAATACGGATTTTGGCCGATCCAACTAATTTGTTGTTGCCACGTTTTGATATCTAACTGGTTAAATTCAATACCATTAATTTTGAGTGATCCTTGATAAGGTAAAAATCCTAATAAAACCTGCATTAACGAGGTTTTACCTTCACCACTTGTTCCAATGAGAGCCAATTTAAAAGGCGCACATAACGAAAATGATAACGGTCCAACAATAGGTTGTCCTTCGTTTGATATTACAACTAAGTTATCGGCCTCAATGGTTTGTAAGGATTGAGCAAATGGGATATTTGATAATGCTACGTTAGCGTGTTGTTGAGGAGATTTTGGGGTTAAGAATGCTTCGATATTATCAGCAGCGGCAATAGCTTCGGCTTTGGCGTGATAATAAGTTCCTAGATCCCGTAAGGGTTGAAAAAACTCGGGCGCTAAGATCAACGCAAAAAAGCCCGCAAATAGGGTAACTGTTCCATTATAAGTACCAAAATTAAATTCGCCTAAATATGAAAAACCAAAATAAACGGCAACAACAGCGATTGAAATTGAAGTAAAGAATTCTAATACCGCTGATGATAAGAACGCCATTTTTAATACTTGCATGGTTTTAATACGAAAATCTTCCGAGGCTTTTGTAATTTCGTTAGCTTGTCTGTCACCTTGGTTAAATAGGCGAATGGTACTTAAACCTTTTAGGCGATCTAAAAAGTGGCCACTTAAATAAGCCAGTGCTTTAAAATGACGGCGGTTAATGTCAGCAGCCCCCATACCGACTAATATCATAAAGATAGGAATAAGTGGCGCAGTACAAAGTAAAATGGTTGCAGCAGCCCAATTAAATGGCAATATTGCAATACTGATTAAAATGGGCGTCATACTTGCTAACCGCATTTGAGGCAAATAACGGGCGAAAAAGTCATGTAATTTGTCGACTTGCTCAATCAGCAAGATGCTCGATGCACCGGTGGTAGTTTGATTTAAATAAGCAGGGCCATATAGTTCAAGTTGATTAATTAATTGGTGCCGAATTTGTTGGCGAATTTTTTTACCTATAGCAAAGTTGATTTTTTCGCGTAGATAAACAAAACCCGCTCGGATTAGTAGCACTGCCATTAGCGCACCAAAAAAGGGTAAAATGTCCACAAAAGGGTGCTGCTCAATAATAAGTTTTTGTAAAATAATGGCTAGTAATGCCGCTTGGATTATAACCAAGATTGTTAACATAAAACCCGTTAACGTTGATGCACGCAAATCACTTTTATGTTTTTTTGCCTGCTGTTTTAGCCAGCCTAAAAGGTATGTTTGGCGTTTTTTATCTAATGACATGTAAATTGTTACTTTTTATTTTAAATTGTCTAAATAATGTTCCGCATCTAAAGCTGCCATACAACCCGTTCCTGCTGATGTAATAGCTTGTCGATAAACATGATCCATCACATCACCAGCAGCAAAAATACCCTCGGCACTGGTTTGAGTTGCATTACCTTGAGTGCCTGATTGTACTTTGATATAACCGCCATTGAGTTCAAGTTGACCTTCAAAGATCGTGGTATTAGGTTTGTGGCCAATGGCGATAAATACACCTAAAACCGAGATGTCTTCGGTTATGTTAGGGTCTTGTGTGCTACGGATCCTAACGCCAGTTACGCCCATATCATCACCTAATACTTCGTCAACAACACGATGAGTATGTAAGATCACTTTGCCTTCTTTGACTTTTTCAGCCAAGCGATCCATTAATATTTTTTCAGCTCTAAAGCTGTCTCGACGGTGAATTAAGTGTACTTCACTGGCAATATTGGCTAAGTAAAGTGTTTCTTCAACGGCTGTATTACCACCGCCCACGACAGCAACTTTTTGATTGCGATAGAAAAATCCATCACAGGTAGCACACGCCGACACCCCTTTACTTTTGAAGGCTTCTTCAGACGGTAGACCAAGATATTGCGCCGAAGCACCGGTTGCAATAATGAGAGCATCACAGCTATATTCGGTTTCACTACCAAAAAGCTTATAAGGTTTAGTGCTAAAATCGACACGATCAATTTGATCTAAAATAATTTCAGTATTGAATCTTTCGGCATGTTCTTGCATTTTAGCCATTAATTCAGGCCCTGTTAGATCTGGGGCGCCTGCAGGCCAATTTTCAAGGTCGGTGGTGGTAGTGAGTTGCCCGCCTTGTTGCATTCCTGTAATTAATACGGGCGAAAGATTAGCTCGAGCAGCATAAACAGCAGCAGTATAACCTGCCGGACCAGAACCAAGTATTAATAGGCGTGCATGTTTGGTTTTCATGTTTAAATCCTTACTTATTTTTTAATTTTGATTATTTTAAGCAAAATTAACTCAATTTATGGCTGATAAGTCTAACATTATCAATCTTCATCGTGCAAAATAATTCGTTATTGCAGCAATAGGTTATAACAATAAGAATTATTGTTTAAGTAAAATTACGTTATCTTTTTATTTTCAATTGCTTTATATATCTTTGTTATTTTTTTAAATTACAGTTATTTTAGTTTTTTATTTTTAGTGTTTAAAATATGTGCTTTAATTTTTAACTCCATTTTCTTAAGAATTTTTTTATTATCTGATAATCTTTTTTTTGATTACCGGTTTACTTTACATCCTAACAAAAATAAGGGGGAAAACGATATGGATAATCCTTCAAAAGATAACGTAGAAGCCGTGCTTAGGAAAATTAATTGGGCACAAGAGATTTTAAACTCAGTACAACAAAATGTTAGCGATCCTCAGATTGGTAATATTTTATCGGGTATTTCATTTATTATGGATTCCGCCTCAATGGATGCCGAAGCGATCTATCAATCCATGAAGTAATATTTTTGACATCCTTCCCCGCCCTAAAGGACGGGGATTGCTACTGCGGTTAGTTTATGGCTAACTTGCTTCGGCAGGTTTTGGCTGCTGGTGACATTACTGCATCGTTCACTTTACAGACGCTTCCGGTATGTTCTACCTTTTTTATCACTAAATAATTGCTGATTATGCCATACCTCAATGCAAAGTTCATATCATGCTTTGGGCTTTCCTATTGGTTGGTTTGCTTGTGAGTTTTTGCTTAATATACCGATTATCACACAGTTTATCTAAATAGATATTTATTTTAAAGAAACAAAGGTTTAAGTATTTTTGTCAAGAAGTTTCAGGAGTGCACCCTGTTTATGTAAAAAAGATAAAAAATCATATAAATAATCAAAATCAAATATTCTCTAACTTGCTGTTTTGTTTGATTTTCAAGTAAAGGTAAACCTTTGCTGTTAACATGCAGCATTTGGTACAGATAGGTTTTGTTATCGCCTTTAGCTTGTTGTTTTAATTTATCTTCAATGGATTTTTAGATTTTAACGAGATGTTTAATACCCTAACTGATGGGGTTATAACGTTCGTTTTTATAGGTTAAAAGGAAAAAACTTCAATCGGGCTTTTTAGCACATTATATATGGCTGAGCTACTGATTATAAAGCGTTTAGTTCAATTGGTGTTTTCCTGCACGTTATAAAAATAAAAAAGACGCATCAACAATACGCCTTGTTTTTTATAAGAGCGAAAAATGAATTACAAAAAAATGAATTTCATTAGGATATATATCGGAAATTACTTTTTTCAAATCACTCAAAGTCATATTCTCTTGTTTTGCATGTTCTTCTGTTAATTGCTCAAGGGTTATTGGTGTAACACTAATTATTTTTATAGTACAAAAATACTCATCAGTTTCAAAAGTTCCAACCCGAAGTTTATCACCTACTTTAAAATGTGATTCGCTTCTATCTCGAATGGTAATGACTTTTAAACCAGATAAAATATCAGACTTAAACCGTTGATAAAAAGTAATATCATTTTGCACAGCATTATCCTATGTTAAAATTAACCAAACTACTTAATAACTATTAATCAAGTAAGGTAAAGGTTTGCTTATTTTGCGTCGTTGAATCACTGCCAATAAACACATTAAATTTTCCTGGTTCGGCTACATATTGCATTTTATCATTCCAGAATTTTAACATGTCATATTTAATAACAAATTCTACTTCGCCTTTTTCGTGTGGCTTTAAACTAATATTTTCAAAACCAATTAACTCTTTAACTGGGCGACTCACTGATGCGGTTACATCTTGCAAATAGAGTTGTACTGTTTGCATGCCTTCTTTATTGCCGATATTTTCAACATTGACTTTAACAATAATTTCGCCATTTTTGTTCATTTCAGAACTTGATAATGAAAAGTCCATTGCAAAGTTGGTATAACTTAAACCAAAACCGAATGGAAATAACGGCTCATTTGGACTATCAAAATACGACGTCGTATATTTACCCATATTTTCAGTGCCACGTGGTCGCCCTGTATTTAAATGGCTGTAATAGACAGGAATTTGTCCAACATTATCAGGGAAAGAGATCGGCAACTTACCTGATGGGTTATAATCACCAAATAATACATCAGCAATAGCATTACCTCCTTCAGTTCCTAAAAACCACGTTTCAAGCATCGCATCAGCTTGGGCATATTCTTCAGATAACGTTAATGGACGACCATTCATTAAAACAATCACCAACGGTTTACCGGTTTTTTTCAATGCATTAAGCAACTGTTTTTGAGTGGCTGGTAAAGAGAGATCTGTTCGACTTGATGACTCATGAGCCATACCTTCTGCTTCACCAACAAAGGCAATAACAATATCAGCTTTTTTAGCTATTTTCACCGCTTCTGCAATCATTTTGTCGGCTGGTCGATTATCAAATTTAGTTGTTTCTCCGTATAAATTTAGAAATCGATATAAATTTTCATCATCAGAAAGATTGGCACCAAATGCATAGCTAATTGATTCAGGATTTTTAACTGCATTTTTAATACCTTCTAATGGAGTTACCGCTAAATTAGCACGCCCAGCTCCCGACCAACTTCCCAAAATATCACGTTTTGAATCAGCTAATGGACCAATCACCGCAATTTTCTTATTTTTAGCTAGCGGTAATATCTCATTCTCATTTTTTAATAGCACAATACTACGGCGAGCCACATCACGAGCTTCTGCACGATGTAATCGATTATCAGCAAACATTGTGTCGATATCTAATGTCGGATCTAAATTACGTTTAGGATCACTAAATAATCCCATATCATATTTAAGTTCAAGTACATGACGACAAGCTTGGTTAATTTCATCTTCGCTAATTGCCCCTTCTTTAACCAATTCAGGTACAAATTGCAAAAAATATTCATCATTCATACTCATTTCAATACCAGCTTTAATCGCAACACGTACAGCATCTTTCGGATCGCTAGCTACACCATGATTAATGAGTTCACGTATCGCCCCATGATCACTTACTACAACGCCATCAAAATGCCATTGATTACGTAATACCTCAGTTAATAACCAATGATTTGCCGTTGCAGGAATCCCATTAACACTCACAAGCGAAACCATCACCGCACGGCTACCTGCATCAATTGCGGCTTTATAAGGCACTAGATACTCTTGGAACATTTTACGTTCACTCATATCCGTGCTGTTATATTCACGCCCTCCTTCAACTGCACCATAAAGCGCAAAATGTTTTACAGTAGTAACTAGAGACTTTTTATCTGCAAGTGATTGTTTTTGCATTTTTTCAACAAAAATTCGTCCTGCCTCGGATGTCAAATAGGGATCTTCTCCAAATCCTTCTGACACACGCCCCCACCTTGGATCGCGTGTAATATCAACCATCGGTGCCCAAGTAATATTTAACCCATCTGTGGTTGCTTCATTGGCCGATACTTCAGCAACTTTAGCTATCGCACTACGATCCCACGTTGATGCAATACCTAAATTAATTGGAAACACAGTTCGGTGACCATGAATAATATCAAACCCAAAATAAAGCGGAATCTTACTAGGAGATTTTAACGCGCGTTCTTGCATTTGAAAAAGATCTGGCTCAACAACAGTATTAAAAATACCACCAATTTCACCTGCTTGGATTTGATCGAGCACTTTATGTAGTGTTAGATCACCACCAACGCTCACTAAACGCAGTTGCCCTACTTTTTCTTGGAGTGTCATTTTCGATAATAGATTATCAATAAAGACTTTCTTTTCTACGCTTGCATCACCATTTGATTCCTGCGCCAATAAAAGCCCTGAAAAGACAAGAAAAAATAAAAATAATGCTAATTTTTTTATCATCATAATGAATATTGTTATAATTAAGAGGATAGATAAGTAAATAGCATAACGTATTCATCAAAAAAAATCTTGTTTTTTAGGTTACTTATGTTTAAGTTTTAAAGCACTATAGTTTTATTTTATAGGCAATAAGGTGCAAATGAGGCCTTTCTTAATCTTTTGATTTTATTTAAAGTTCTTTACAAAACGAAGGTAAATAACTATTTGGAAAAGATAATATTGCCGACAAATATCGGCATATTACTCAAATAAAGAATTAGTCTCTAAAATTAGTAAACTGGAATGGTTGGCCAAATTCGCCATTTCTAACTAACACCATCGTCGCTTGTAGATCATCACGTGATTTACCTGTAACGCGAACTTGTTCTCCTTGCACTTGAGCTTGTACTTTAATTTTGCTATCTTTGATTGCTTTTACAATTTTTTTAGCTAACTCTTTATCGATACCCTGCTTAAGTTTAACCGTAATGCTATAAAGCTTACCGCTGTGCTCCATTTCTTCAGGGATTTCAAGTGCACCACCATCAATACCACGTTTAGCAAGTTTATCTCGCAAAATGTCAAGTAATTGTTGTACTTGGAAATCAGATTGGCTTGTTGCTTTAATCGTTTCATTTTTTTCATTTAACTCAAACGATGCTTCAACATTTTTAAAATCCCAACGGCTGGTGAGCTCTCGAGTAGCGTTTTCAACGCCATTTTTAACTTCTGGCATTTGGATTTCAGAAACGATATCAAAAGAAGGCATAAATTTTCCTCTTCTAATGGTTATAAACTTAATAGTTATAAAATAAAATTATGACCGCCTAAAAGTTAGGCGGTTTTAAAAGCAAATGTAAAATTAATCAATCGTACGCAGTAATTCGTTGATACCTACTTTACCTAATGTTTTAGCATCCACTTTTTTCACAATAACTGCGCAATAAAGGCTATATTTACCATCTTTGGTAGGTAAGTTACCAGAAACGACCACAGAACCTGCTGGTACACGTCCATAATGAACTTCGCCCGTTGCACGATCGTAAATTTTAGTACTTTGACCAATAAACACACCCATTGAAATTACGCTGCCTTCTTCAACAATGACACCTTCAACAATTTCACTGCGTGCACCAATAAAACAGTTATCTTCAATAATTGTTGGGTTAGCTTGTAACGGCTCTAAAACACCACCAATTCCAACACCACCTGACAGGTGAACATTTTTACCGATTTGTGCACAAGAACCGACAGTTACCCATGTATCAACCATAGTACCTTCATCAACATAAGCGCCAATATTGACATAAGATGGCATTAATACGGTATTACGAGCAACATAAGCCCCTTTACGTGCAATAGCAGATGGCACAACACGGAAGCCTTCTTGTTGGAATCTTGATTCGTCATATTCCGCAAATTTTAATGGCACTTTGTCATAATAATTAGTTGGACCGCCATTAATTAATTGGTTTTCGTTAATACGGAAAGAGAGCAAAACAGCTTTTTTTAACCATTGATGAGTTACCCAATCACCATTCATTTTTTCAGCGACACGCATCTTACCGCTGTCTAATAAAGCGATACATTGATTGATTGCATCACGAGTTACGGTATCGACATTTGATGGTGTAATTTCAGCACGTCGTTCAAATGCTGCTTCAATAATAGTTTGTAATTGTTGCATCTCAAGTTTCCTTTAACTTATAAGTCCGTTGGCAAATAAATAATAAATGAGTAAACAGTATAATATAATCTTTCCTGCTTTTTAAGTGCTTTAATCAGATAGTCAAGAACAATATAAAACCAATCGAAAACAATCAAAATTTTGGTAGATGAAATGCAAATAATGGCAAAGCAACACTAAAACAAAAAAACAAATAAAAATCAATAATAAAAGAACAATCATAATGCAATTCTTAACTAATTTTTTGTAAAACTGGGTTATTTGCACTTCATGATTTAAATAATCCTCTAAAAACCCATAAAGCATTTTATCTAACATCGCTTTCCATTGACATACTTATTATACTTTCTGTTTTTCTATTTGTTTATGGACAGAGGCTTGGTAAATTTTTGATTGATATGATAGTTGTCACTCATTTTATTTAAACAAAGACAAACAACTCAATTCTTGTCAAAAAGTTTCAGGAAAGCATAGTGTTTAAGTAAAAAAACTAAAAAATCAATAATGAATATAAGTAGTTCCTACAGCTAATTACTTTTATTGAAATAAAAAATAAACTATTTTCGAAAAAAACATATTTTATTTGGATGATGCCTCACAAATTTAGCATGTCAAATAAGCTGTTGTTGTATTCAAATATACACTACTTGTATCGTGATATGTACAAAGACAATATTATGCAAGATTTGGGATTTTCATTACTGGAGTTGTTAATAACTGTCTGTATTAGTGCTATTTTAGCCGCTATTGGTGTTGAGTATTGGAAAGAACAACAACTCCAAAACGAGTTAGCATCGACAACTAAGCAACTCGCTTATTTTATATATGAAGTTGAAATAAAAGCCTCCAACAAAAACGAAAATTATATTATTCATCAATTTACATCACCATGGTGCATTGCAATAACTCGTGATGAAAAACCTTCATCGTGCAGCAAGGGCGTACTTTATTTTATGAAACCAAATAATTCTGTTGAAATTAGTGAAGTATCAAGAAATAAAGATGCTTTGATTTTTGGACGTCGTAACTTAGCACAAACAATGTCTTTTCAATTAAGAAATAAAATCGGTACCAGTAGGGTTTTTGTTTCCTTGCTTGGGCGCATCCGTTTTTGTGCAGAAAACAGTTATATAACTACCTTACCACCATGTTAAAAACAGCTGGATTTTCCTTATTTGAAATGCTTATTAGCATCGTATTATCTAGCCTTATTATTATGGGAATGACATCTTTTTACATTCAACTACAAACCAACAACATGCAATATTACCAAAAGACACGCTTACAACAGGCTATAGACCTTGGGTTAGCAGGCATGAAAAAGGATATTAAGCGAGCTGGTTTTATTGCTAATGACCCTAAAAAAATGACAACCAAAGCCATTGAAATTAATGAAAAGATGAAATGTATTATCCTTCGATATGACAGTGAAATTCGCAATTCTTGGGTGTGGAACGAGTTCAATCCTACAAAGTCAGATGTCTTTACCTATCGCTATAAAGAAAACAACATAGCTTATAGAACAGGATCGCTAAATTGTTTAGGAAACAAGTGGGAAAACGTATTTGATTCAAATGAAATCAAAATTACCTACTTTCAAATAAAACAACTTCACGATACGATTGAGTTATCAATTGCGGCAGAACTAAGAAAAAATAAACAAATTAAATATCACACCACTGAAATTATCAAAAATGAAAATCGATTTTAACTCAACCTCGGCTTCATCTGGATTTAGCACAATTATAATGGTGATCATTTTGATGGTTGTGGGGTTAGTGTTATTAATTGGTTTGAATTTACTTATTTACTCATGGCAAAAAGCCATCTTAATGGAAAACCAATACTATCGGCAATTTAATCAAGCTAATTCATCGTTAACTTGGGCAACAACTCAAAATTGGCAAGTGCCTAAAGCCAATTGGCATTGTATGACCGAGCCTACATACCAATTAAAAGCCTGCATAAAGCGGTCTTTATTAAAAGTTGATAATTATGTATTAGTTCGAGGCGCAGCCGAAGGTGAAGATTTCTTTTTATATACACTTGCTCATTTTGATAATAATCGATTAATTGTCGAAAAAGGCCACTGGCTTGACTACTGCCCTGAAAAAAAGGTTATTTTTTGTGAATAATAAACATTTTGCTGGCTTTAGCTTGATCGAAGTCATGATAACAACACTACTATTTTCAATTATTATGTTGGGTTTTATTAATTACCAACAAGCATTACTTAATAAACATCGCTACTTTGCCAACAACCTCCGTGCCAATAAAATTGCGTTTCAGCTACTTGACAGTTACCCCTATACTAACCATCAAATTATCCCTTCTGGTTGGCAATATAAGATCACCAGTAAAATCTATAATACCGAGTGTAAAATGGTGGAAATAACAGTTAGCACGCCTAACAAACAAATCATCAAACAACAACGTTTTTTTTGCGATTTACATTGATGTTTACCGATTAAACATCATTTAGTCACCTAACCAGTTATGTAGAAGTTGTAAAACCTGTTGCGTTTTTTCGGCATGAACATTGTGCCCAGCCCCTTCAACCACTTCAATTTTTGCATTAGGAAATTGTGCAAAAATCGCTGGATAAGATTCATTTGTAATATAAGAAGAGTTGCCTCCCCGAATAAACAATGTGGGTTTTAACCAAGGCGAAATTGTTTGCCAATCACAAATATGTTCATACTGATCATTAATCGCTTGAATATTAAATAACCAACTCTCATTTTTAAACGACTTTAATAAAAAAAGTATGATTGCATCATTAATACCAGCTTGTTTCATTAAATTCATAATCTCTTTTTTATCGGTAATATGGTTGGTAAGGCAATAAGTTAATACTCTTAGAATAATTGCATTAGATGAACTGTGATATTTTATCGGTGCAATATCAATTGCTACTATTTTTTCAATAGTATCAGAAAGCAGTTGTGATAATTGCAAAGCCACCTTTCCGCCCATAGAATGACCAATTAGAATTATCTCTTTTAACTTTAAATCATGACAAAGTTCGGCTACATCTTCAGCCATCATTTGATAGCCCATTTTATCAGACCAAGGCGAATGTCCATGATTACGCAAATCAACTAGCACGGTTTGATAATGCTTTGTAAAATCTTTTGCTAGCATATTTAAATTATCTAAACTACCAAAAACCCCGTGCAAAAACACAATCGGTTGTCCATCGCCCTGTAATTTATAGTTTAATTTCATATTTTAATTCAGCTCATTATTTAAGTAGCATTATTATACGTCTATTTTCAATACCATCACCGATTAATTCAATAACCATAATTTGCATAAATATGATAGAATTTAATATCAACTTTTTAACTAGTGTTAAGCATATGTTTCAAAATAACCCTCTACTTGCACAATTAAAACAAGAACTCCACGAACAAACTCCTCGCGTTGAAGGTATTGTTCGGGCTCATGAAAAAGGATTTGGTTTTTTAGATACTGATAATAAAAAAAGTTATTTTATCCCTGTTGCTAAAATGAAAATGGTTTGTAATGGCGATAAAATTTCAGGATCAATTATCAGTAATAACGATAAAGAGTTTTTTGAGCCTGAATTATTGATCGAAAGCAGCTTACAAAAATTTATTGGCAAAATAGGCTTTCAAGATCGTGCAATGGTTGTTTACCCCGAAAACATGCCCTCTTCGTTTGCTATTCGTTGCAAAATAAACGAGCAAGTTAGTGAAAAACTAAAAGAAGGTGATTGGGTTGTTGCAACATTATTTGCTCATCCTTTACAAAAAGAAAGTAAGCAGTTTTTTGCCGAGGTTACTCGTTTTATTGTAGATAGCAATTCACCTTATCAACTTTGGCTAAAAACTTTAGCTCGCTATGATTTAGAAACCCATGCCCCTCAAGCTGATACCTTAACCATCAGTGATGCAGAACTTGATAATCGCCAAGATTTAACCGATATTCACTTTTTTACCATCGATAGTGAAAATACCGAAGATATGGATGATGCCATCGCAGTTTCTAAAGATGAACAGGGTTATTATCAACTAATGGTTGCTATTGCTGATCCTACAGCTTACATCGCACAAAATAGCGAACTTGATAACATTGCCAAAGCTAGGAATTTTACTACTTATTTACCTGATTTTAATATTCCTATGCTTCCCAAAGAGCTTGCCAATGAACTCTGTTCATTAAAGGCGAATGAAAAGCGGCTAGCTATGATCTGTAAAATGCGAATTGACAATACGGGCAATATTATTAACGATGATACGATCTTTATGCCCGCTTGGATCGAATCAAAGGCTAAGCTAGCTTATAATAATGTTTCTGATTTTTTAGAAAATAATGACGAATTAACAACAAACGATCTTACAGTTAAACAGCAACTTAATTGGTTAGTTGACTTAGCAAAAATTCGTATCACATGGCGAGAAAACCATGCATTGGTTTTTAAAGATAATGGTGATTATTGTTTTGAACTGGATGAGAATCGCCAAGTTAAATCAATAACTAAACAAACTCGCCGAATTGCTAACCATATTGTTGAAGAGGTCATGGTTCTAGCTAATCAGGCTTTAACGTTACAATTACAAACAAATATTGGTTTTGGGATTTTTAATATCCATTCAGGCTTTGATAATAAATATATTGAGCAAGTTGTAAAATTTTTAAACGACAACGGAATTTCTGAATTTGATAAAGAATCACTATTATCCTTTGACGGTTATGTAAGATTGCGACGTATTATCGACAATGTACCATTTTTAGCTACCAAACTTCGTAAGTTCCAAAGTCCTGCGGATTTTTCAATTGAACCACAACCTCATTTTGGCTTAGGGTTTGATGCTTATGCAACATGGACATCACCAATACGCAAATATGGCGATATGGTCAACCATCGATTAATAAAAGCCTATATTCGCTCACAAGAATTAATATCGCCTGATAAAGAACAACTAAAAAGCATGAATGAAAGGCGTAAAATGTTACGTCTTGCTGAACGTGATATGGCCGAAAATCTTTATGCTCAATACTTAGCAGATAAAATTGATCAACCTTACTCTGCTGAAATTGTCGATATTAATCGTGGCGGTGCACGAGTACGTTTATGCGATATAGGCGCTTTTGTGTTTGTACCACTTTCAATGATTCACTCAATCAAAGAAGAAATCGCACCATGCCCAGATGAAGGCACCATCAAAATTAAAGATGAGGTGTGCTATAAACTTGCTGATATCGTTACTGTTATTATTCGCCAAGTTAAAAGCCAAAATCAATCAATCATTGCCAAATTCGCTAATGAGGATGAAAAATAAGCTTATTTTACCCGAATTTTACCGATTTTATCATCACTACTTGCCCCGATAGAAATCAGGGGCAAGTCAAACCAAAATCAACAATATTTTTTAATCTTTCCCCCCCTTTTTTTTATTAAAAATATCTGCTATCTTTCACGGCTCAAAATGATAAATTTTAAAATCTGAATCAACAACAACTTGGGGGGCGATAATGTCAATTCATGGACATGAAGTATTGCATATGATGGACGGAAATAGTTACACGGAAGCTTCCTTACTTAATGCTATCAACGACAAGTTTGGAGCAGATGCAAGGTTTCATACTTGTTCTCAGTCTGACATGAATGCTGAGCAACTTATCGCCTTTTTAAAAGCAAAAGGTAAATTTAAACCTTCTGTTGCTCATGAATCTGAATTTACGGTAAATAACAAAAAAATATGTAAACATTAAAAAAACAATTGTACCTAATATATAATATGCTTTTTATAATTTAGTTTAATCTGCTAGTGTTTTTGAAATAATAAGAGTATATAATTTTTTGCAACAATAATTGTTAGCTATATTATTTTATTGTTGCTAATAGTGCAATGATATTAACAATAAAATTATTTGCTTTAAAATTATATTCAAGAATATGCTCATGGAATTTGATAAATGAAAATAAGTAATATCCTTATATGTGCCATTGTTTCTATTCTTGTCGCAAGCTGTGCAAACAAAATTTCTTCAACAAAAAATAAAGAAACAATTTCACAGGCAGATCAGATATCTTTATTAAGGCAACAAACAGAAGTAAATAACCCTTACATTGTTGATGCTAAAAATAAATTAATTCAATTTGTTGGTAGTAAAAACTTTGATAACTATGTTACCAAACGTGGCATTTTAAACTGTCAAGGTGATAAGAACCAATCATCTTGTGTATTGAGTTTTTATCTGAACGAATACCATAAGTTAAAGTATGATATGCAACTTAAAAAAGCAGTTGAATTAAATCAAGCCGAGCATGATATTGAGTTAAGCAAAATAAAAGCAACTGAAAGCAATATTAAAAACTATTGTCAATCTTCGGCTGATTTTATTGCTGCAATTTATACAAAAGATACAGATAAAATAACCCAATATTTTCAACCGAAATTTAAAATGTCTGCTCAAGATATATTATCCTTACAAACAAAGATAACCAAGGATAACTATTCTCTATTTTTGATCGAAGAAAACCCTAGCATCCTTCAAGAAATAAAAATTGATTATGTTGAAGAATGCTTGAATAACCCAAAAGATAATATTATCAACTACTCTAATATTTTTAGATAATAATGCGAGTCTTTATGTACAATTTATTACCCAATAATTCGTTTAATAAAAAACTAATTTACAAGGCGCTTTGTGTGGTTTGCGTTTCTTGCATTAGCTTTTCTTCGTGGGCTTTTTCGTTTGATGATGTGATTGAAAAAGCTGAAAAATTATCAAAAAAAAGTTACGTTCAGCCATCTAAAAATATTCCCAATGAATTGGCCTCTTTACAATTTGCGGATTATCAAAAAATTCTATTTAATCATCAAAAAGCTTATTGGGGTGATAGAAAAAGCCGTTTTAAGCTTGAATTTTATCATGAAGGCATGTACTTTGATGTTCCAATAAAAATCAATGAAGTTGTTGATAATCAAGTTAATCCAATCCAATATGACCCTAGCTATTTTGATTTAAGCCAAATCAATCTTGATAAACTTGAAAATAAAGATCTTGGCTTTGCTGGCTTTAAAATCCATTATCCAATCAATAATCCAACAAAAACTGATGATGAAATATTTTCAGCTCTTGGAGGTAGCTATTTTCGTGCTGTAGGTAAAGATCAACACTATGGTCTTTCCGCTAGAGGACTTGCCATTGATACCGGCGAAATGTCGGGTGAAGAGTTCCCGCGTTTTAAAGAGTATTGGATTGAAAGACCTCAAGCCAATCAAAAACACTTAGTTATTTATGCTTTGCTCGACTCACCTAGTGTCACTGGTGCTTATAAAATTATACTGGTTCCAAGTGTTGATACAACTGTCACAGTGCAAGCGAAAATTTTTTTCCGTAATTCAGTAAAAAAATTAGGTGTTGCACCATTAACCAGTATGTTTTTATTTGGGCCGAATCAACCTTCACCATTATTAAATTATCGCCCTGCAATGCATGACTCTAATGGTCTGTCAATTTTAGCTAATAATAACGAGTGGATCTGGCGTCCATTAAATAATCCTAAACGTTTATCGTTTTCATCTTATAGTTTGGAAAATCCAAAAGCATTTGGTTTAATTCAGCGAGATAAAGGCTTTGATGATTATCAAGATCTTGATGATCACTATGAAAAACGACCAAGCGTCTGGACTGAAATTTTAGGAAATTGGGAAAAAGGCCGAGTTGAATTAGTAGAAATCCCTACTGCTGACGAAACTAACGACAATATTGTTGCGTTTTGGGTACCTGAAAAACAATACAAAGCAGGTGATGTGCTCAATATTAAATATCGCTTACATTATTCATTAAATGAAAATAAGCGTTACCCTAACGATGTTGCAAGAGCAGTTAGTACGCGTTTATCGCTTGGTGATATCAAACAAGCCAATTTGATTCGTAAACTTGATGGTTCTAATGCCTATGTAATCGACTTTGCGGGTCCTGAGCTATCAGAAAAATTACCAGTAAAAGTGATTTCAAGTATTAATAATGGCTCTATATTAAGTTCTGAAGCTCAATACAACCCTGAAATTAAAGGTTGGCGAGTTATTGTTCGCTTTAATGTTCAAGACAATAAAAAAGCAACCGATATTCGCGTACAACTCGCTTCGCAAGAAAGCAATAAAGTCATTTCTGAAACGTGGAGTGGGCAATATCCCACACAATAATCATTATAATGATATGATAACAATATGAAAAAAGATTACTTTGCCAATCTTTCTGACGCTGAGCTTTGGCGTCAGAAATCAGAAAACAGTGCAATATCGCCTGATGATGTCGATTTTTTAAAATATCGTCTAAATCAAATTGGTGATACATCTTCTTTTATCGATGAGCGAAGACAGCAGCCAAGCTACCCAGAAGTTGACCGTGTTTCAATTCAACCACAAATCTGGAATCAGCGCTATATAGCCAAGTCAAAGCATGGCATTAATATTCTTGCCATTATTCGTCGCTTTATTATGTTTGCTCTTATTGCTGTACAAACATATTACGGAACCACTTATCTTGCTTCCTTATTACCTTATCAGAGTTGGCAAAAAATCAATTTTATGGCTAATTGGGATATCAATCCTGAATTAGCTATTTACAGTATAATACCTTACATCATACAAGCTGCAATTATTGTCTTATTTGCTATTTTATTTTCTTGGATTTCGATCGGCTTTTGGACTAGCATTATGGGACTAATATTAGCGGTAATGGGTAAAGACCGTTACACTATTGCTATTCCTAAGGACCCAGCATCACATATCGACGCAAAACATCGAACCGCACTTGTTATGCCAATTTGCAATGAAGATGTCGCTCGCGTGTTTGCGGGATTACAAGCAACTTATCAATCCTTGGTCGAAACAGGCCATGCAGCTTGTTGTGATTTTTATATTTTAAGTGATACAAATGATCCCGATCTTTATGTTAACGAACTTAAAGCATGGGCCGATTTTAATGCGGCAAAACAACAAAATGGTTGCAATATTTTTTATCGTCATCGAAAACGCCGAGTAAAACGTAAAAGCGGTAATATTGATGATTTTTGCCGTCGTTGGGGGCATCAATATGAATATATGATGATCCTTGATGCTGACAGCATTATGACGGGCGATTGTATATTAAAAATGATCGCCATGATGGAAATGAATCCTAAAGCCGGCATTTTGCAATCACCACCAAAATCGGTCAGAATGACGACACTTTATAGCCGTATTCAACAATTTGCCAACCAGATTTATAGTGATATATTTTGCGCTGGCACACACTTTTGGCAACTAAGCGAAGCACAATATTGGGGACACAATGCAATGATTCGCCTAAAACCTTTTATTGAGCATTGCATATTATCACCACTGCAAAAACGAAAAGGTCCAATACATATCTTATCGCACGATCTGGTTGAAGCCGCACTAATGCGCCGTGCTGGTTATGGCGTTTGGATTGCTTATAACATCAATGGTAGTTACGAAGAACTACCTGGTAATATGATTGAAGACCTAAAACGCGATAACCGCTGGTGTATGGGTAACTTAATCAATCTAAGACTAATGTTTAAAAGCGGCATAAAATTAACACACCGAGTCATGTTTGCAACCAGTGGTATGGCGTATATTTCATCATTATTGTGGTTAGTTTTTTTAATATTTTCAACACTATTATTATTGGTATTTAATATTTCGGAGCCTCAATATTTTTTCCAACCAAACCAATTTTATCCAACTTGGCCAAGGTGGGATGAACAATTAGCCATTGAGTTATTATCAACCACAATGGTTTTACTGTTTGCCCCTAAATTTTTCAGCTACGGTATTATTATCGCTCGAACTGGTGCAAAAGATGTTGGTGGCATTTTTAAATTAACATTATCAATATTTATTGAAATGATTTGGTCAATGATCTTAGCGCCGATACGCATGATCTTTCATAGTAAATTTGTACTTAAAGCATGGATGGGAAGCAAAATTCAATGGAAATCACCCTCTCGAAGCGACGATACGTTAACATGGGGTGAATCATTTTATTTTTGTTGGCCACTGTCATTATTAGGTATTGTGTGGTTATGGGTGATTATCTGGTTAAATCCACAATTTACTTATTGGTATATTGCCATATTAATACCTTTAACTATTTCCCCTTTAGTGATTAGAGTATCAGGACTTTCAAGTATTGGTTTGAAAGCCCAAAAGTTAGGGTTATTTTTAACACCAGAAGAAACTCATCCAGCAAAAGCTGTCACACTTACCGGTGAATATTTAATAAAAACTGAAGCATCTTTTGTTGAACACGGTTTTGTGATGGCGTTAGTCGATCCTATCTACAATGCGCTTGCTTGTGCATTATCAACTTCACGGCATCGAGTTAATGATAAAAACCAACAAAAACGCAATGAGCTTATTGCTCAGTATCAACAAATAGATTTAGAAAAAATAAGTAAAGAAAAGCAGTTAGCGATTTTAGAAGATCCTATCATTCTTTCAACTTTACATCGTCATATTTGGCAACAGCAAGAAAAATACGACAATCTATTCACTTTATGGCAAAATGAGCGTCAACAATAAAAAATAGGGCTTTTGCCCTATTTTCTTTTTTTAGTAATAATCAAATTCCATGGATATTTTTTATGACTTGGCAACCTTCTGCATCTATTAATAATTTACTTAAGCGCGCAAAAATTACTTCTCAAGTACGGCAATTTTTTGCTGATCGCTGTATATTAGAAGTTGAAACGCCGACCTTAAGCCAATATGCTGTAACAGACGTATATTTAAGCTCTTTCCACACGACATATTTAAAACCTGGGGAACTTGGCGAACAACAAGGGCAAAAAATGTCATTAATTACTAGCCCTGAATACCATATGAAACGTTTACTAGCTGCTGGTAGTGGTCCTATTTATCAAATATGCAAATGCTTCCGCAATCATGAAGAAGCTAGCCGTTATCATAACCCCGAATTTACTATGCTTGAATGGTATCGTATTCAATTTGATATGATGCAAATGATCAATGAGGTAGATGACTTATTACAAACCATTCTAGATTGTGAACCAGCTGAACGAATTTCTTATCAAAAGGCATTTCAACGTCACCTTAATATCGATCCTTTAGAAGCGGATCATGCAACTTTAATCAATGCAGCAAAACAACTCGATATTGAGATTAATACAGATAGTTATGATAAAGATGGATTACTCCAATGTTTATTCACTTTTGGCGTTGAACCTTATATAGGCAAAGATAAACCTGTGGCAGTATTTAACTTTCCAGCATCACAAGCCGCATTAGCCGCTATCAGCTCAGAAGATCATCGTGTTGCTAGCCGTTTTGAGTTTTATTATAAAGGTGTTGAACTTGCCAATGGTTTTAAAGAACTCACTAATCCACAAGAACAACGTATGCGTTTTGAACAAAATAATTTAGATCGTGCTAACCAAAATCTACCTACACAAAATATTGATATTGAGTTACTAGCCGCAATGGAAGCAGGACTACCAGATTGTGCTGGCGTTGCTGTAGGATTAGATCGTTTAATTATGCTCGCCCTAGAGAGCAACAACTTAGATGATGTCATTTCATTTACTTTTGAAAGGGCTTAATCATGTTTAGCACTTTAGGACTAAGTGGGTGGTTTGCCATTATTATTGGCATTATTGCCTTAATTTTATTGGTGTTAATTATAAAGTCTCAACTAACGATTAATAATTTACACCAACTGTTTGATCTGCAATTGTTGCAAAAAAAGGAAGAAAGCCAAGCTCTAACAACACAAGTAAAACAGTTAGAGCATGAGTTAGCACTGTATCGACAACAAAATTTGGCGCAAAATGTCAAAATTAGCGAACTCAAAACACGCTTAGAAGAAACATTAAGTGCAACACAAGAACGTCAAACTATACTAGAACAAAGTGAACAACGACTTACCACTCAATTTGAAAACCTAGCTAATCGCATTTTTGAACACAGTGGTAAAAAGATTGAGCAACAAAATAAACAGAGCCTTGATTTTTTACTTTCACCACTTAAAGAACAGTTAGAAGGCTTCAAAAAGCAAGTTCAAGATAGTTTTGGGCAAGAGGCTAAAGAGCGCCACACATTGACCCATGAAATTCGCAATTTGCAACAGCTTAATGCACAAATGAGCAAAGAGGCAACGAATCTAACCAATGCATTAAAAGGCAATAACAAAACCCAAGGAAACTGGGGCGAATTTATCTTAAGCCAAATTTTAGATAATTCTGGATTACGGTCAGGTTATGAGTACGAAACACAAGTCAATTTAACTAACGAAAGTAATCAACGGTTGCAACCTGATGTCATTGTTCACTTACCGCAAGGTGGTGATGTGGTTATTGACTCCAAAGTCACCTTAGTCGCCTATGAGCGATATTTTAACAGTGATGACGAAATCGTCAAAGCAAAAGCAATAACTGAACATTTAGCTGCGGTCCGCACTCATTTAAAACAGCTTAGTCAAAAAGATTATCATAAACTTATTGGCATTAATTCATTAGATTATATTTTGATGTTTATTCCTGTCGAGCCAGCATTTTTAAGTGCAATCGATAATGATCCCGCATTAATTAACGATGCATTGAAAAATAACATTATGATAGTCAGCCCAACCACCTTGTTAGTTGCATTACGAACTATCCACAATTTATGGCGCTTTGAGTATCAAAATCGTAATGCCGAACTAATTGCTGATAGAGCAAGCAAACTATACGACAAAATGCGTGGCTTTGTTGAGGATATGGAAAACCTAGGCAGTTGTTTAGACAAAGCACAACAAACTTATCTAAACTCCATGAATAAATTATCAAAAGGCCGAGGCAACGTTATTGGACAAATTGAACGATTCCGTGAAATGGGTATCGAAGTTAAAAAACCGATTAATCCAGATATCGCCGCACTTTCAATGGAAGAGTCAACTAGCAAAAAAGATGAGAATCAATAAGTCAATTAGCAAATTGCATTGTGGTATTATATTGTAGTAAATAAGTAAAAGCCTTGATTCACGATTATTTGAAATAAGTGTATACTCATCGAATATAAAGAGGAACTGAATATGGCCAAAAAACAAGACAAAGAACCAAGTTTCGAAGAGACACTTAAGCAACTTGAAACTATCGTAGCTCAACTAGAAAATGGTGATCTTCCATTAGATGAAGCACTAAGTGAGTTTGAAAAAGGAATTAAATTAGCAAAAACAGGACAAAAACAGTTACAACAAGCCGAGCAACGTATTCAGATCTTATTATCTGAAAATAGTGACGCCGAACTGTCAGAATTCTTAATTGATGATAATGAATAGTTTAAAACCATTACAACAACGAATTGATTCGTTTTTGACTGCCTGCATTTCACAAATTGAGGCATCCAAACTTCAACAAGCAATGGAGTACAGCTTGCTAGCTGGTGGAAAACGAATTCGACCTATTTTAGTCTATTTAACAGGACAAATGTTTAATTGCCCACTTTCTAAATTAGACGAAGCCGCAGCAGCTATCGAATCTATTCATACTTACTCATTAATTCATGATGACCTACCTGCCATGGATAATGACGATTTACGCCGAGGCAAACCAACTTGCCACATCCAATTTGGTGAAGCGCAAGCAATACTCGCTGGCGATGCTTTGCAAAGTTTAGCCTTTTCGTTGTTGGCAAAAAGTAAGTTCATTGATGCAGAGGCTAAAATTAATATGATAACCGAGCTTGCTCATGCTAGTGGTGTTACTGGTATGTGCCTTGGGCAATCACTAGATTTACAAGCGACACATCAACAAATTGATATTGGACATTTGCAAAAAATACATTGTTATAAAACTGGAGCATTAATCAAAGCGTCCATCCGTTTAGGCGCTTTCGCATGTGGTGAAATCGCAAAACCTTATTGCCTAATGCTTGATCATTACGCCGAAGCAATTGGGCTAGCATTTCAAATTCAAGACGATATTTTAGATATCATTGGTGAGCAATCTATTATGGGCAAACCAAAAGGGTCAGACCTTGTCCATGAAAAGAGCACATATCCAGCATTAATTGGACTTGATAACGCAATAAAACTCACCGAACAACTTTATCAGCAAGCTATCGATAGCCTAAAACAAATCCCTTATAATAGTCAGCCATTACAAGAACTGGCTGGTTTTATTATTAATCGAAATAGCTAACAGCTAATTAAAAAATAACATTACATAATGAATTTAGATAATTATCCTTTGTTAAAACAGATAAACTCACCCAAGGACTTAAGGCAGTTTCCTCAGTCACAGTTATCGGCTATTTGTCAAGAGCTTAGGCAATATTTACTAGTGTGCGTTAGTCAATCAAGTGGACATTTAGCATCGGGATTAGGTGTGGTTGAATTAACAACAGCCTTGCATTATGTTTATCACACGCCGTTTGATAAAATCATTTGGGATGTAGGGCACCAAGCTTATCCGCACAAAATATTAACAGGCCGTCGAGATCAAATGCTCACTATTCGCCAAAAAGGCGGTTTGCACCCGTTTCCTCATCGTAATGAGAGCGAATATGACGTGCTTACCACTGGTCATTCTTCAACTTCGATCAGTGCTGCATTAGGGATTGCAATTAGCGAACAAAAAAAACGATCAGGGCAAAAAGTGGCGGCCATTATTGGTGATGGTGCATTAACTGCCGGTATGGCATTTGAAGCAATGAATCATGCTGGTCATGTTAAACCCGATATGCTATTGATTGTAAATGACAATGATATGTCAATTTCAGCAAATACTGGTGCACTTAAACAACATCTAGCTCAAATATTAGCAAGTAAAGCTTATACCTCTTTTCGTGAAAGTGGCAAGCGTGTGCTAGCAAATATTCCACCATTAAAAGAACTCATAAAAAAAACAGAAGAGCACCTAAAAGGCTTAGTCACCCCAGCTATTTTATTTGAAGAACTTGGTTTTAATTATATTGGTCCTGTTGATGGGCACGATATTGATGCTTTAGTTGCAACCCTGCAAAGGGTTCGACAATTAAAAGGCCCACAGTTGCTACATGTTATTACCCAAAAAGGCAAAGGCTATGCGCCTGCTGAAAAAGACCCAACGTTATGGCATGGTGTTCCAAAATTTAATCCCAATGATGGCATATTACCTACTACCCAAAAAGTTGCCCCAACATATTCGCAAGTATTCGGGGATTGGTTATGCGAAATAGCGCAAAATGATAAACGTTTAATGGCAATAACGCCGGCAATGAGTGAGGGATCGGGCATGACTGAGTTTGCTAATCGTTATCCTGACCAATTTTTTGATGTTGCAATAGCCGAACAACATGCGGTAACCCTTGCCGCAGGGTTTGCTATTAGTGAGCTAAAACCTGTTGTTGCTATTTACTCAACTTTTTTGCAACGCGCTTATGATCAAGTAATTCATGATATTGCTATTCAAAACTTACCTGTCTTGTTTGCCATCGATCGTGCAGGTATTGTTGGCGCCGACGGCGAAACCCACCAAGGCGCATTTGACTTAAGTTATTTACGCTGCGTACCCAATATGGTTATCATGACCCCAAGCGATGAAAACGAATGCCGTCAAATGCTCTACACAGGCTATTTACATCATGGACCTGCTGCAGTGCGTTATCCTCGTGGTGAAGGCAGTGGCGCACAGCTTATGCCATTAACTGCCATTCCATTAGGGCAATCTAAATTATGTCGGCAAGGAAAAAATATCGCTTTACTAAATTTTGGCGCTTTGCTTTCAGAAACTTTACAAGCTGCTGAGCAAATTGATGCTACAGTCATCGATATGCGTTTTGTTAAGCCACTTGATGAAAAAGTCCTTTTGCACATAAGCCAAACTCATAATATACTTGTCACCATTGAAGAAAACAGTATTAAAGGTGGTGCTGGTAGCGGCGTCGGTGAATATCTGTTATCGAAAAAAATAAAATGTGATGTTTTAAATATTGGACTCCCTGATAGGTTTATTCCTCAAGGATCTCAAAGTGAGATAAGACAAGAAATAGGGCTAGATCACAAACACATTATCGATAAAATTAATAATTTTATGAATCAATAGGTTAAATATGGAAACTCAAGCTGTCACTATTCAAATTTTTGGACGAACACTAAAGTTCAATTGTCCTGTTGATGAAGTCGAAGCACTTAATAGTGCTGCAAAAGATTTAGATGAGCGCTTAACAAATTTACGAGAAAAATCCCCTCAGGTTAATAGTGATCAACTTATTATTACTGCGGCACTGAATATTTCTTACGAACTCACAAAAGAAAGACAAAAAAGCAATGAATTTAGCGATCGATTAAAAATGCTACAGCAATTACTCGATTCTGCACTAAATACCAACAACTAATATTTAAATTGTAAATTTAATACAAATGGTATTGTATGATCTGATAAATTTTGTATCATAATAATCACCTCTGAGATGCTCGCGATATGGGTTAGTCCCCTGAGCCGATAATCTTATCTTAAGAACGGAGTGATTTTTAATTGGTGAGTATGCCTTACTTGTAAGGAAACCTAAAAATTAAAACACAATGTTCACCTTGAACCTCGGGTTCAAGGGTTACGACCCTAACGACATCTTGGAGTTTCCTTTCAACCTTTTTCTAAAAGGTAAAAATGGCATGAACATCAGGCAAACAATTCGTCAAAAAAGGCGACAACTATCCCTAGCAGACCGCAATATTGCTCAACTAACGATATATCAACAAATTTTTCACCATCAAGCCATTAAAACCGCAAAAAATATTGCCATATTTTTATCATTTGATGGTGAAGTCGAAACTAGGCCTATTATAGAGTTTTTATGGCAACAAAATAAATCTGTCTATTTGCCCATTATTCACCCTTTTTCTTCGACACATTTACTTTTTTTAAAATACACGAGTCAAACCCAACTGATTAAAAATAAATTTGGCATATTTGAACCAAAGTTAAATGTATTAAATGTACTTCCTTATCATCAACTCGACATTGTTTTTACGCCACTAGTTGCTTTTGATCAACGTGGCTACCGAATGGGAATGGGCGGTGGATTTTATGACCGATTACTTGCAAATTACCAAACAAAAAAAATCTTACCTATTGGGCTTGCTTTTGCTTGTCAAAAGGTACAACATATTGACAACAAACCTTGGGATATCAAACTACCCGAAATTATTTACGCTTAAGTTTATTAATAATAAGTTAAAATAGCCAAACTTTATAATAAGTAGCAGCGTACAAATAATCTAGATTAATATTATTAGTAATAAAACTGATTTTATTCTTAACGTTAAACACATTTTTCGAATCGAATATAACTTTGTTACTATGAATTACTGTTACTATGCACTAGCGTTCTAATTTCTAATACATAACATTCAAAAGTAATTGAGTCTTTCATATTTAAAAGCTTTTTTAATATAAAATAAAGGAGTGTTGCAATGTCAGAAAAAAAAGAACTAACCACTAATAACGGCGCACCAATAGCCGATAACCAAAACTCCCGAACAGCAGGTCCCCGTGGTCCTGTGTTGATAGATGATTTTCAACTTATCGAAAAACTCGCTCATTTTAACCGTGAAAATATTCCAGAACGTCGTGTTCATGCTAAAGGTTCTGGTGCACATGGTACCTTTACTGTCACTAATGATATTACAAAATATTCTTACGCTAGTTTATTTGCCAATGTGGGCAAACAAACTCCAATTTTTGCTCGTTTTTCGTTAGTAGGCGGTGAACGAGGTTCGTCAGATACAGCGCGTGATCCCCGTGGATTTTCAGTAAAATTTTACACAGACCAAGGCAACTGGGATATCGTCGGCAACAATACCCCTGTATTTTTTATTCGTGATCCACTCAAATTTCCTGATTTTATTCACACTCAAAAGCGTGACCCTAAAACTAATTTAAAAGATCCACAAATGATGTGGGATTTTTGGTCTTTATCGCCAGAATCACTTCACCAAGTCACTATTTTATTTTCTGATCGTGGTATTCCTGATGGTTATCGTCATATGCACGGCTATGGTAGCCATACTTATAGCTTAATTAATAAAGATGGCGTTCGCACTTGGGTAAAATGGCATTTTAGAACCGAACAAGGTATCAAAAATATTCATCCTAAAAAAGCAACTGAAATTGATGGAACTAATCCAGATTCTGCACAAGAAGATCTATTTAAAGCCATTGAACGTGGCGACTATCCTAAGTGGCGACTTTATATGCAAGTCATGACTGAAGAGCAAGCTAATAACCATCCTGAAAACCCGTTTGATGTTACTAAAGTTTGGTCACAAAAACAATATCCATTAATTGAAGTCGGTGTAATGGAACTAAACCGTAATCCTGAAAACTATTTTGCCGAAGTTGAACAATCTGCCTTTGAACCAAGTAATGTGGTTCCTGGTACGGGCTTATCACCTGATAAAATGCTTCAAGGTCGAATTTTTGCTTATGCCGATGCACATCGTTATCGTATAGGAACTAATTATCAACAATTACCAATCAATGCGCCAAAATGTCCTGTGCATAATTATCAACGTGATGGTGCAATGCGTTTTTATACTCCTGATAACGCGCCTAACTATGAGCCTAATAGCGTCGATAGCGCACCAAAACAACAACCACAATATGCCGAACCGCCAATGCATGTACCAGCTGGCACAATGGGCAGGCATGATCATCGTGTTGATGACGACTATTACTCACAACCACGCGCATTATTTAATTTAATGCAGCCTGATCAAAAACAACTGCTTATTGATAATATCGTTGGCTCGATGAAAAACGTCAATCAAGACATTCAAATCAGGCAGCTCAAACACTTCTACAAAGTGCATCCTGATTATGGTTCAGGAATTGCCAAAGGATTAGGCATTAATATAGACCTAATAAAAAATTAGCACTAAAAATAACAATGCCGACTAACTTCGTCGGCATTTTAGAATGTTGGCTGTAACGACTTATTATAACTATCTATTGTAATTACCGATTAAAAATACACATCAATAATGACAAAAATTCACAGGAAAGCTTTCACTCACTAGGCTACACGGTATTACCATAGCTTATAAATTAAATTAGTCAACAGCTATCAAAATGGTCATATTAAGTGTAAGTAAACGCCAAGTTATTTACACTTTATGATTAAAATAATCCGCTAAAAATCATAAGGCGTTTTTCCTGAAATCGCTTTATGCGGTTTAACGGTATGATAAAAATGAATAAAGCGTTTAAGCGTTTATTTTCACTCTTTTGCATCGCTAAATATTGGCTGCTTATGCCGCATTTCAATTCAAAGTTCGTATCACGCTTTCGGCTTTTCCATTAGTTTATAGGCAGGTGATTTTTGCTTGATATACCGGTTATTACACATTTTATATAAATAAATCAATATAGTATGTTTTTTGTTAAAAAGTTTCAGGGGTGTACTACGTTTATGTATAAAACATTAAAAATCAAATAGATAAAAATAGAGGGTATTTTCTAGTTTGCTGCTTTGTTTGATTTTTAAGTAACGGCAAACTTTAGGTATCAGCCTGTCGTATTTCGCTTAGAGAGGTTTTGTTATCGCCTTTAGCTTGCCGCCTTAATTTATTTTTAATGGCTTTTTCGATTTTAAATAAACGTTTAATACCCTAGCTGATGGTTTTATAACATTGGTTCTTACTGGTTAAAGGCACAAACAGCTTTCATCAGGCTTGTTTAGCATATTATAAATGCTCTCGCGAATGACCATAGAGTGTTTGACCTAATTAGTAACGGTTATTTTTCTTTATGGTGTCAGCGTTATATCGCTTGCTTATGATAGGACATTAGTTTTGTTTTTTTATGTATATTTATTACAGTTGTTTCTTAAATTACTGTAAACAATGCGAGTAGTTCCTACATATTAAGCAATATAACTGCATAAACTAAAGTATTAAATTTATCCCTATTAAATAATCTGCTACAACTAAAAATAATAATGAACAATTGCTTTTGATGGTTTATATTGTACATATACTGTTTTAAATAAAGCAGTTAAAGAAATTGAAGATAAAAAAAGGCTAGTCAATGAAAATCATTAAGCTAATTATTATATTATTGTTTAATTGTGTTGGAGGATTGTTAAGTTACCAATGGTGTTATCAGTTTATCCGAAAACATAGTACACCAGAATCTCATTTTTTAATATTGTATTGCTTGTGTTATTTCTGTTTTATTCTTATTTCCGTCTTTATGCTAGATAAAATAAAACGACCGTCAGGTTTAGTCTTTTGTGGGATAGTTATTGGTGTTTTAATAAACTTTATCTCATGGATTGTCCGCCCATTCATTATGGGAGATCACAATACATTAGTTCTAGATATTGACGTAATTATTGCAGATCTGTGTATATCATCAGCCGTTACCCTTAATTTTATCATATACCCAGCCATTTTATTGTGCTGTCACTACTCGATTTTTTGGATTGAAAAAATATATAAGAGATGTATTTTCAAACAATGATAAATGCTTCCCATAGATAAAATATTAGGCAGTACTCACGAGTATAAATTACTTATTTAGCCAATACATTGTAGCGTGAGCGAACAATTAACCCTCTGCATAATGCCGACTAAACTTAGCCGGCATTATCATTTTTATAATAGTGCTATTTATAACTTAATTATTTGCTTCAACTCATTGAATAATAATGAGTAATCCACTTTAGTAAAGTCCGTTACATCAACTTCGAGCAATTTACCTAAAACAAATTGATCATATTGTCGTGTTTGGCAGACTTGATAAAATTGCTCCTTAGTAATTAAATCATCAGCAAGATTTCGATTTTCTAACCTATCGCCATAATGATAATGTTGCATAATATGGCATAAATGGCGCTCAGGTGAACGATCACGCTGATAACGACGTTGCCATATCACATCAAAATCAGCAACTAAGCGAATGGTTATCACTTGATAGTGATATTGTTCAGCAAATTCACTCAGTTGCTTTTTTTGTTTATCACTAAATGGGTATTCAGAAATAATCACTCTTTTACCTGCATCCATATACAGTTGTAAAACACCATAATAAAACTGCCAAACTTTGTGTTCTAACGCTTCTTTTTCAGCCTTACAGTTAAAACCGATTGATTCAGCATATAAAATTTTAGCTTCATCAGGAGTTATAACAAAGCTATCTTTAAATTGCTGTTGCAATTGATTAACTAGATAGGTTTTTCCTGTACATGGACAGCCTGCCAGTAAAATTAAATATTTCTGCATACTTACGTACCTTAATTAATTCGGTTATTAACGTTAAGAAACAAACTCATTTTGTGTTTAACAATTTCCTTAACCGATTGATTAGCTGGAATAATATTGTGTCGTAACGATTTATTCACTTCAGTATCAGCAAACTTATCTTTGGCAACTTGGGTCCAAGTTACTAATAATTCAGTGCCTACATTAAATTTACGAATACCGTTATTAATCAGCTCAGGATAATCTTCTTCTTTAACGCCTGTACCGCCATGAATCACCAGTGGAATATCTACCATAGCGTGAATCTCTTTCAATAAAGGAATATTCACCTCTGTTTTTGATTTAAACTGCCCATGATTAGTACCAATGGCAACAGCCAAGGCATCAATACCCGTTGCTTTAACAAACTCTAAAGCATCATTTGGTTTAGTATAGATTCGATCATTAGGATCGACATGAATGCCCTCTTCAGTTCCCCCAATTGTACCCAACTCACCTTCGACCGATACGCCACGCGCATGTGCATACTCAACTACCGCACGGGTTTTTAAAATATTTTCTTTAAATGGTAAAGAAGAACCATCAAACATCACCGAGGTAAAGCCACTATCGATCGCTTCTTTAATATCATCAAAACTTTTAGCATGATCTAAATGTAACACAGCATCAACAATTTCTTCATCAGCGATGGCTTTTACCGCATTAACGAGCACTTTAAAACCAATATAACGTGCAGTATCAACACTAGTTTGTATAATAATTGGCGCACCAACTTCTTTTGCTGCGCGTAGCATATCGGGCAACATTTCTAAATTATGCGTGTTGAACGCACCCACGGTGAAATTGAGTTTTTGAGCTAATAATGTGACATCTTTTAGTGTGGTATACATAATAATTTCCTTTAATCTCGTTGAACTGTAACTTGTTTGGCAATGTTGCGCATGGAATCGATCTTATTCATCCAAAAATCAATATCGTCTATTGAACCATTTTGTGCGGCATCGGCACGTTTATGGTTGTACAAATTCATTAATGCTTTATACCCCTCTCCAATTGATTTTTTATGTTGTAAACTCTTTTCTAAATATTCAATTGCAAAATCGGCACGATCTAATTGACAATATAGCAGTCCAGCTTTTTCGCATAATGTGGCTAAAATTACCGCATCATCAGTTTGGTCAATTTGTTGTAATAACTGGTTAATATCTTGTTCAATTTGCTCTATTTGCGATGATGTCAGAGTGACTTTTATTTCTGATTTCTGTTTGGATTCTGTTTTAGGGTGACTTTTTTTGAAAAAGTTAAACATAGCAATCTCCTAAACTAAAAATTCTTTAATAACGGACTTAAAATCCATGCATAGAGCAATGCCGCCGTAACCGTATCGACATCGGTGGCTGTTGCATTAATAAAGCCCATTTGGTTAAAGATAGTCACAAGCAACGCTGGTAACAAAGTAATAAAAAATCCATGCGCAATGCCACCAATAAGAGCCCCACGACGACCTCCTACCGCATTACCAAATATGCCAGCAGTACCGCCTGCAAAAAAGTTAGTTAGCATGCCTGGTAAAATCATGGCTAATCCAAAAACTGGCAAGGTTAACATCGCAATCACCGTACCAATTGACGTGGTAATAAACCCTAAAATTACCGCATTAGGGCTATAAGGGAAGAACACAGGACAATCAAGTGCTGGTATGGCATTAGGAACAACCTTCATCGCAATGCCTCTAAATGCGGGCACAATTTCTCCGAGCAATAACCTAACACCAGCTAATAACACATAGATGCCTACTACAAAAATAATCGCTTGCGTAAAGGCATACATCACATAATGTTGTCCACCAGACAATGTTGAAGCATATTCTTCACCAGCAAAAAGAACGGTAATAATATAAAGTGGTATCATTACCACCATGACCGACAAATAAGTATCTTGCAAAAATTCAAATGATTTAGGCAATTTCATCTCTTCAATTGAACGTTTGTTTTCACCTCGTTCACCGACCACATAGGCAACGCCTGCTTCAAATAAGTAACCGATTGTACAGAAATGGCCAAGAGCTATATCATTAGATCCCGTCACTTTACGAATAATCGGCTGTGCAATAGCGGGCATAAATACCGCAAAAAGTGCACCAACCAGACCGCCAACAACAATTAACATAATCCCTGAAAGCCCTGCAAAACTACCAAATACGGTGGTCATGGTAGCCATCCAAAGAATTGCCTGACCAGTTAAAAAGATATATTTCCAGCGTGTAAAACGGGCAATAAGAATATTAAAAATAAAGATCATCAAAAAAGTCAGAGCAATATCACGGCCTAAGCCTAACTGGCTCATTGCTTGCCCGTTAATCGCCTCAATAGAAGGAATAATCCCTTGCATATTAAAACCGGCAGTAAAAATATGACCGAAATAAGTCAAACTGCCCACAATAATACTTGCCCCTGCATTAAGCACTTGAAAGCCCAATAATGTTTTAAGCGATCCTGAAATAATTTGTCCGACTGATTTACGTTGTAAAATCAAGCCAAACATAGCAATTAAGCTAATGGTTATTGAAGCTTGAGTTAAAATATTATCGATAATAAAGTTAATTACGTTCATAATATTCTCCTATTTTGCAATTTAAACTAGTCCCTTTTGTTGCAACACTGGGGTTAACTTTTCATCAATTTCGGTTTTTGAAACAATATTTTTAAGGTAGACAATTGAGGTCTTCTCGCTAATATTGAATTTAGCAAATTGAGGGCGAAAATTTTCAGCTGTGATGATAATATCGGCGTTCATTGCCGCGGCAGATGAAATATCGGTATGATCTAACTTAGCCTCAATACCTTTAGTTTTTAGTACATCTTCGGTCGCCATTTGTGCAGCAAAACTACTGCCTAGCCCTGCACCACAAACAAATAAAATGATTAAATTACTCATGTTCTATCCTCCTACAATTTAATGGTTTAATCTAAATTCGGTTCATTAAATAAAATGGTTTTAAATTGCTGTACAGAATCACACATCGTTAAGCGTTCAAGTTTTTGTTCATCATTAATTAATTCAATCAAACTGCGCATAATATTGAGATGAGAAAACGAATCGATAGCGGCCAAACAAAATATAATTTTTACCGGACCCATTTCAGAATTACCAAAATCAACAGCATGTCGCATGGTTACCACACTCACTCCTAATTGATTTACGCCGTCTTCAGGGCGAGCATGTGCCAAAGCTAAATGTTTACCTATGACTATGTAAGGGCCATATTGTTCGACCGAGGTAATCATAGCTTCGATATAGGAAGGTAAAATAAATTGTTTTTTTAATAACGGCTCCGCAGCAATTTTGATCGCTTGTCGCCAATCTGAGCTATCTTGCTGCAAGATAATGTCATTATCGGTAAGAATATCTTTCAACATAGGCTGGATTTTCCTTTTATTGATTTTAAGGTTATTGATTGCCAAACACTTTTCGAGTTGGTTATAGATAGGAGCAGACACAATGCCACCACTTTGTTGAATCAAATCAACCAGTGAATAGAAAAGATCGGTCGCATCCACTAAATGATTTACAACCCGTTGATTAGCACTGTGTTTAGCTAAAAAATCAGTAATAATAGGATGATTTTTTTCTTTTAAAATCGGTTCTAACACCAATACAGGATGAGCTAAGTGCTGCAATGGAAACGTAGAAAAAATTAAGTCAAAATCAAGTTGAGCTAATAGATCCTGATCATGGCGGCCTAAAATTGCCAATACATCAATACTAAAAAACTCTTTAAGTGTTTCAGCTAATAAGTTAGAGGTTGCAATACCATGATCACAAAATACCACTGCTTTAAAATAGTAACTTCGCTGTTGATTTATTGCGCTAGCAAAAGCTGAAAAATGGATAGTTAAAAATGCGATTTCATCATCTGAAATTTTACGACTTAACGTTGTTTCAAGATCGTGCATAAAAGTGGTAATAACGGCATGAATTTCGCTATAGTTTTGTTTGATGTTATCAAGTAATGGATTAACAATATGAATATTATTACTTACTCGGGCAATCAGCCCTGCTAAGTGTTTACATAAGTTTTCGTACAGTTGCTCTTGCTTGGTTGAAAATGGAATTTGCGTTTTTTCTTCGACATAATTAACTAGCTTAATGGCTAATAACTGCGCATTTACCCATTCGACATAGTTATTAATATCCTTGGTATTAAACGCTTCTAACATATAAATAATGTATTGTTGCTCTTGCCTGCTGACCTGCAAAGCAATCTGTTGACAAGTTAAATGAATAAACCTTGCTATTTCACCCAAATCATTATTATTAAAATCCACTCTTATCATGGTAAGGTGATGTTGCTGTTGATTTCGAATTATCCAAATAGCAGTAAAAACAACCAATTGCTGAACATAAATTTCATCATGAATCTGGCTAAGCGTTTGATGAGCAAGTTGTAATAAACTATCTATTAATTCTTGAGGAATATAATTGAACAGTAACTGCTGTATCAAACTCATCTCATTTCGTGGTTTATCTAATTCAAGATTCCCCAAAAACTGATTAATCGCTTCATACATCATTAAACGAATAGAACGCTCTAACCCCACAAACTGCATACCTTGCTTTGGCTGGCTAATTAATTCAATATCATATTTTTTAAGTCGTGCTTTGAGTTTTCTAACATCTTCATCTAAAACACTTTTTGATACAAAATATACATCTTCTTTATGGCTTAAAATGGTAGGAGAAGCAGAAAAAGCGATAGACAATAACAAATCAAACTGGCGTTCATCTTTACTTAAAATCGATGAGATTGGTATGCCCAATAATGCATTATAAATTAACTGTTTTTCATCTTGTGGCGCATTGATTATAAAACCTTTACTACGTACTGTTGAAATTAAAGGAAACTGTCTTTGCGTTAAAAACGCATTAATTTCTTGGATTTCATTACGAATAGTTCGCACACTAATTTGAAATTCATCCGATAGCATTTCGGAGGTGATTGGGTAGTCGATTGAAATAAATTTTTTAAATAATTCAATGGTTCTTGTTCGCATAAACTTATTCACCTATTTACTTCATAAATTAAGTATAAGTGAGATAGATTTGCTTACCTAGTTGGTATTTTTGCCAATAAAAATGGCAAAAAATTGGATGATGTCTATTTGTATCATGAAAATAAACATTTTATGAAAGAGTATAAGTAGGAATAAGCTTGATAAAATCACAATTTACCAACTTAACCAAGTTATTGAAAAATAACAATTTTATACTTAAACGTAGGGTTTTCCTGAAACTTTTTAACAAACGATACTTATCGGCTTGTTTAGCTTTTTTAAAGATGAATGAAAAATTCAAGCTAATAAAAATGATATTTATTGATATATTTTTATGACAGTTTTAACCGTATTGGCTTAACACAACATATTGATTTAATATAAAATTTAAATCGTTAGATAAGTAATACGGTTATAATTATTTAAATTAAGTTATAACAAGGGATTTTTGCCGAACAATTTCAAACAAGCATACACCAGTTGCTACCGATACATTTAGTGATGACACAATACCCGCCATTGGAATGCTGACTAATTCATCACAGTGTTCTTTGGTTAAACGACGCATGCCTTCACCTTCAGCACCCATTACCAATGCAAGTGCGGTTTGTGTTGATGTTTTATAAAAATCGGTTTGATAAAGCGTCTTATCTGCTTCGCCTGCGGTACCCACAATCCAAACTTGATACTCGTCTTGCAGCATTCGCATAGTACGTGCCAAATTGGTTACTCTAACCACAGGCACGCTTTCAGCTGCGCCACAGGCAACTTTTTGTGCGGTGGAATTTAGTGGTGCGGAGCGATCTTTTGGCACAATAATAAAATCAACCCCAGCCGCATCGGCAGTACGAATGCAAGCGCCTAAATTGTGGGGATCAGTCACACCATCTAAAATTAAAATAACGGGGTTTGGTTGCTGTTCCATTAATAGCGGAATGTCGTTTTCTTGATAACCTCGGTTTGGTTTTACCATGGCTAAAATACCTTGGTGCACGCCGTTTTTCGACTTTTCATCTAACCATTGACGATTAGCTATTTTCACTGGCAAGCCAAGTTGCTCTAACTGACGCACAACGGCAAGAAGGCGTTTATCTTCACGCCCTTTAATAATAAATACTTCAATAATTCTTTCTGGCGAACGTGCTAATAATGCTTCAATGGCGTGCAGGCCATAAACTGTTTCACTCATTTATTTGTTACTCTTTTATCTTATTAACTATTTGGTTTTATTGGTTGATTTTGATTTACTACGTTTTTTACTTTTAGCTTTCACTTCAACTTTAGCACTTGCTTTCATGCTTGATTTAGCGTTCGATTTTGCCTTTTTTGGGGTACTTGATTTAGTACTTGGTTTAGTATTTTGCTTAGTATTTGGCTTCGCGCTACTTTTTTTACTGGTTGATTTTTTGCCTTTTCGCTTAACAGGCAAATCAGCTTGTTGAGCGTTTGGGGCTTGTTTGGACTTATCTTTTGCCGTTTTTCCCTGACGTTTTGGCTTATTATTACTACCCACTAATGAAAAATCAATTTTACGCTCTTCTGGATTGACGTTATCGACTTTCACTTGCACTTTATCACCCAAACGGTAAACAAAACGCGTATTTTCACCAATTAAACGATTGCGCGAACCGTCAAACGTATAATAATCATTTTCTAGCGATGATACATGTACTAAGCCATCAATAAATAGATCGTCTAATCGCACAAAGAAGCCAAAATTTACCACGCTCGAAATCGTACCGTTAAAAACCTCGCCGACATGATCTTGCATATAATCACATTTAAGCCAATCAACTACATCACGCACCGCTTCGTCGGCACGTCGTTCGGTCATGGAACAGTGCTCGCCAAAATAGAGCATTTCGCTAGTGGTATAACGGTAGCCACCTGTTTTACTGGTTTTTTGTTGTTCATCCGCTAAAATCCATTTAATCGCACGGTGCAAAAGTAGATCAGGATAACGACGAATTGGTGAAGTAAAATGTCCATATTCCTCAAGCGCTAAACCAAAATGCCCACGGTTTTCAGGATCGTAAATGGCTTGTTTCATAGAGCGCAAAATAACCGTTTGTAGCATATCATGATCAGGACGCGTTTCAACCACGGTCATTAATTCAGCGATATCTTTAGGTTTAGGATTAGCTCCGCCCCCAAGCGATAACCCAAGTTCGCTTAAAAGACTACGCAAATTATTAATGCGATCTTCATCAGGCCTGTCATGCACACGGAATAATGCAGGAATATCCGCTTTAATCACTAATTTTGCCGCAGCCACATTGGCTAAAATCATGCACTCCTCAATGATTTTATGCGCCACGTTACGCTGTGCTAGCTCGACACTTTCAATACGCTTATCAGCATTAAAGATGAATTTAGGCTCTTCTGACTCAAACCCTATCGCCCCACGAGTAACCCGTGCTTTATCAAGCACATTATAAAGCCCATAAAGGTTTTCAAGATGAGGTACCAAATCACGGTAATGCTCACGAAGTTCTTCATCGCCCTCTAAAATCTTCGCCACTTTGGTATACGTTAACCGAGCATGCGAGTTCATTACCGCTTCATAAAACTCATACCCCGTCAAACGCCCTCGATTAGACACCGTCATTTCACAAACCAAACATAAGCGATCCACTTGCGGATTTAATGAACACAGCCCATTAGATAAAACTTCAGGAAGCATAGGCACCACGCGCGACGGAAAGTAAACCGACGTACCACGCAAACAAGCCTCTTTATCTAATGCTTTACTAGGGCGAACATAATAACTCACATCCGCAATCGCCACCCACAACCGATAGCCACCGCCACGGTTTTTTTGGCAATACACCGCATCATCAAAATCACGCGCATCTTCGCCATCAATTGTTACCAAAGGTAAATTTCGTAAATCTTTACGGCCTTTTTTGGCACTTTCGGGCACTTGATCGGCAAATTTGCTAGCCTCGATTTCAACCGCTTTAGGCAGTTCATAAGGAATTTCGTGATTACGTAGGGCAATATCAATGGCTAAATTTGTGCCCATCATTTCGCCAAGCACTTCTTTAATCACACCCACCGCTTTTTGACGACGCTCTGGTCGCTGTTGTAACTCAACGACTACAACCGCCCCCATGCGCACGGTGCGATCGGGTTTACCTGTTATTAAAATATCAAAGTTTAAACGACTATCATCAGGCACCACAAAACCAACGCCTTGCTCGATAAAATAACGGCCAACAATTTGATTACTACGCGGCTCTAAAATTCGCACTACCCTAGCTTCGGTTTTACCTCGGTATTGCGTGCCGATAGGCTGGGCTAAAATTACATCGCCTTGTAGGACTTTTTTCATCTGTTCTGGTGCTAAAAAATAGTCCTCAGGATTACCCTCTACCCGCAAAAAGCCAAAACCATCACGGTGGGCAATAACCTTACCTTTGACCATGTCGAACTTTTCGGGCAAGGCATAACACTTACGACGTGTAAACACCACCTGACCATCGCGCTCCATAGCACGCAAACGCCGGTGCAACGCCACTTTTTGCTCATCATTTTTAATATCAACAGCTTGAGCAATTTTTTCTAAACTGGCAGGCTTTGCTTCTTGTTTAAGGTAATCTAAAATAAGCTCTCGACTGGCAATTGGGGAATCATACTTCTCGGCTTCGCGGTCAAAAAATGGGTCTTTTATCATAAAGGAATATCCTGTGACTAATATTAGCGCTAGCATAACATAGAGTGGTATAAGTTAACATCAACATTCTATTTAATAAGCAAGAATCAATGGATTATTAGCTTAGTTTTAAAAGAATATTTCAGTACCTGAGTTATAGTAAAATAGTAACAGTTAAAAACAAGAAAATAAAAAACATTAATAAAATCAATGCTATTTCAATCTATTTTTTGTAAAAAACAAGGTCTTTTTTGTTAGTAGATACAGTGGATTGGGTGCGGTGGCTTCGGAGTGATTAAGTTATAGTTACCTTTTCTAATGGATCTTTGTCGCAACCAATAAGAAGGAACACAAAAACAATAGCGATAATCAAACGTATATTCATTTCAATTTTTCATCCATGAATTCATAGATCTTAATCGGCTTGATGGGAACCAAATCTCTATCTTTTACTTCACATACAGAATTATTACTTGAAACAACAACAATTTGCCCTCTTTCTAAACCAAAATCGGCACGCGTCCAAATTGCGTCTATAGCATTAAAATATCCCCTACCATCTGGAGGAAATTCGTAATAAACTACTTTGTTATTATATATGTACACTATAGTTTTAAAATAATCTTTATCTATTCCATATCTAGAATTTGGAGAAGTTTCTACTTTATTAACATCAATATTTTGATCTCGCATTAATGTAATATAACGCCCACCAATACTGCCACTGATTAACCAAACTTCATCCCATTCGAAATCAGTATAATCAGAAAGTGTTATGGTTTTAGGGTGATTTTTTTCTATATATTCGGCTACCTTTTCTAACGGATCTTTGTCGCAACCAATAAGAAGGAACACAAAAACAATAGCGATAATCAAACGTATATTCATTTCAATTTTTCATCCATGAATTCATAGATCTTAATCGGCTTGATGGGAACCAAATCTCTATCTTTTACTTCACATACAGAATTATTACTTGAAACAACAACAATTTGCCCTCTTTCTAAACCAAAATCGGCACGCGTCCAAATTGCGTCTATAGCATTAAAATATCCCCTACCATCTGGAGGAAATTCGTAATAAACTACTTTGTTATTATATATGTACACTATAGTTTTAAAATAATCTTTATCTATTCCATATCTAGAATTTGGAGAAGTTTCTACTTTATTAACATCAATATTTTGATCTCGCATTAATGTAATATAACGCCCACCAATACTGCCACTGATTAACCAAACTTCATCCCATTCGAAATCAGTATAATCAGAAAGTGTTATGGTTTTAGGGTGATTTTTTTCTATATATTCGGCTACCTTTTCTAACGGATCTTTGTCGCAACCAATAAGAAGGAACACAAAAACAATAGCGATAATCAAACGTATATTCATTTCAATTTTTCATCCATGTTTTCATAGATCTTGATAGGTTTAATGGGAACTAAATCTCCATCTTTTACTTCACATACAGAATTATTACTGGAAACAACTATAATCTGTCCTCTTTCTAAATTAAAATCTAAAAGTGGAAATGGCTCTACGAAACCTAAAGGAGAAAATTCCCTGTCCCTGTTATCCGGAGGAAATTCGTAATAAACAACTTTTTTATTATATACATACACTACGGCATCAGAATGCTCTTGATATTTTCCATATTTCCTTTTAGGTCTTTCTACTTTTTTGACATCAATATTTTGTTCTCGCATTAATATGATATACCTTCCACCAATACTGCCACTGATTAACCAAACTTCATCCCATTCGAAATCAGTATAATCAGATAAGGTTATGGTTTTAGGGTGATTTTCTTCTATATCTTTTAATACTTTTTCTAAAGGTCTTTTACTATTGCAACTGGTTAATGTTACTATTGATATAAACATTAATAATAGTATGATTTTTTTCATTATTTTGCATTCCATACCAATTTTGTTTTATATTCTTGTTCAAAAACACCTCCCATCCCATCAATTTTATTTGACCAACTTTGCTTTCTCTCTCTCAATACGGCTTTTACTACTAAATCATTTTTAAAATAAAGATCTAAATAAGCTAACGGTCTCGATTCGCTATCAATATTCCATCCTCTAATCTCTTTCACACAATATGTTATTTTATTATTAGTAATTGTAGTTACTGTTCCTACTTTTGCTTCCGGTAATTTTTCAACAATATTTTTTGTAGTTTTTCCTTGGAACCAATTATTTTTTATCATCCAAATTGACATATCATATCTTCTATTATCAATATTTGTATCTGATGAACCCCAAATTCTAGAATCAAGAGGTTCGCCTTCCTGGCATCCTGATAATATGAAAAATAATAATAAAAGAAGTAACTTTTTCATAATTTAATGATTCATTATCTATTTAATTATAGGTGTTAATTTATAATAATTCCCTTGGAAAGAATCTTTATTTATCTTAAAGATACTTTTTTCTCTAGGCCATAGATAATCTATTTTAAAGATAGTTTTTCCATCTTTTATATTATCAAAATAGTACTTGTTATTATCCGGAAAAACATCTACATAAATAACATCATTTTTATAAATAAAATATATTACTTCAGTCCAAGATTCAGTTTCTCTTAATACTTTTATATTTTGAATATTATTCGTTGAAATTCCTTTTTGATTTAATATAGAGTTCGTTTTTTCTATATCTCTTGCTGTAATAATTATGAAATAATCCCAGTTAAAGTTTGTAAAATTATATAATACTAATGTATCTGATGACTTTACATTATCCAAAAAACTGTCAATTTTTTCTAAAGGAGTTTTGTTACAATTGGTTAGAAATAAACACATAAGTAACAATAGCATGATTTTTTTCATTATTTAATACTCTTTTGCTTTAGAAATGCTTTTTTTCGCTTCCCATAAACCATGTTCATGATAATAATCTAATACTTTATCTGCTAATTCATTATCGGTTTATTTCAATTTTTCATCCATGTTTTCATAGATTTTAATAGGCTTAATGGGTACTAATGTTCTGTGTTTTACTTCACATACAGAATTATCGCTTGAAACAACAACAATTTGCCCTCTTTCTAGTTTAAAATCTAAAAGTGCATACGGCTCGACAAAACCTAAAAGAGAAAATTCCCTGTCCCTGTTATCCGGAGGGAATTCGTAATAGACAACTTTTTTATTATATACATACACTACAGTCTTAGAAAGCTCTTGATATTTTCCATATTTCCTTTTAGGTCTTTCTACTTTTTTGACATCAATATTTTGTTCTCGCATTAATATGATATACCTTCCACCAATACTGCCACTGATTAACCAAACTTCATCCCATTTAAAATTAGTATAATCAGATAAGGTTATGGTTTTAGGATTATTTTCTTTTATATCATTTAAAACCTTTTCTAAGGGGGTTTTGTTGCAACTGGTTAATGCTACCATTGATATAAACATTAATAATAGTATGATTTTTTTCATTATTTTTCATTCCATACCAATTTTTTTTTATATTCTTGTTCAGATATTATTGGAAATCCATCTAATGATTCTATTTTATCTAAAAAAGTTTGTTTTCTTTCTCTCAACACTACTTTTATTACTAAATCATCTTTAAAATAAAGATCTAAATAAGCTAACGGTCTCGATTCGCTATCAATATTCCATCCTCTAATCTCTTTCACACAATATGTTATTTTATTATTAGTAATTGTAGTTTTATAGGTGTTTCTTTTTGGTAATTGTTCAACAATATCATTTTTAGTTTTTCTTTGGAACCAATTATTTTTTATCATCCAAATTGACATATCATATCTTCTATCATCAATCCCAATATCCTCAAACTCTAGAATCAAGAGGTTCGCCTTCCTGGCATCCTGATAATACGGTAAAACATAACAATAAATATAGTAAAATACCCAGTTGCTTACACTTCATGATTAAAATAATCCTCTAAAAACTTATAAGGCGTTTAAGCTTTTATTATCTATCTTTTGCATCACTAAATAATTGCCAATTATGTCATATCGCAATTCAAAGTTCGAATTGCTCTTTTCATTTTTTTAATCTTTAGACGGTATAGAATCCTGAATATTTTTTACAAAAATATAATAAAAAAAGTAAATAACCAATAGTGATTACACCGCTTATCTAAAAAATTTTACGCTATTTATTTTAATGCTTTATATTTAGGAGGATGATTTATTTAATGTCAAATAAGCTCTTTGGGGTTATAAATAGGATATTTTAGATATCGCTCCCAATATTGTTATTGGGTAGCGATATATTATGTTGTGATTTATGCTAATACTTTAGCCGCCGCTAGGGCTTTGTCATAATCAGGCTCTAAAGAGGTTTCTTTTACATATTCGACATAAGCAATTTTGCCATTTTTATCAATGACAAATACGGCCCGAGTAAGTAACCGTAGCTGTTCAATAACAACGCCATATTTTAAACCGAAGTCGAGATCTTTATGGTCAGAAGTGACTTTGACCGCATCAATCCCTTCAGCTGCACAATAACGATTTAATGCAAAAGGGAGATCAACACTAATTGAAAATATTACGGTATCTTTTAGTTTTGCTGCTTCTACATTGAAATGGTGAACTTGGGCACTGCAGACAGAAGTATCAATTGATGGTACAGAATTTATTATCCTTACTTTGCCGCTAAAATCGGATAATCTTATCGGTTTCATCTCTAGATCTTGCACAGTAAAATCAGGTGCCAAATCACCGACATTGATTTTTTGGCCTAATAAAGTAATTGGGTTACCACGCATTGTAACTTCATTAACTCTTTTTTGCATAATTGTCTCCTTCATGTTGTGACAAATAACGTTGTTTTGATAGAGCGAACTTATTGAAATTTTACAGATCTATATAAATCTCGCATTATTCAGTAGTCATATTATTCTAGATGTGATGATTTATCCAATGAATAAAATTTTTGATTACTCAATTTAGAAAAAAGGCGATAAATAAAAAAATTCTAATAAAAATAAATGTGATAGTTATCACATATAAAGAAATTAATTTATGCTTAACTAAACTATTAATTGATAAATGTTGTAAAGTAACCGCATTGATATGTTTAAAATAAGTAATATTCATTACTTAGCAATCTTGTAAGTCAATTTTCCTATTTAAATAATTGGTAAATCATCATGAGTTATTAGTTACCAAGAGTGATAGTGTTTTTTATAAGGAAACTCATATGCAAAAGATCTTTGTAAATAGTATTATTATAAGTGTGTTAATATCTGCCAATATTTATGCTAGTAATATTAAAGATGTAACAACAGATCCTAATGATTTTTTTCTCAAAGAAGAACAAGCACCTAATAGTTTACTTCTTTTGCCTCCTCCCCCTTCTTTTAATAGCATTGATTTTTTAAGAGATAAAGCAATGTATGATTGGGGGAAGTCCGTCCGTAATACAGAACGTGGAAAACAGGCCTATTTAGATGCTGATTCAAGTAAGGATAATATAACTAAGCAATTTTCACATTCTTTTGGGTTTGAAATTTCTGATAAAAAAACGCCAGAAATTTATAAATTAGTTACTACAATGAAAGAAGACGCTGGGGATTTAGCAACTCGTTCAGCTAAAAAATATTATAATCGTATTCGACCTTTTTCATTTTTTAATGAATCAACTTGTCGTCCAGAAGATGAAAAAATGTTATCGACCAATGGGTCATACCCTTCTGGTCATACAACAATGGGATTTGCTATTTCACTTGTGTTAGCCGAGATTAATCCAGCGCGCCAAAATGAAATTTTAAAACGAGGTTATGAGATTGGTGAAAGCCGTGTTATTTGTGGCTATCATTGGCAAAGTGATGTCGATGCAGCTAGAGTGATGGCTGCTGCAGTAGTTGCTCAATTACATGCAAATGCTGAGTTTAATCGACAATTAACTAAGGCAAAAGCGGAGTTCAGTTATTTAAAATAAGGTTGATAATGGAGGATCTTTATGTGATTGATAGAGGCGATGTATTGCCAAATTATTTATAAAATATCAATAGCATTGGCCGTCGTTTTTTGACAGCCAATAGTTTAATTTTAAGTTACAACGCTTTAAAGGCTATATCTGGCAAAATCGCCTCGCCTTGCCAATATAACTCGCTTGCAATACGCTCGGCAATTTGGCAATAAAGTTGAGTAAATTCGCTATTAGGGTGACTAATGACGGTGGGCTTGCCTGTATCAAGATCTTGGCGTAAGGTTTTATGAAGTGGTACTTGTCCAAGTAATTTTGTTTGATATTGATTGGCCAAACTTTGTGCGCCACCTTCACCAAATATTGTTTCATGATGACCACAATTTTCACAAATGTGGTAACTCATGTTTTCAATAATTCCTAGGGTGGGAATGTTAACCTTATTAAACATGGTAATGCCCTTTTTGGCATCAATTAATGCAATGTCTTGTGGGGTGCTAACAATTACGGCCGCTGTTACTGGAATATTTTGAGCAAGCGTTAATTGAATATCCCCAGTACCTGGTGGCATATCAATAACAAGATAATCGAGTTCAGGCCAAAGTGTGTCTTGTAATATTTGTAGTAATGCTTTGCTTGCCATTGGTCCACGCCATACCATAGCACTGTCAGGATCAACTAAATAACCTATAGAGTTACTGGCTAATTTGTATGCCATAATTGGCGTCATGTGCTTATTGTCTGGTGTTAATGGGTGCTCTTTTTCGGTACCTAGCATGGTTGGAATTGATGGACCATAAATATCAGCATCTAAAATTCCTACTTTAGCGCCTTGCTTTTGTAAAGCTAGCGCAAGATTGACCGCTGTTGATGATTTGCCCACACCGCCTTTTCCTGAGCTTATCGCGATAATGTTTTTTATATTATTAATGGCATTTTGGTTATTAGCACGTTTTAAAGTAGCAATTTTATATTCAATATGCCAGTCAACTTCATTAACGCTGTTAAGTTTAAGCAATTCTGGAGTGGTTATTTTTTTCAATTCTTCAAAAGTAGATTGCCAAGCGAAAGGCATTGTTAAATTTATAGTTAAGTGGTGATTAACTATTTCGCATTTTTTTATTGCTCCAAGTTCAAGTAAATTTTTTTGTAGAGTTGAATGAGTAAAATTTTCAAGAATTTTTTTTACTTCAGTGTTCATTATGGTTATCTCTTTATGCCTCAGTATTTATACTCGTTTTATTTCCAATTACCTTGTATTAAAAGCGTAAAATACCTTAAATAATAAGACGGTAAACAGTAAATTGGTTTCCCCTCATAAAAATGATTATTTGCTGTTTGAAATATGAATTGAGTATATAAATTTTATCAAATTATGGCATAAATCTAGCGATATTCCCACGATTGATGTACTATTTCTGCCATTATGTAAAAAAGGGTAATAAATCAACATGACAACTCAACGCAAAATATTGGTGACTTGTGCACTTCCTTATGCCAATGGTGCCATTCACTTAGGTCATATGCTAGAACACATTCAAGCTGATGTATGGGTACGCTATCAACGTATGCGTGGTAATGAGATCTATTTTATTTGTGCTGACGATGCCCATGGCACGCCAATTATGTTAAAGGCTCAGCAATTGGGAATTACTCCAGAGCAGATGATTAGTGAAGTCAAAACCGAACATCTACGTGATTTTTCTGGCTTTAATATTAGTTATGATAATTACCATTCAACCCATAGCCCAGAAAATCGTGAGATATCAGAGCAAATTTATAAGCGTTTAAAGGCGAATGGCTATATTAAAACTAAAGTTATTTCACAGCTATTCGATCCTGAAAAACAGATGTTTTTACCTGACCGTTTTGTAAAAGGCACTTGCCCACGTTGTAAAGCGCCTGATCAGTATGGTGATAACTGTGAAGTGTGTAGTGCTACTTATAATCCTATTGATTTAATTGACCCTAAGTCTGTGGTTTCGGGCGCTACGCCGATTTTAAAAGAGTCTGAACATTTCTTTTTTGATCTACCTGCTTTTTCAACTATGTTACAAGAGTGGATTCGCTCAGGAACATTACAAGATCAAGTTGCTAATAAAATGCAAGAATGGTTCGAATCAGGCTTACAACCGTGGGATATTAGCCGTGATGCACCTTATTTTGGATTTGAGATCCCCGATGCGCCAGGCAAATATTTCTACGTTTGGTTAGATGCGCCAATTGGTTATATGGGGTCTTTTTTAAATTACTGCAATAAACAAAATAAGCCGATTTTTGATGAGTTTTGGCGTAAAGATTCAAGTACTGAATTATATCATTTTATTGGTAAGGATATTGTCTACTTCCATAGTTTGTTTTGGCCGGCAATGTTAGACGGCAGTGAATATCGTAAGCCTTCTAATATCTTTGTACATGGTTATGTGACGGTTGACGGCGCAAAAATGTCGAAATCGCGTGGTACTTTTATTCAAGCAAGTACCTATTTAAAACATTTAGATCCTGATTGCTTGCGTTATTATTATGCCGCTAAACTATCATCACATATTGATGATATTGATTTGAATTTAGAAGACTTTGTTCAACGTGTAAATAGCGATTTAGTCAATAAAGTTGTTAATATTGCTTCGCGTTCGGCTGGTTTTATTCATAAACGTTTCGACGGTAAATTATCAGCCAAAGTGGCAGAGCCTGAATTGTATGCCTTGTTTGTTGAAAAATCTAAAGTAATTGCTGACTATTTTGAACAACGCGAATCAGGTAAGGCTATTCGTGAAATTATGGCACTCGCTGATGAAGCGAATCGCTATATTGACGAAAAAGCCCCTTGGGTGGTTGCTAAACAAGAAGGGCAAGATCAAGCATTGCAAGATATTTGCTCGATGGGTATTCACTTATTCCGCATCTTAATGACCTATTTAAAACCAATAGTGCCTTCATTGGCTGAACGTACAGAAGCATTTTTAAATAGCAAATTAGAATGGAATGAAATTGATAATGCTTTAACAAGTCATAAAATTAACCAGTTTAAAGCTTTATTTAATCGTATTGATATGGATAAAATTACTGCCATGATTGAAGAAACAAAACAACAAGCTGCATTAGCCCAACCGGCAAAACCTAAAGTTGCTGAACCTATCGCCGAGATGATTAATTTTGATGATTTTGCTAAAGTCGATATGCGTGTAGCGTTGATTAAACATGCCTGTTTTGTTGAGGGTTCTGATAAATTACTTCAATTGACACTTGATATTGGCGATGAAACCCGTAACGTGTTTTCAGGTATTAAGCAGTTTTACCCTGATCCTGATGTGTTAATTGGTCGTTTAACCATCATGATTGCTAACTTAGCCCCTCGTAAAATGCGTTTTGGTATTTCAGAAGGTATGGTGCTTTGTGCAAGTGGTAAAGATGATGGTGAAGGCGTGTACTTGTTATCGCCAGATAGTGGTGCTAAACCGGGAATGCGAATTTCGTAATTGATATCCTAATTTATAGGAGCGACATCTTAACAAGCGAATATGCTTGTTAACAGGCCGTGTAAATAAACTTGTGAATTTGCTTATTTTTAAACTGCTTTCATGAGTAAAAACTAGGTAAATATAAAATGGAAAACAAAAACTAAGAAAAATAGTAGCAGTTCTGCTCAAAGAATAAAAACACAGAAGGATTTAAGTGTAGAAATTACTGTAAACAATGAGAGTAATTTCTACAGCTTAAACAATTTATTCATTTTTTATAATACCGTTAAACCTTATCATAAAGCGGTTTTAGGCAAAACACCTTATGAGTTTTTAGCGGTTTTTTTATTATCTTATAAAAAAGTAAAAATCTGTTCTTTAGGTAGGCGTGATTTTGGACGATTTGCATTGCCGTCATTTTCAGCACGATAACCTAATGTTGCAACAACAACACTTTTTAATCCTTTGCTTTTAAGATCTAATATTTCATCCATTTTTTCGGCGTCATATCCTTCAATAGCTGTTGAGTCAATACCAATTGCCGCTGCAGCAAAAAGCAATTGCCCTAATGCAATATAGGCTTGTTTACTTTCCCAACATTGTTGTGATTGAGGTGTTTTACTATTCAAATTAACAAAATGACGTCTTCCTTGGTCTTGAGATGCCTTTAAATCCGCAGAAGGAAGGCGTCCGTCTTTTTCTTCTTGATTAAGTAGGTTAACTAGATGGGCTTCATCTAATGGGGTTTTAATGCAAAAGACAATCGTATGCGAAGCGCCAGTCACTCTTGGTTGATTAAATTCAAGTATAGCCGGTAAAATTTTATTTTTAGCCGCATCGTTATCAATAACATAAAAATGCCATGGTTGAGAATTTACAGACGATGGGCTGTTTCTTAAAACTGTTAACAATTGCTCGAATTGATCGGCAGGAATTTTTTTTGTTGCGTCGTAGTGTTTGGTGGTATAGCGTTTTTGTGAAATATCAACGATATTCATGGTTATGTCCTCATGAGGTTATGCTTTAAATTATTATAATTAGGTTAAATTACATCTCAAGTTATCATTTTAATAGATTTGCTAAATAATCTATCAACGCTTGTTACTTAATTTTTATAGTTAAAAAATTAGACTATATTAAAATTGAACAAAATAATCGTTGACACAGATAATATCATTTGGTAAAAGTATTACCAGTTTATTTTAATAAGAAAAAATTTAGAGATTATTATGTTTATTAACTTCTTATCACTCGACCTAAGCCTCCTCCTCGCATCAATTTGCGCGGATAGCTTGTGTGTGGAGTGAAGAAGTCGTTTAATAAACATCTCAACAAATTAACAAGAACCTGCGCTAATGTGCGGGTTTTTTTGTTTTCATAACTTGAAATACCGAGCTAGCGCTAAAATATATAAAAGGAAAAACAATGAGCGTTCAAGTCATTATTTTTGATACAACGTTACGTGATGGTGAACAGGCATTACAAGCAAGTTTAAGTGTTAAAGAAAAGTTACAAATTGCACTTGCGTTAGAAAGAATGCGGGTCGATGTGATGGAAGTCGGTTTTCCTGTTTCATCACCTGGTGACTTTGAGTCGGTTCAAACCATTGCAAAAACGATTAAAGATAGCCGTGTTTGTGCGTTATCTCGTTGTGTTGATAAAGATATTGATGTTGCAGCAGAAGCCTTAAAAGTAGCTGATCAGTTTCGTATCCATACTTTTATGGCAACTTCAACCTTACATGTTAAAGATAAATTAAAAATGACATTTGAGGATGTCATTGAACGGGCTGTGCACTGTATTAAGCGTGCACGTAATTATACTAATGATGTGGAGTTTTCTTGTGAAGATGCAGGCCGTACCCCAATTGATAACTTATGTCGGATCGTTGAAGCAGCAATTAAAGCAGGGGCGAGAACGATCAATATTCCAGATACTGTCGGTTATACTGTCCCTTATCAATTTGGTGGCATTATTCGTACCTTATTTGAACGTGTCCCGAACATTGATAAGGCGATTATCTCTGTTCATTGCCATGATGACTTGGGCATGTCGGTGGCTAACTCGATTAGCGCGGTTCAAGAAGGTGCTCGGCAAATTGAAGGGGCGATGAATGGTTTAGGTGAGCGTGCGGGTAATACCGCACTTGAAGAAGTTATTATGGCGATTAAAGTTCGTCAAAATATCTTAAATGTTCACACTAATATTAATCATCAAGAAATTTATCGCACTAGTCAAATCGTTAGCCAAATCACGAATACCCCAATCCCTGCAAACAAAGCCGTTATTGGTAGCAATGCTTTTGCTCATTCTTCTGGTATCCATCAAGATGGTGTGCTTAAAAACCGTGAAACCTATGAAATTATGACCCCTGAATCAATTGGTTTAAATCAGATCCAATTGAACCTAACTTCACGCTCTGGGCGTGCTGCTGTTAAACATCGTTTAGAAGAACTTGGTTATCACGATAAAGACTATAACTTGGATCAAGTCTATACGTCATTTTTAGAGCTTGCGGATAAAAAAGGTCAAGTGTTTGATTATGATCTAGAAGCATTAATCTTTATCAATCAATTAAAAGATGAAAAAGAGCATTATGTTTTAGATTATTTTAATGTGCAATCAGGCTCTACTGTTGTGTCTACTGCATCGGTAAGTCTTATCATTGGGGATGAAAAATTTTCTGATGCAGCAACAGGTAATGGCCCCGTTGATGCGGTTTATCAAGCAATCAATCGAATTACTGGCGAGCCAATTTCGATTGTTAAATATCAATTAGCTTCTAAAGGGCAAGGCGAAAACGCTTTAGGGCAAGTGGATATTGTTGCTGATTATAAAGGCCGTAAATTCCATGGTGTAGGGCTTGCAACCGATATTGTTCACTCGTCTGCCTTAGCTTTAATTAATGTATTAAATAATGTCTATCGAGCAAATCAAGTTGCGCAAGAAAAACAAAAATTACACCAAGATTAAAAAATAATTTGTTTTGCTCATTTAACAGCAAAACAAGCAAATTAAATAAGATTGTAAAGGAATAAAAAATGTCACAAAACTACCATATAGCAGTATTACCTGGCGATGGCATTGGCCCAGAAGTGATGAAGCAAGCCTATAAAGTACTTGATGTTATCCGCCAAAAATATCAGCTTTCAATCACAACTAGCGAGTATGATGTTGGGGGGGCTGCGATTGATATTCATGGCTGTCCATTACCTAATGAAACACTAGAAGGCTGCGAAAAAGCCGATGCTATTTTATTTGGTTCAGTGGGTGGTCCAAAATGGACAAATCTACCACCTGAAAAGCAACCCGAACGTGGCGCGTTATTACCATTACGTAAACACTTCAAATTATTTGCAAATATGCGCCCTGCTCGTTTATATCAAGGTTTAGAAGATCTTTGTCCATTGCGTGCCGATATTGCAGGGCGTGGGTTTGATATTTTATGTATGCGCGAGTTAACTGGTGGTATCTATTTTGGTTTACCAAAAGGACGTGAAGGAAGTGGTGCACAAGAAAAGGCTTTTGATACTGAAGTGTATCACCGTTTTGAGATTGAGCGCATCGCCAAAATGGGCTTTGAAGCAGCACGTTTACGTCGCAAAAAAGTAACGTCAATTGATAAAGCCAATGTATTACAAACCTCGATTTTATGGCGCGAAGTGGTGACTGAAGTTGCTAAGAATTATCCTGATGTAGCGCTTGAGCATATGTATATTGATAATGCCACAATGCAACTTGTTAAAGATCCTTCACAATTTGATGTGATCTTATGCTCTAATTTGTTTGGTGATATTTTATCCGATGAATGTGCCATGATAACTGGCTCTATGGGTATGTTGCCGTCTGCTAGTCTTAATGAGCAAGGTTTCGGTTTATATGAACCAGCAGGTGGTAGTGCACCTGACATTGCCGGCAAAAATATTGCTAATCCAGCAGCACAAATTTTGTCTTTAGCTTTGTTAGTTCGTTATAGTTTAAAACGCGATGATATTGCATCCGCCATTGAAACTGCGGTAAATAAAGCATTAGAACAAGGCTATCGCACTATCGATCTTGCACAAAAAGAACAACCTGTTTCAACTGATGAAATGGGAGATATTATTTGTAAGCTTATTTAATTGAATTAGCTATGTTAAATGTGTAGTAAAGGGATACTCAAGTATGCAGAATAAACTGCTCATTTTATCCTTTTTAATTCAATTAATTACAGTATTAGTAAATAATATCAAAGTTTAAAACTAATACCGGTTGTAAAAAATAATAAGGAATATGCAATGTCAAAAACACTGTATCAAAAATTATATGATGCACATGTCGTTTACGAAGCGCCAAACGAGACGCCTATTTTATATATCGATCGCCATTTAGTGCATGAAGTAACTTCACCACAAGCGTTTGATGGTTTACGAGCCATGAACCGTAAAGTACGTCAACCACATAAAACATTTGCAACAATGGATCATAACACTTCAACCAAAAGTAATGATTTAAATGCTTGCAGCGAAATGGCTCGCATTCAATTAACCGAACTGGCAAAAAATGCCAAAGAGTTTGGTGTTTCGTTATATGATTTACAAAGCCCATTACGTGGTATTGTGCATGTAGTCGGCCCTGAACAAGGTATGACTTTACCGGGTATGACTATTGTGTGTGGTGACTCTCACACCGCAACTCATGGTGCCTTTGGTGCATTAGCTTTTGGTATTGGTACGTCAGAAGTTGAGCATGTGCTAGCAACTCAAACTTTAAAACAAGGTCGTGCTAAAACCATGAAAATTGAAGTTAAAGGGCAAGTTGCTGACGGCATTACCGCTAAAGATATTATTTTAGCTATTATTGGTAAAACCACCAGCGCTGGCGGTACTGGGCATGTGGTTGAGTTTTGTGGTGATGCGATTAAATCATTATCCATGGAAGGACGCATGACATTATGTAATATGGCAATTGAAATGGGAGCAAAAGCGGGCATTATTGCGCCAGACGAGGTTACATTTGAATACTTAAAAGGACGCCAATTTTCACCTAAAGGTGAGGATTTTGATAAAGCTGTTGCCTATTGGAAGACATTAAAAACCGACGAAGGTGCACATTTTGATACAGTTGTGACGTTAGAAGGCAAAGATATCGCCCCACAGGTCACTTGGGGTACTAATCCTGGTCAAGTTACATCAATTGATGCAACAGTACCAAATCCTAATGATTTTGCTGATCCTATTGAAAAACATTCCGCTGAACGGGCGCTTGCTTATATGGGGTTAACAGCAGGAACAAACATGTCTGATATTAAAATTAATAAAGTATTTATCGGTTCGTGTACCAATTCGCGTATAGAAGATTTACGAGCTGCTGCGCAAATAGCTAAAGGCCGTAAAGTAGCTGATGGTGTGCAAGCGTTAGTTGTTCCAGGCTCAGGACCAGTAAAAGAACAAGCCGAAGCCGAAGGATTAGATAAAATTTTTATTGAAGCAGGTTTTGAATGGCGCTTACCAGGTTGCTCTATGTGTCTTGCAATGAACGATGATAAATTAGCACCAGGAGATCGCTGCGCATCAACCAGTAACCGCAATTTCGAAGGTCGCCAAGGGCGCGATGCTAGAACCCATTTAGTTAGCCCAGCAATGGCGGCAGCGGCAGCAATTACTGGTCATTTTACTGATATTCGCAAACCATTTTAAGGAGACTTGTCATGGCTAAATTTACAAAACATACCGGATTAGTTGTTCCTTTAGATGCGGCTAATGTCGATACAGATGCAATCATTCCAAAACAGTTTTTACAGAAAGTAACACGCACTGGATTTGGTAAACATGCTTTTCATGAATGGCGTTTTTTAGATGATGCTGGTGAGCAACCTAATCCTGAATTTGTTTTAAATAAACCACGCTATAAAGGTGCTAGTATTTTACTTACGCGTGAAAATTTTGGTTGTGGATCATCACGTGAACATGCCCCTTGGGCGCTTGCTGATTATGGGTTTAAAACTATTATTGGTTCAAGTTTTGCCGATATTTTTTACAATAACTCATTTAACAATCAGTTATTGTTGGTCAATTTATCCGAAGAGGATATCGATGAGTTATTTAAAATTGTCGAAGCCAATGAAGGCATTGAATTTACCATCGATTTAGTTAATGAAGTGGTCATTGCTGGCGATAAGCAATATTCATTTAAAATTGATGCTTTTAAACGTCATTGTTTGTTAAATGGGTTAGATAATATTGGTTTAACCTTACAACATGAAGAAGCGATTAGCGACTTTGAACATAAAATCCCTTCATTTTTAGCTTAACTTTAACTTTTGGGCGCTTATTTGCGCCCAATAATGAGAATCGACAATGGCAACACATCATGACAATGTAAAACAGCAGTTTGGCGAGCAAGCCAATGCCTATTTAACTAGCAAAGTACATGCTCAAGGGCCTGATCTTGAATATTTATCTAATCTACTTATATCGCATTCCGAGGCAAACCTACTTGATATGGGATGTGGTGCAGGCCATGTCAGTTTTATTGCGGCAAAATATGTTAAACATGTTACAGCTTATGATCTTTCAAATGAAATGTTATCGGTTGTAGCGCAAACAGCAAAAGAGCGCAATTTACAAAATATAACCGTTAAGCAAGGTTATGCTGAATATCCCCCTTTTGATGATAATCAATTTGATATTGTTGTTAGTCGTTATTCAGCTCATCATTGGCATGATGTAGGCAAAAGTATTCGACAGCTTCATCGAATAACTAAAGCTGGCGGTAAATTAATTATTATGGATGTTGTGTCACCAGGTCACCCTGTATTAGATATTTGGTTACAAACCGTTGAAGCCATGCGTGACACCTCACATGTTCGTGACTATACCCCCGGTGAGTGGTTAACCTTTTTAACTGAAGCGGGTTTCGTCATTAATAATATAACTCGTCATCGTTTAACACTCTCTTTTGATACATGGGTTAAACGAATGCGTACTCCTGAACAGTTGATTGAAGCGATACGAATTTACCAAGAAACAGCAGCCGACGATACAAAAAAATATTTTGAACTTCAAGCAGATGGTTCTTTTACTACGGATATGATGATTATTGAAACTGAAAAAGTTATCTAAAACGATCCGTTGTCATAAACAGCTTTACATTTAAAGCTGTTTTCGTTGACTTGATGGCGGAATTGATAAGGCTTCACGGTATTTTGCTACGGTGCGACGTGCAATAATAATGCCTTGCTCTTCAAGCATCGAAACTAATTTACTATCACTTAATGGCTTTTTACTGTTTTCTGCCAATATATATTTTTTAATTAATGCTTGGATAGCAGTAGATGAAACCTCACCGCCTGAATCATTATTAACATGACTTGAGAAAAAGAATTTAAGTTCATAAATTCCACTTGGACAATGCAGATATTTTTGAGTTGTTACACGAGAAATCGTCGATTCATGCATTTCAATAGCAGCAGCTACATCAGACAAAATCATCGGCTTCATATGTTCTGCACCATTGTCAAAAAATGCTTGTTGATGCTCAACAATAAACTGACTGACTTTTAATAAGGTTTCGTTACGATTTTCGATACTTTTAATAAACCAATTGGCTTCTTGTAAATGCGAGCGAATATATTGACTATCACTTTCATTTGCTATCTTCTCCATTGCTGCATACTGCTGATTGATACGTAGATTTGGCATTGTGTCATTATTCAATTCAACAATCCATTTTCCATTCAATTTTTTGACTAACACATCAGGTAGTACATAATCGGGAGGCGTTGTATTTATTGATTCACCTGGATAGGGGTGTAAATGTTGAATAAAATTGACTGCTTCTTTTAACTGTTCATCACTAGCATTTAATACTTTTTTTAAGGTTCTATAATCACGGCTAGCTAATAAATCTAAATATTGATTAATTATTTGATTAACAAAAGGTGGAGGGGATAAATTTTGAATTTGGATAGATAAACATTCTTGTAGCGATCTTGCACCAACACCAATAGGGTCAAAATGCCAAATACGCTTTAAAACAGTTTCAACTTCATTAAATTCAATCTCATCATTACCTTGTTCTTCTAAAATCTCATCTAACGAAACGGTCAAATAGCCTCGTTCATCAATCGCTTCTATAATTGAAATGGCTATTGCCCTATCCGTATCACTAAAAGGTGTTAGCTCTAATTGCCATTCTAAATAATCATGTAATGTTTCGTGAGTTTCGCCTTGATAGATAGGTAATTCATCATTACGGTAATCTGAACTTGTTCCAGATGGGGTACCTGCTGTATAAATATCATCTAAAGATGCATCAAGTGGAATATTATCGGGTATCTCTTGGCTATCTAATGCTTCACGCGTGTCAATATGTTCAATTTCATCGTGTTGTTCAACGTTAATTTCGTCATATTGATCGGCAATTTCAAGTAATGGGTTATTTTCTAAAGTGGTTTGAATTTCTTGTTGAAGTTCTAAAGTTGACAACTGGAGTAATCGAATCGCCAATTGTAATTGTGGTGTCATCGAAAGCTGTTGCGAAACTTTCAGTTGTAAACTTGGTTTCATCATAACCTAAATTCATTTCCTAAGTAGACTCGTTTTACATATTCATTACTTAAGATATCACTAGGTGAACCTTCAGCAATTAAATGTCCTTTATTGACAATATAAGCGCGTTCACAAACATCTAATGTTTCACGCACATTGTGATCGGTTATTAATACACCCAATCCACGATCACGCAAATGTTTAATGATACTTTTGATATCAATGACTGAAATAGGATCGACACCTGCAAAAGGTTCATCAAGCAGAATAAATTTTGGATTTGCCGCTAATGCTCTGGCAATTTCAACTCGCCGTCTTTCGCCACCCGATAACGATTGCCCTATGCTGTCACGAATGTGCGTAATATGGAATTCTTCAAGTAACTCTTCCGCACGATCGATTTTTTCATTTTTATCAATATCTTTGCGTGTTTCTAAAATTGCCATAATATTATCAATTACAGACAATTTTCTAAAAATAGACGCTTCTTGCGGTAAATAACCAATGCCTTTTTGAGCTCGCTCATGTAAAGGTAAAATGCTAATATCATGATCATCAAGGTAAATTTTACCTGCATTTAATGTCACTATACCAACTACCATATAAAACGTAGTGGTTTTACCTGCACCATTTGGTCCCAATAGTCCGACAATTTCACCTGAATTAACCATTAAGCTAACATCTTCAACAACACGTCGTTTTTTGTATACTTTGGCTAGGTTTTCTGCTTTTAAAATTGACATTTTATTTGTTCATCCCTTTTACTTGATTTGGGATAATCGTACTTTTTACTCGCCCATTTTTACCCGGCTGCGCAACTATTTGCTGTTTTTTGACATCATAAGTAATCCGATCACTAATAATATGGTTATCTTGCTGAAATAATTCTGCATTACCTTGTAAAACAACATTATTTTGTTTTACATCATAAATCACTTGAGCCGAATGACCTGTTACAATTTTATTTTTTTCTGGCAAAATTTGCTTATAATTTACAGGATTACCATAAGCTGTAATTTTTTGTTTTTCCGTATCTTGCATGTCGGTAATAACAACTTTATCAGCATTTATGGTTAACCCATCTTGAACAATGATAACATTACCAATAAACGTAATTATATTTTTTTCAATATCAATGTGTTGATTATTTGCATCAATTGTAATGGGCTTATTATCAGCGAATATTTTATGTTCTCCTTTAGTGTCTGTAGATTGCTTAGATGGTTCATTAGCAAAACTACTCAAAGAGATAGGTAATAATAAAATTAATGAAAAAACAGTATGTTTTAGGGAATTCATGTTTTATTTTGCCTCAGTGTTATAATATGTTTTTACATTTTCAAGTATATTAGCCGTTTTGCTATGTAAATCACTGGCTAACCCAATACCGGTTGAATAAAACCCCACCCCATTAATGATGACAGGATCTTTTGATGTAACTAGCTGTGAAGTTAAATCTATCACTGCATTATCTGTTTTTACTTGTTTTAATTGGGCGTCTTGCGTCAAATTATCTAACTCAACATCCTGATAAAGGTAAAGCTGTTTATCATTTGTTAACGTCGCTTTTTTGGCTTTAATATGCCATGCTGCTAAATGATCTTGATCATAAAACGTAAAATTAGGTAAATCAAATTCAGTATTGTCTGAATCATCAAAATGCCTAACATTACTAGACTCAATTTTATAAATAAGATCCCCTGATAAATCGTAAATATCTGTTAACATTTCATCACTTTGATAAATCGGCTTATCTGATATATTTAGAGTGGATTGATTTACAACCTCATCTCCTTTTTGATAATTATAATAAACACCGATAACAACAATGAGAAGTAAAAAACAGATTAGATTTTTTTTATTCATAACATACGTTTTTCACATTAATTAGAAATTATTATTTCGAATGCCAAAATTTTAATTATTCTACTTTATTTTTTATTAAATTAATATCGAACATTAAAAGAAGTTAAATCGTTTTGTGGTAATAATTCAAAAATATTAACATGTGAAATGCGTGAAGATGCAGGACCGCCATTTTCAATCCATTTTATTAATTTGCTTATTTGTAAACTATCACCTTGAGCTATAATCTCAACATCGCCATTATCTAAATTTTGAACATAACCAACTAAACCCAGTTTTTGGGCTTGCTGATAAGTAAAAAAACGAAATCCTACACCTTGAACAAGACCACTAATATCTATTTTAACTTTTTTAATCATTTTATAATTCCTACTTTGTTTTAAATTGTAAGCTTAATTTTACATACATGAATAATAATATTTTTATTATTCGATTAAATTCTATTTTTTTAATAAAAATAAATGATTATAATTAATAATATACAATTAAAATAATGGAAATAAACATGTTATTGAAATATAAAAAAGGGATCCTTTGGTTTTGGTTATTATCAGTGTTAAGCTACTATACACTTAATTCATGTGCTTTTGCCAATATTGAAATTAATAAACAAGAAATAGGAAAAGTCATTGATGAATTTAATGGTGTGAAAGTCTATTATAACGGCAGTATTTATAATGTAAGTGGAAGAAATATTGCTAAAGACGGCTATAACTTAGGTCTTAAATATCAATGTGTTGAATTTATCAAACGTTATTATTATCAGCGCTTTAACCACAAAATGCCTAATAGCTATGGGCATGCAAAAGATTTCTTTGATCCATTAGTTGCTGATGGCAAAATTAATCGACAACGCAATTTATTACAATTCCACAATGGCTCACCAACAAAACCAAAAGTTGAAGATATCATTATTCTTAATTGGACAAGTTACGGACATGTTGCCATTGTAAGTAAAGTAACCGATAACGAAATTGAGATTGTGCAACAAAATTCGGGACCAAATGCAAACAGTAGAGCAACTTTTCCTTTAATCTTTAAAGATGGGAAATGGATAATAGAGAATTATGGCGTTTTAGGTTATTTACGTAAAATGTAATATAATTAATAAGTTATTAAATAATATTATCCCCAAATACCTAGATTAATAAAAATAGCTTAATAGATCCTCAGGTTCAAGCAGCATGATTTTGTTTTTAATAGGAAAATATTTATAACAATATAATAGGAAAATAAATTCTAATAATGAAAAATATAATATTATTCAAATACAAAAAAAAACTATTTTTTTTCTTCATCATTTTATCTGTATTTAGTGGTTATGCTTTTTATCAATATGTGTATCTTGATATGCAAGTTGATAAAGATAAAATAGGCACAGTTGTTGATCAATTCAATGGTGTTGATGTTTATTATAATGGCAGTACTGGTAATGTGAGTGGGCGTAATCTAACTCAAGACGGTTATAATTTAGGGCAAAAATATCAATGCGTTGAATTTATTAAGCGCTATTATTATCAGCGTTTTAATCATAAAATGCCAGATAGTTATGGTCATGCTAAAAATTTCTTTGACGACACTATTGCTGATGGCCAAATTAATCCTAAACGAAATTTATTACAATTTCATAATGGTTCACCAACTAAACCACAAGTTGACGATATCATTGTTTTTGGTCTGTCAAGGTATGGACATGTCGCTATCATTAGCAAAGTAACAGATGATGAAATTGAAATTGTTCAACAAAATCCGGGGCCAAATGCAAGCAGCCGTGCCACTTATCCTCTCATATTTAAAGATGGAATTTGGAAAATAGATAACTTTCGTGTTTTGGGGTATTTACGTAAAAATAAATAATTGCCTACATCTGAGTAAACTACAATAACAAGTGGCATAGTTACAGAAAATATGCAAAATAATAATTCAGATCGTTAATGAAGATTAATCAACAAACCATTCATTCTTCTGTTTTGATACTATTTTTATAGTCTCCAAAATAGCCGATAAATGTTCATGTTGAGCTATTGCTGCAAGATCTGGATCATGATTTTTTAAAGCTACTAAGATTTTTTCATGCTGTTTAACAAGATCTTCGGGAGGCGAAATTTCTTCTAATGAAAGAAATCTTACGCGATCCATCATAGCTTTAATATTTTCAACCGTTTCCCATGCCATTTGGCAGTCTATTACGTTCATTAAAATTTGGTGAAATTCATCATCTTTTTCTAGAAAATATTGAATATTTTTATGTTTATTGGCCTCTTTTTGTTCATCAATATTTTTTTGCAGTAATAAAATATCTGAGTCATTAATTTTTAATGCGGTTTGCCTAATAATTGCACATTCAACAGCATCACGAATAAATTGCCCATCCATCACTTTTTTAATCGATATTTTTGTGACAAATGTTCCTCGTTGAGGAAGAATTTGCACTAGTCCCGCTTCGGCTAATTTAATGAACGCTTCTCTAACCGGTTGCCTTGAAACACTAAATTGACTAGAAATCTCTTTTTCTGACAGTAAAACACCAGGCAATACTTGACAAGTAATAATCGCTTTTCTTAATTTACGATAAATTTGTTGATTAACGGGTTCTGAAATATTCAAGTCGGCAGATTTAAACATATATCATTCTTATGCAAGGAACAAAATAAGGGAGAATAGTAGGATATTTTTAGGTATAAGAAAAGTTTTTTTGATTGGAATAGCAACACATTTTCAAACAAAAAAATTAAGGGGTAAGTGTTTTTTAAATTCAACGGGAGGCAAGTAGCCTAACGAAGAATGTAATCGTTTATGATTATACCAATAAGCATAAGCCGAAAAAGCGCGTTGTAACTCAGCTGCTTAGTTAAAACGTTGGCCTTTTACAAATTCCGTTTTAATTGTTTTAAATGTTGCTTCCGCTACCGCATTGTCATAAGGACATCCTTTCTTGCTTAATGAATGCGTGATATTAAATGTCTTAAAACAATCCGCTAATAACCGATTATCAAACTCTTTACCTCGGTCAGAATGAAATAAATCTAATTTCGATAATGGCAGTTTAATTTGGCTTAATGCCGACATAACAAGCTCTGCTGTTTTATGTTGGCCAACATGGTAACCGACAATCTGCCTATCGGATAAGTTCACTAAAACACATAAATAGTTCCAACGTTGCTTAACTTGAATATAGGTTAAATCCGCAACAACAATTTGTTTTTTATCACCGACATCAAATTACCGTAAACAACGCGAGGGATTTCTACATATTATGCTTATTATCAGTATAAATTGAATAGACAAAAATCAGTAGGGCCATTTATTGGTTTATTTTGCCGGTTATTTTGTAAAAAATATTCAGGATTCTATACCGTTAAACTGCATAAAACGATTTCAAGCAAAATGCTTTATGAGTTTTTAGCGAATTATTTTAACCATGAAGTGTAAACAACTCGGCGTTTTCCTACAGTTTAGCTATTATCTGATAGGTATGTGGTTAAGTCTAAAAGTGGCCAACGGATATGTGCAGTTGGTTCGTTAATTCGGTAACCAAAAGCCAAACAAAGTCCAACACCAAATAAGTCACTACCAAATTGTGGGATGTGTTTTTCTAGAATTTTTATGACTTTATCATGATCAAACCCACCAATAGCACATGAATCGATACCACGAAATGCCGCTGCTGTCATCATATTGGCGCTAGCAATATAGTCTTGCATTTCTGACCAGTGGTTGATGGTTAAGCCGTCGGCTAAGCCTTGTTCGCAAAAATTGATAAAGCCTTGGCAAGCAATATCAATATCGGTTTGATTATTGGGATCCGGTAAGGTGCGTGCAATTGTTTGTCGTAAATAATCGCTCTGTAACGTAAAATTATTCGCTTTGCGGTAAAGCACAATGACAAAATGCGAACAGCTTGTGACTTGCTCTTGGTTATAGCAAACATTGCGTAATTCAACTTTTATTTTTTTGCTATCAACCACCACAAAATGCCAAGGTTCCATACCAAATGATGATGGAGATTGTCGCCCAGCTTCTAATATATATTCAATATCATCATTATTGATCTTTTTTGTGCCATCAAATTTTTTACATGCATGTCTAAAGTCGAATGCTTGGGTTAGCTTGTCCATATTTTCTCCTAAGATTTGCTATTCCACGGGGCAACTTTTAATAATAATAACATACCTGGAATGGCAAGAATAAAACATAACCAAAAAAAGTTTGTCCAACCTAAATATTCAACCATAATACCTGTAGATGCATTAATTAACGTTCTAGGTACTGAGGCAATACTAGTAAATAAAGCAAATTGGGTTGCGGTATAAAGTGGGTTAGTTGTTTTTGCAATAAATGCGACAAAAGCAGCCGAACCAAGACCGACACCAAGTGATTCAATCCCTATCACTATGGCTAATAACATTTTTTGAGATGTTCCTATTGTAGTAAACGGCCCTTCTATCGAAAGCCAAACAAATCCTAAAATTGAGATAACTTGGACAACACCAAAAGACCATAGTGCTCGGTTTATACCTATTTTGATCATCAAAATCCCCCCTATTAATGCACCAAACACACTTGGCCATAAAGAGGCATTTTTGGCAATCCAACCAATATCAGGGCGACTATACCCCATTTGTAAGTAGAAAGGTGTGGCTAAGGATGTAGCCATACTATCGCCTAATTTATATAAAAAGATAAATGCTAAAATCAATATTGCTGTTTTAAGTCCATTTCGGTTAATAAATTCACTAAATGGTTTAATGATGACATCTTCAAAATCATGTTTTTTTGATGTTTGACTAATAGGCTCTTTTACTAGCAGTGTCATTATGATAGCGGGTAGCATAAATAGTGCAGTAATGATGAAAACACTATTCCATGGCAGAGAGTTTGATAATATAAGTGATAATGAACCTGGTACTAAACCAGCAATTCGATAGGCGTTAGTATGAATACTGTTACCAAGGCCTAATTCTTTATCAAGTAATAATTCTCGTCTAAAGGCATCGAGTGCAATATCCTGAGTTGCTGAAAATAGCGCAATAATAAAGCAAATGGTTGCTATTAACCAAATATTTAATGAAGGCGAAAAAAATCCCAATATTGCAATTGAAAAGATAAGCACAATTTGAGATCCAAGCATCCAACCTCGCCGCCTGCCTAAATTAAACAATGAAAAGCCATCCATAAATGGTGACCAGATAAATTTAAAAATATAGGGAATTTGCGTTAATGAAAAAATTCCAATCGTTTTGATATTGATGCCATCACTTTCTAACCATGCAGGTAAAAGCTGTAATAATAAATAAAAAGGAAGACCAGAAGCAAAACCCGTAAAAATGCAGATCATCATCTTGGTAGTAAAAATGGTTTTTAAAAGTGAATTTTGCGAATTATCCATTATTTAACTTTATTGGTTAGTTTTTGGCAAAGTGCTATCATAGCACACAATTTTAAAAAATAATTTGGTAAATTAAGATAGCCGATTTATTCTACAGTCATTTTTACATAAAAAGTTACATTGAAAACTAAAAACTCATTATTCAAATTAAGTCTTGTTAAAAAGTTTCAGGAATACTATGTGTTTCAGTATAAAATTTAATGCCAATATCCAATTAAAAAATTAACTAATTATCATAAAAAAGAGGTCAGTAATATGAAAAGTTCAATCAAGGTTGCTGTTTTTAGCAGTAAGCATTATGACAAAGAACATTTAGACATCGCAAATAAAAAATTTGGTTTTGATATCGAGTATTATGAGCATAAATTAAGCCATAAAACAGTAGTTACAGCCCAAGGTTATGATGCGGTTTGTGCATTTGTGAATGACGAAATCGATAAAAAAGTACTCCAAAAATTGGCCAGTTATGGTATTAAAATTTTAGCACTTCGCTGTGCAGGATTTGATAATGTTGATTTAGCCGAGGCTGAAAAATTAGGTATTACTGTTGTTCGTGTTCCTGCTTATTCGCCCGAAGCAGTTGCAGAACATGCGGTTGCGTTAATGATGACGCTAAATAGAAAAACGCATAAAGCTTATCAGCGTACTCGTGATGCGAACTTTTCGTTAGATGGATTAACTGGATTTAATATGCACAATCGTACTGCTGGTGTTATTGGTACGGGAAAAATTGGTCAAGCAGTTATCCGCATTTTGAAAGGTTTTGGTATGCATATTCTTGCCTATGATCCTTATCCTAATGATGTTGCAGTTGAATTAGGAGCGCAATATGTTGAGTTAGATGAGTTATATGCAAAATCAGATGTGATTACGCTACATTGCCCTATGACACCTGAAAATTATCATTTATTAAATAAAGAATCTTTTCAAAAAATGAAAGATGGTGTGATGATTATCAATACTAGTCGTGGTGCATTACTTGATGCAACCGCAGCTATTGATGCATTAAAGAAAACTAAAATTGGTGCTTTAGGCATGGATGTTTATGAAAATGAGCGTGATCTCTTTTTTGAAGATAAATCGAATGATGTTATTTTAGATGATGTTTTTCGTCGTTTGTCTTCTTGTCATAATGTTATTTTTACGGGGCATCAGGCATTTTTAACACAAGAAGCGTTATTGAATATTTCAGATACCACGTTAAATAATATTCAACAAATATCTGAAGGTAAATTATGCCCAAATATTGTTAAATAATAATAAATATCTTATGATGTTGTCGATTTTTCAACTACTTAAAATATGGTTTTTTTATGCAGCGCATTATTGTATTTATTAGTTTAATTTTATTGCTTGCAGCTTGTAGTAATAAGCGGTCGCCAACATCACCAATGAAAGAACACCGTGGACATACCAATGTCAAGGGTGGGGTTTATCTTGAAAAAGATCATAATCAGGAAAAAACCACAAGCGCCCCATTAGCTGTTGATCAAGAAAAGTTTATCGATAGAATGGTCAACAAACATGGTTTTAACCGTGAACAGTTGCGTAATGTGCTTGCACAAGCCAATAAGCTTGATTGGGTCATTAATCTAATGGATAAGCAAGCGCCAAAAGCAGGCTCATCAACAGTGCCAAATGGCGCTTGGATCCGATATAAAAATAAATTTATTACTGCAAGTAACCTTCCACGAGGTGTTGAATTTTGGAATCAATACCAAAAAGAATTACAGCGTGCTTATAATAAATACGGCGTACCACCTGAAATTATTGTTGGTATTATTGGTGTTGAAACAGGTTGGGGTAGAGTGATGGGTAAAACTAAAATTATTGATGCCTTGTCTACTCTTGCATTTTACTATCCAAGACGTGCGCAGTATTTTTCTGACGAATTAGAAGATTTTTTAGTTATGTGCCGAGATGAGGGCGTTGATCCCTTTGATTTGAGTGGATCATTTGCTGGTGCTATGGGATATGGCCAATTTATGCCATCCGCATTTAGACGTCACGCTGTTGATTTTAATCATGATGGGCATATTGATTTATGGGATCCCGTTGATGCTATTGGTAGTGTGGCAAGCTACTTCAAATCATACGGTTGGCAACGTGGTAAAAAAGTGGCTGTAATGGCTGATGGTCAAGCACTATCACTTGATACTGGTTTTAGTACTAAATATTCAATTGAAACATTGGCAAAAGCTGGGTTAAAACCACAAAGCTCGTTAGATGGACATACACAAGTTAGCTTATTACGGCTTGATATGGGTGATAATTACCAATTTTGGTATGGATTACCAAACTTTTATGTGATTACTCGTTACAATCACAGTACACATTATGCCATGGCTGTTTGGCAATTAGGGCTGGCAGTTAAAGATGCCAGATAACGATTTTATTGCTTAGTATTAAGCCAGATTGGCTTATATTCTATAAGATTTCAAGGTCGCAATTGCGACCTTTTTTATGGCTAGCATAACATTAATATGGCAGGCAAAAGATGACAGAATGATTAAAAACATTTATGTTATTTAGTAAATTGTAACGCAAAATTTAAAGGTAAATTAAAAGGAGCGAATAATGAAAGATCGTTTAAAGTGGGTGGATGATTTTGGTTTTTTAGGTGAAACAGCAAGTGGGCATTCATTAGTTATGGATGGTGGTATTGAGCATGGTGGCCGTAATCGTGGAGCTCGCCCTATGGAGCTTTTGTTGCATGGTGCAGCTGGTTGTATGGCTTATGATATTATTGCAATTTTAAAAAATAAAAAAAAAGATGTTCGTGATCTTTGGATAGATATTGATAAAACTCAAGCAGAATCCTCCCCTAAAGTGTATACGTCAATTAATTTTCATATTGTCATTACGGGTATTAATATCGATAACGAAGCCGTTGAAATGGCAGTAAAACTTGCATCAGAAAAATATTGTAGCGCCTCTATCATGCTTGGTAAAACAGCAAAAATGACTTATACCTATGAAATTAGAGAGTATTAGTAAATTGCATACTTATAACTAATAATTATAAGCTAATAACAAGCAGATCTTAGCACATTTTGCATTCATCATTTAATATTTATTTTATTGATAATTGCCATAAGAGCATGATTTTATGCAACAGTTAAGCAAAAATATGCGATTTCGGGATTTAGTTATTCTGGGATTGCTTTTTATTGGCCCTGCAGCACCGATAGGGCTATTTGGTGTTTTAGATGCGATAAGCGATGGCGCTATTGTTTTAGTCTATATTGTTGCAACGTTGGTAATGGCATTTACCGCGCTTTCTTATGCCAGAATGGCAAACGCTTTACCGCATGCGGGAGCTGTTTATGCTTATTGTTCTATTGGCATTCATCCTAGTGCCGGATTTTTAGTAGGCTGGTTGTTGTTACTTGATTATATGTTTATCCCTGCGGTTGCGTACTTATTTAGCGGTATATCGTTCAATGCATTGATTCCCGAAGTGCCAGTATGGTTATGGACATGTTTAGCTGTAATGTTAACTACTACGCTGAATTTAGTTGGTGTTAGAAAATCGACTAAAATTACGTTAATCATCTTGATATTTGAAATTATTATATTACTTGCTGTGTTATCTGTTGGTATTTGGATAATAGCCACTAATGGTAGTAACAGAGATTGGTTACAACCTTTTATTGGAGGTAATTTATTCAGTTGGAGTAATCTATTTAATGCTGTGTCTATTGCTGTATTATCTTATTTGGGATTTGACGCTATTGCTACTTTTTCCGAAGAAAATGGCGGACCTCATAATTTAGTTAGTAAAGCGATTATATGTTGTTTAATTTTAGCTGGGTGTTTATTTGTGCTACAAATTTATGTTGGTAGCTTACTTAACCCTTATAACCCGGAATATTTGCGTAGTCATCCAGAACTACAAGGTAAAGTTTACTATCATATTGTTAATCAAGAAATTAATCTGTGGTTAGGGTGGGCACTAGGTTTAATGAAAGCTATTGGTGCATCATTTGCAGCAATGGTTGGACAAGCTGCAGCAAGTCGTCTTTTATTTAGTATGGGGCGTGATAAACGTTTGCCCTCTTTTCTTGCTAAAGTTGGTAAAAGTACTGGTGTACCAACAATAGCCGTTTTATTTGCTGCACTATTTAATTTATGCCTAGTGGTCATTGCGGCTAATAATGCCAAAGGATTACCCACTTTGGTATCATTTGTTGATATTGGAGCATTGACGGCATTTATTATGTTGCATTTGTCTGTAATCGGTTATTTTAAACTTAAAAAAGGCTCAAAAGGATGGCTTTCGTGGATTTTAGATATTGTTATGCCAATTATTGGTATCGTGGTGCTATTGCCTGTGCTATTTCATATTGATAATGATGCAAAGATTGTTGGCGTTATTTGGTTCATCGTGGGAATAATTATTCTCAGTTTAAATAAAGGTCAAGCTCAACTAATATGGTTAGAAAAAAGTAAGTAAGCAATGCCATGTGCTTATTGAAGGTTTACAAATAAATATATATTCGTTTTTTGTCTATTTTCTCCTTAATATTTGTAGTTTACGGAGTTTTTTATACATATATAAAAGTGCAATTAAATATAATCACTTAAACTTAACTTAGCAGATGCTCATTATTTATTGAAATTTATTTTAGTAAAATGGATGCCTAATAGGTGAAATAAATACTCTAAATTATTATTTAATGGATTATTACTTTTCACCAGTCAAGTTTACCAAGCTACTAGGCTACTATATATAAATTGAAAATTTTTAAGTATTATTATCGTATTCTTTTTCGTTTTATTGCTCGTAAAACAAAAATAGTTCCTTCTAAAGCAAGTACGCATACTGATAGCCAAATTAGTCCATATGAGGCAATATGCTCAGAAGATACTGTCTCATGTAAAAATAATACCGAAACGATGGTTAACAATACGGGTTCTACATAACCGAGCAAGCCAAATAACCCCAGCGGCAATAATTGCCTTGCAAAAAAGTATATAGCAAAAGCAATAGCAGTTATGATTCCTAACATTGGAATATAAATCGGAAAATGGACAATATCTCCAATAATTTTGTGTGCATTATAATTTAACGAGAAGTAAATAAGGCAACCGATAAAGATAAACAAGAAGTCTGAAAATGTGCCCGCAATCCCTTCTATTTGCAATTTTCTTCTTGTGATGAAGTAAATGGGATATCCTAAGGCTATAATGGCTGTTTCCCACGAAAATGCGCCTGTGGTTGTGATTTCGATGATTACCCCTAAAGCTGCTAACCCAACAGCAATTTTTTGTAAAAAGCTGAGTTTTTCTTTGTAAAAGATTTGTCCTGAAATGACCATAGTTAATGGTAATAAAAAATAACCTAGCGATGCTGATAGTCCATGTCCGTTAACTGGCGCCCAGATAAAAATCATCATTTGGATAGTTAGCAAAAAAGAGGAAAATATCAGTCCTAATAAATAAAGCGGTTGCTGTTTTATGCGTGTGAATAGAGCTGTTACTGCTGACCATTGTTTTTGGATGATAATTAATACAATAATTGCAGGAAACGAGGTTAATAGTCGCCAGCAAAAAATATCAATAACAGATAATGGCTGTAATAGTACAGGGTAGTAATAAAGCAAAGCAAAAAGACATGATGCAAATATTAAAAGTGTGACGCCTTTTATCATTTTCTTTCTCTTTTGTTAATAAAAAAATAGCGCTAACTAATAAGTAGCGCTATTAAATAAGTTTGGTTTTACTTAGCCAATAACTTCAACACCGTTCATATAAGGCAATAAAACTGATGGGACTTTAATTGTGCCATCTGCTTGTTGGTAGTTTTCCATAATGGCGACAAGCGTACGTCCTACAGCTAATCCTGAACCGTTTAAGGTATGGACTAAATAAGTTTTGTTATCTGCTTTATTGCGATAACGAGCTTGCATTCGGCGAGCTTGGAAATCCCACATGTTAGAACAAGACGAGATTTCGCGATAAGTATTTTGCGCAGGCACCCATACTTCAAGATCATAGGTTTTACATGAACCAAAGCCCATATCGCCCGTACAAAGTACAATTTTACGATAAGGAAGTTCAAGTAGCTGTAGTACCTTTTCTGCGTGTGCTGTAAGCTCTTCTAGTGCTTTCATTGATTCTTCTGGTTTAACAATTTGTACCAGTTCAACTTTATCAAACTGATGCATGCGGATTAAGCCTCGAGTATCTTTACCATAAGATCCTGCTTCTGAACGGAAGCATGGAGTGTGGGCTGTCATTTTTAATGGTAATACGCTTTCATCAAGAATCTCGTCACGCACTAGATTAGTTACAGGGACTTCAGCCGTTGGAATTAAAGCATAATTACTGCTTTCTGCTTCTTCGTCTAGCGGCTTGGTGTGGAATAAGTCACCTGCAAACTTAGGTAATTGTCCTGTACCAAATAATGTTGCTTGGTTGACAAGATATGGTACATAAATTTCAGCATAACCGTGTTGTTCGGTATGTAAATCTAACATAAATTGGGTAATAGCACGATGTAAGCGTGCTATTTGTGATTTCATAACCACAAAGCGTGCACCCGTTAGTTTTACGCCAGCTGCAAAATCAAGACCACCAAAACGTTCACCTAATGCAACATGATCTTGGATAGGGAAATCAAATGTTCTTGGTGTGCCAAAGCGAGAAATTTCAACATTGTCATTTTCGTCTTTACCATCAGGAACAGAATCATCAGGCATGTTAGGAATGGTCGAGGCGATATCTTTAATTTTGTTTAGTAAGATATCAAGCTCAGCTTTAGCACTGTTAAGTTTTTCACCAAGCTTATTTACTTCTTCACGAACAGCGGTAATGTCTTCGCCTCGAGCCTTTGCTTCACCAATTGCTTTTGAGCGAGCATTACGTTCCGCTTGTAGGTTTTCGGTTTCAACTTGTAATACTTTACGCTTTTCTTCTAGATGACGAATAGTATCAACATCTAATTTAAATCCACGACGAGCTAATTTTTTAGCAACAAGATCCAATTCATTTCGGAGTAAATTCGGGTCCAACATAAATAGTGTCCATTATTAATTAGGGTATATCTTTCTACTTTATCGTTATTCTAATATAGAACTTATAAATCAAAAAGTAGATTGATTTTAGATATTAAATTTTGTTAGCTTAGTATACTAGAATTATGTCGGGATTCAACCGAAATGGCGCACCCGAAGGGATTCGAACCCCTGACCGCTCGGTTCGAAGCCGAGTGCTCTATCCAGCTGAGCTACGGATGCGTGTAAGTTCGTTAAAAAAAGTGGTGCATCCGAAGGGATTCGAACCCCTGACCGCCCGGTTCGTAGCCGGGTACTCTATCCAGCTGAGCTACGGATGCGTTTTGAAGTTTTAAAATGGTGCATCCGAAGGGATTCGAACCCCTGACCTCCCGGTTCGTAGCCGGGTGCTCTATCCAGCTGAGCTACGGATGCATATTTTAAATTTTTAAAATGGCGGTGAGAGAGGGATTCGAACCCTCGATGCAGCTTTTGACCGCATACTCCCTTAGCAGGGGAGCGCCTTCAGCCTCTCGGCCATCTCACCAATACATAACGACTTCTTGAACAACAAAATCATAATGTGTGGCGCACATATTACTTTTTACAAAAAATAAGTCAAACATTTTTTCGTTTATGTGCGTTAGTTGTTTATTTACTGCCCAATATTACCCTTTAGGCTCGGGGAATTCATCCGTTGAATCTTGTATTTGATGAATTCTGTTATATATCTCTTCTCTGTGAATAGAAACGTCTTTAGGTGCATTAATACCAACTCTGACTTGATTGCCTTTTACGCCTAAGATGGTAATAACTACATCGTCCCCAATTATTAGTGTTTCACCTACTCTCCTAGTTAAAATTAACATGAGCTCTCCTAATATCAGTTAAGTGTATATCCAAACAATTTTAAGATATAGCTTCGTCAGCCTCCATCTATATCTATAAGATAGAAGATGGAATTTTGAGGAAAACTCTAATATTCAATTAACAAATACTTGAGTATATATGGCTAACTTGCTTGTAATTTATTACTGATTTCCTTTTTTACCGAAGATAATGCTTCGGGTAATGCTGAGAGATCCATTCCACCTGCTTGAGCGAAATCAGGCCGCCCACCACCTTTACCACCTATTTTTAATGCCAATTGAGAAACTAGCTCACCAGCTTTAATATTTTTGATTAAATCATTAGTTACACCTGCAGCTAAATTGATTTTTCCATCGTTAACAGCAGCCAAAATAATTACGGCTGTTTTTAACTGATTTTTAAGATCATCAATCATAGTGCGTAATACTTTTGCTTCAATATTGTCAAGTTTAGCAATAAGTACATTAGTATTATTGATTTGTTCACATTGATTAAGCAATTGAGCGCTTTCTTGGCTAGCTTTTTGTGCTTTTAATTGTTCAACTGTTTTTTCAAGCTGCTTGGTTTGATCAGACAGTTGTTCAATACGTGCTAAAACTGCAGATTTATCACTTTTAATGATTTGTCCAATCTGAGTTAATAAATTTGACTCATAGTGTATTAGATCCATTGCATTTTGCCCCGAGGTCGCTTCAATACGGCGTACGCCAGATGCTATGCTTGATTCTGATATTATTTTAAATAAACCAATATCGCCGGTTCTATCTACATGAGTACCACCGCAAAGTTCAATCGAAAAATCGCCCATAGTAAGCACTCTTACTATATCGTCATATTTTTCACCAAATAGTGCCATAGCGCCTTTGTTTTTGGCTTCATCGATCGGCATAAGCTCAATATCAACTGGTAAATTGCGACGAATTTGTCGGTTAACAAGGTTTTCTATTTCAATAATTTGTTCTTGCGTTATGGCTTGGTTATGTGAAAAGTCAAAGCGCAGATAGTTATCATTGACTAAAGACCCTTTTTGATGAACATGATTACCTAAAACGTGTTGTAATGCAGCTTGTAATAAATGTGTAGCTGAATGATTACGACGAATTCGCTCACGTAGCTCAACATCAATTGCCGCTGTAACTGTGTCTCCAACTTTTAAAGAGCCTTTGACGATGTTACCTATATGGCCGATACTTTTTCCATATTTTTGACTATCTAAAACAGTAAATTCAACATTTGCAGCTGTTAATAAGCCTTTATCACCAATTTGACCACCTGATTCACCATAAAATGGTGTTTTATCTAGAATGATAATAGCTTCATCACCAGTATGAATACTGTCAACTTTTTGACCATTTTTAAATATAGCAATAATCTTACCTGAAGCTTCAGTGGCTTGATAACCTAAAAATTCAGTTTCATCATCAAGTTTGATGACGTTGCTATAATCAACACTAAATGAACTTGATTCACGTGCGCGCTTTCGTTGTTCTTCCATGCATCGATTAAAGGCTTCTTCATCGATAGAGATATTTTTTTCGCGACATACATCTGCGGTTAAATCTAGTGGAAAGCCATAGGTGTCATAAAGTTTAAATGCAACATCACCGGGTAATATTTTGCCTGTGATTTTTGTTAACTCTTGATCAAGCAAAAATAATCCACGTTCTAATGTTTTTAGAAATTGCTCTTCTTCTAGTTTAAGTGCGTCTTCAACTTGTTTTTGATTATTGGCTAATTCAACCGCAGCGCTTTCCATCACATCAATTAATGGTTTTACCAGTTTGTAGAAAAATATGCCTTTTGCGCCAAGCATATGTCCATGGCGCACTGCACGTCGAATTATACGTCGTAATACATAGCCTCGGCCTTCGTTTGAAGGTAATACGCCATCTGAAATAAGAAAAGCACAAGAACGGATATGGTCGGCAATAACGCGTAGTGATTTATTTTCTAGATCTTTAGTTTGAATAATCTCTGCTGCATCTTTAATTAATTTTTTAAAAAGATCTATTTCATAATTAGAGTTGACATGTTGCAAAACAGCGGCAATGCGCTCTAACCCCATTCCTGTATCGACTGATGGTTTAGGTAATGGTTCCATTGTGCCGTCAGGATGGCGATTAAATTGCATAAAGACGATGTTCCAAATTTCGATAAATCTATCGCCATCTTCTTCAGCGCTACCAGGAGGCCCACCCCAAAGGTGATCACCATGATCGTAGAAAATTTCGGTACAAGGACCACAAGGACCTGTATCCCCCATTTGCCAAAAGTTATCAGAAGCATATGGCGCACCTTTATTATCACCAATACGAATTATGCGTTCTTTAGGGATACCGATTTCTTTTTCCCAAATTGCATATGCTTCGTTATCGGTTTCATAAACAGTGACAGTTAGTTTATCTTTAGGTAGATTAAACCATTCTTTACTGGTTAATAATTCCCATGCAAAATGAATTGCATCATGCTTAAAATAATCGCCGAAACTGAAGTTCCCTAACATTTCAAAAAAAGTATGATGTCGAGCTGTGTAGCCGACATTGTCTAAATCATTATGTTTACCGCCCGCACGGACACAACGTTGCGATGTTGTGGCTCTAGTGTAAGAACGCTTATCAACACCAAGAAAAACATCTTTAAATTGATTCATTCCTGCATTAGTAAACAATAGAGTTGGGTCATTGTGTGGAACAAGGGAACTACTTGCGACAACTTCATGTCCTTTGTTATGGAAAAAGTCAAGAAAACTTTGACGAATTTCTGCAGTGCTTTTCATTTATGCTTCCATATAAAAACGATAGATTTTTAAATACTGTAATAATACTCGTTACAACTAAAGTTGAAAAGTAAATATTGTTACTATTGAAGCGGATCTAGTTAATATTACAAGTAAAAATAAAAAGAATTAGTAAGTTTTATTTGTAATCATTTTTTTACTTTCTGTACACTATTTTAGATATTATCTTTGTTTAAGTCAATAAATTATGTGCAGTTTTTATATCATCTTGTGTATAACCTCTTGCGATTAAAAACTGAATACCTTTTTGTTTTCTGTCATTATTTTGGGGTTTAATTTGTTTTAGTTTTTTTCGTAATTGAGTATGAGCAAGGTGTCCCCAGTTGATATCAGACATCTGTAATAGTTGTTGACTTAAATCAGTTGGTAAACCACGTTGCTTAAGTTCCATTGCAATTTTATATTTTCCATAACCTTTATTGGCACGCATAACGATATACTTTTCAATGTATTGTTCATCATTGAGCCACTTTTGATTGATGCAATACCTAATAACATCTTGTATTTCAGTTTTTAGTTTAGTTAGTTGATCGTGATAATCTTCGTCTAGAGGTAATTGTTTTTTAGCAAAAAAAAATGTTATTTTTTGCGTTAGTTCATACGAAGAGTGATCGCGCTGTGCAAGCAGTTGCACAGCTTTATTTAGAATTGATTTATTGAGTTTTTTATCCATTATTCAAAACTTTCATCTTCTTGTGAAACGCTTTCTTCATCAGAGGCAAAAACGGCAGGACTATTTAGTAGTAAATCGCGTAGTTTAGTTTCAAGTTCTTTGGCAATTTCAGGGTGTTCTTGTAAAAATTTAATTGAGTTAGCTTTGCCTTGACCAACTTTCTCGCCATTGTAGCTATACCATGCCCCCGCTTTATCTACTAATTTGTTTTTAACACCTAAATCAATTAGTTCGCCTTCTTTTGAAATACCACAACCATAAAGAATTTGGAATTCAGTTTGTCTAAATGGTGCTGCAACTTTGTTTTTAACAACTTTTACCCGAGTATCACTACCAATAATATTTTCACCTTCTTTTACTGAACCAATGCGGCGAATATCAAGCCGAACTGAAGCATAGAATTTTAGTGCATTACCACCAGTTGTTGTTTCTGGGCTACCAAACATAACACCAATTTTCATACGAATTTGGTTAATAAATACAACTAAACAATTTGCATTTTTGATATTCGCAGTTAGTTTACGTAATGCTTGTGACATTAAGCGAGCTTGTAATCCCATATGAGAATCACCCATTTCACCTTCAATTTCAGCTTTTGGCGTTAACGCTGCGACTGAGTCGACAATAATAACATCAACAGCGCCAGAGCGAACTAGTGCATCACAAATTTCAAGTGCTTGTTCGCCTGTATCAGGTTGAGAAACTAATAGCTCACCAACTTGTACACCCAATTTCGCTGCATAAATTGGATCAAGCGCATGTTCAGCATCAATAAATGCACAAGTTTTACCTTCTTTTTGAGCTTGTGCTATTACTGATAAAGTGAGTGTTGTTTTACCTGATGATTCTGGTCCAAAAATTTCAACAATTCGCCCCATTGGTAAGCCACCAATGCCTAATGCAATATCTAGCCCTAAAGAGCCAGTAGATACCGCATCCACATCTAGCGTTTGAGTATCCCCTAAACGCATAATTGAACCTTTACCAAATTGTTTTTCGATTTGACTTAATGCAGCTGAAAGTGCGCGTTGTTTGTTTTCGTTCATATTATAAAATTCCAATGAGTTAGGATGTAGCACATTATACTGTATTGTTATACAGTATCAAGTTTTTTTTATATACGATAATCATTTAGTTAGTTATGCGAATTTTCTCACACTGTTGTATAGCTAATTTATTCACTATAATAACTGAAAATACCACATGGTGATAAAATATTGTTATTCAAGATTAAATTTATTATGTTAATTTTTCGATTATGCCCTTTAAACAAATTTGAATTAATGTTCTTTAATTAAAATTGTTATTTGATATGATATAGCATCTTGAGGAATCTTTGATCAGATTTGTTTCTTATTAGTCGCCATTTCTTCGACTAATTGTTTAAAATAATTTATTAGTTTTTGCGTTTCAATGTTATTCTAGTTTGAATATTTTTATTGATTAAATTGATCGAATAAAGGGAAATAATGACCATTGATAAGCAACATTATGTTTTGTGCTCACATTGTGATTTGGTCGTAGAATTACCTGATATAATGGTAGGGTACAAAGCTATTTGTCCCCGTTGTAATGCAACATTAGTCAAAAATAATAGTGAGATGAAGTTTAGAGCGGCTATGTATGCAGTTTGTTCGTTGATTATGATTGTTGTCGCTTACGGTTTTATCTTTATTGATATTCGTCTTGTCGGTAATTTTATTGGTATTAGTATATTAGACATTCCTAAAACCCTTTTTTTTGATAAATATAGCTATATTTCTGCACTTTTTATCTTATTTGTTTTGCTTTTCCCCATATTAAATTTGTTAATTACTACGATACTTTGTTCTAAATTACCATTAACAAAGTATCGAAAGCGAGATTTGCTTATTGTTTATGAAAAGTTTCAACATTGGTGTATGCCTGAAATATTTCTTGTCGGAATTTTAGTTAGTTTTGTTAAATTAATGAGTTATGGCACTATTGGTGTGACTAGCGCATTTTTTGCATTTTGCTTATTTGTCTTTTTTTATATCAAGTCATTAGTTATTTTTTCACCAGAAATAATTTGGAATGAAATTCACCGTAATAATTTTTCTGCCGATACGTTAAAAGCGGGTAAAACAGGTATAAGTCAAAATTTAAAACTATGTAATTGCTGTCAGGCTATATTACCTGTAAATTATAAAAAATGCCCTCGATGTAAACAAAAAAGTAAAATTAGAAATTGCGATAAAATACAATGGACTATAGCGTTATTGGTAACTTCATTAATTCTTTATATTCCCGCTAATTTATTTGGTATTATGATAACCGTTGTTTTTGGATCTCCATCAACTTCAACCATTATCGATGGCGTCATTTATATGTGGCAATCAGGTGATGTACCTGTTGCGCTTGTTATTTTTATTGCAAGTGTTGTAATTCCAATTTTAAAAATCATTTCACTGAGTTGGCTTTGCTATTTTGCACTCGCAGTAAAACAAAAAAATAAGCGTAATTGCTTAAAAATGAAAAAATTATATACTGCTGTTGAATTTATAGGTAAATGGTCAATGATAGATATATTTGTGGTTTCAGTTATTTGTTCTTTAGTTAGAAATCAACAAATGATGGGGGTTTACCCTGATATTGGTGTTACATTTTTTGCAAGTGTCGTTATTATCACAATGATTGCATCACAAAAATTTGATCCTCGTTTAATTTGGGATCGTCCGCAAAATAAAAAAATAGGTCAATAGAAACAATATGGCAACATCAAGTAAATTAGCAAAGATAACTAAAATTAGAGCTATTTCCGCAATATGGATTATTCCCATTGTGACTGCAATTGTTGGTCTTTGGATAATCTACTCTCATTTTGCCGATAGGGGAACCTCTTTCACTTTGCTTGCAAAAGATGCAAGTGGCATCGTTGCAGGAAAAACCACCATTAAAAACCGTAGTGTTGATGTGGGTATCGTTGATGAAGTGACTTTATCTGATGATTACAAGCAAGTGGTAATCAAAGGTCGTATTTACAATGATATGGATCCACTACTGAAAAATGATTCAATTTTTTGGGTTGTTAAGCCTGAAATTGGACGAGATGGTGTGACAGGATTAGGAACTATTTTATCAGGCGTTTATATAGAATTAGTTGCCGGAAACGATACGCACAGTTTCCAAAACAAACCTTTTATGCTTTCTGATACTCCACCATTGTCAGATCCAAGTATTAAAGGGATCCGTTTAAATTTAGAAAGTGAACAAAATGGTGTGATCCCAAGAGGCGCTTCTGTTATGTTTCATGGCTATCGTGTTGGTAATGTTGAAACTTCAGAATTTGATGTTCAAGCACGTAAAATGAGATATCAAGTTTTTATTACTAAACCTTATGATGTACTGGTAACTCAAAATGTACGCTTTTGGAAAGAAGGCGGAGTTAATTTAACACTTTCTCCTCAAGGAGCCAATTTAGATGTTCCTTCCTTAGATGTCTTAATGTCAGGTGGGATTAGTTTTGATTTGCCTGAAGGGTCTAAATTAGGAGCGCTAGCAGAACAAAATGCAGTTTATAAATTATATGAAGATAAAAAATCCATTAAAGATTCTCAATATACTGAATATAAAGAATTCCTTGTTATGCTTTCTGACTCCATATCGGGATTATCAGAAGGCGTACCTGTTGAATATCATGGTATTAGGTTAGGAACAGTATCTAAAGTGCCATTTTATACTGCAGAGATGTTAGAAAAATCCTCAATTTTAAATAAAAAAGTACCAATATTAATTAGGATTGAGCCAGAACGTTTATCTGAATTAGTTGATGAAAAAGTCGATATTGCTGAATTAATTATGAAAGAGCAAGAAAATGGCTTAAGAGCTTCGTTAAAGACCTCAAACATGTTCACTGGCGCAATGTATATAGATCTTGATTTTTATCCTGATTTAAAAAATAAATATGACCCTAAAATGGCAAAGCAGTTTGGTTATGATACCATTGAGGCAACTTCAACAGGAATTGCACAAATTCAATCCAAAGTTATGCAGTTATTAGATAATTTTAATAACTTACCTCTTAATAACACGGTGTCACAACTTAATCAATCACTTGCATCAAGCCAACGCTTAATGAATTCATTAAATCGAGTTATGGCAAGTAAAGAGATGCAAAATATGCCAAAAGATTTACAAAAGACATTACGCTCATTAAATAAAACATTAAAAGGATTACAACCGGGTTCTGAACTAAACAATCAAATGAAAGAAAGTTTACAAAAAGCTCAACAAATGATGGACGAATTAACGCCATTACTTAACACGCTTAACGATAAGAGTAATGCACTGATATTTTCTGCTCCGTCAAAGAAAGATCAAGAGCCTCAAGCAAAAGGTAAAAAATAATGAACAGAATATATAAAAATTTGCTCATAGTTGTATTTGTACCATTACTTGCTATATTAGCCAGTTGTTCAACTAGCATGTCAAGTAAAAGCTATTTTCAACTAACCAGTAATTTACCGAGCCCTGCATCGCAAAAAATAAAAACAACTAATCGTTTTATTTGGATAGAATCGGTGGATATGGCAAGTTTTTTAAACAAGCCAGGGATAGTATTACAAACAGACAATATCACATATGAAACGGCAACTCAAAATTTATGGGCTTCAACACTATCACAGCAACTTCAAGAGAGGTTATCGCAAGATTTAACCGTTTTATTGCCTAATTATTTAGTATCGAGCCAGTCAATTACAACACCGACATTAACAGTAAAATTATTTATTGACGGCTTTCATGGCAGTTATACTGGCGATGCGATCATTAAAGGGCGATGGGTGATTAGTGACAGTAAAAATAATATTGAAACAAAACCATTTGAGCGCCATGTTCCTTTAGAATCCAATGGATATAGTGCTTTAGTTAAAGCACTATCAAAAGCTTGGCAAGATGAAGAACTAGACTTTGCTAGTTCAATAAAACATTAAGTTATAATCACACTCCATCAGAATTTTGACGGAGTATTTAAATCAATGATTTTAATTGCAATTTGAATTGACTAAAAACCTCATCATCAATCGTAATCCATTTGCGAACACTATTGATAAATGCGATTTTATTAGCTTTTAAAAGATCATCTTTTAAAAGTGTTTTTTCTAACAATTGATTATGATCTAAATAAAATTGCCGCATGGTGCCAGCTAGTAATCCTGATTCTTTTTTAGGGGTAATCCATTGATCATTAATCAGCAATGCCAGATTACCGTTAACAAATTCAGTGATTTCATTGTATTGATTAAAATTAATATACTCTTTTCCTGTAGCTAAATCAGGAAAGTGTTCACGATTTGACGTTTTATGATACAAATAGACATTTTGGTTATGAACACACTGTTTTGCAAATGCGATTTCATTGATCTCCATTGGCGAGTTAATGATATTCTCGCTAATAGTATATAGCCCATTTTTTTGCAGTAACACTCTGACTTTATAAATATTCGAAATATTTTCAGTGGTTGCAATCGCTAACTTAATAAGGTGCAACTTAATCGCATTAATATCACATCTAAAATCGAAATAATCAGCTGATTGAGAAAGTCTGCTTAAATGTTCTTCCAATAAGAAAAATTGTCCTTTTTCAAGCAATAATGATTCAATGATATATTTGGGAGAAGAAGTGGTACGAGTTAAAATTGCTGTTTTAGCTAAAATCTCATTATATTCATCTTGTGAGGTTGAATCCCAAGTGATCCCTCCGCCAACACCATAATGCATTTGTTGATTGTGTATGGTTAAAGTCCGAATTGGGATATTGAATATAGCTTTGTTCATATATGGTTCAATATAACCAATTGTTCCACAGTAAACACCTCGAGGTGAGTTTTCAATATCGGCAATAATTTGCATGGTACTGGTTTTAGGCGCTCCAGTTATTGATCCACAAGGAAATAGTGCTTGAAAAATATGATATAAATTAACATGTTCTTTCAATTCACCTTGAATCATAGAAGTCAATTGCCAAACGGTTGGATATTTTTCGGCTGAAAATAATTTAGGAACTGTAACTGATCCTGCCTTTGCAACCCGACTTAAATCATTACGTAATAAATCAACAATCATCATATTTTCAGCTTGGTTTTTTTCAGAAAATAAAAATTCTAATTGTTGCTTATCTTGTTGATTAGTTAAACCACGGGCAGTAGTTCCTTTCATTGGTTTTGTGGTAATAATTTTATTTTCTAACTTAAAAAATAATTCTGGCGAAATTGATAAAATACAATAGTCGTCAAACTCAATATAAGCGCAATAGTCGGCTTGATTGTTCTTTTGTAGAAAATAGTAATAATCAATAGCGCTGTCATTGAATGGCGCAGTAAATTGAATTGTATAGTTGGTTTGATAAGTATTGCCTGATTCAATTTGCGAGCGAATAAAATCAATCTTTTTATTATATTCGTCTCTTGATGTATCGCTTATCAAATCAAAAGTTGGTGGAGTGTAATCACTTATTTCTACATGTTTTTGCTCAATGATAGAAAATTTATCAAAAATACCAAATATCAATAGCGGCAAATCATAATTCTGTTTTGTTTTATGTTCACTATTGAATCCCATTGCGCTTTCATAAGCGAGATATCCAACTGCATAATAGCCTTGTTGTGTGAATTTTTCGATTTCATCCAATTGTTGTTTAATTAAAGAATAATCATTTGTAGCAAAAACTTTTATTGGATTGCAAAAATATTTATGTTGACCTTCAAAATCAATATGAATTTTCATTTTAGTATTGCTCATGGACAAAATTATCAATCATTTGTAAACCAAATTCGGTTTTAATTGCTTCTGGATGGAATTGGACGGACTCTATGGGTAACATTTTATGGCGTAATCCCATAATCAATCCTTGATGGTTTCTTGCTGTTACAATTAGTTGTGACTCTTTTGATAAAAGCTTATCACAAGCAATTAATGAATGATAACGAACGACTGAAAGCGGGCTTTTGATTCCTTTAAACACGCCTTGACCATCATGCATTATTTCATCGACTTTTCCATGCATAGGTGTTGGTGCTTTAATAATCTTATACCCATAATATTGAGCAATCGCTTGATGGCCTAAACAAACTCCCAATATTGGGCAAATATGACTAAATTCGGCAATCGCAGCAAGTGATATTCCGGCATTGATTGGGGAGCTAGGCCCCGGCGAAATGATAATCTTAGAAAAGCTAAGCTCTTTTATTTGTTCAATTGTCATTTCGTCATTTTTAATCACTTTAACTTCTGCGCCAACTTGACACAAATAATCGTGAATATTGAAAGTAAAAGAATCATAATTATCTATTAATAATATCAAAATAGAGTCCATTAATTACATAGCGTATTGTTTTTAAAACATTGGCATTTATAACAGCCAAATTCCAGTTATATCCAGAGTTATTATACCGTTAATACAGTTAAAAACAGATATGATTGCCAGTTTGCTATCTTTTTATTTCCTTTTTTTATACTAAAACGCCGAGTTTCCTGAAACTTTTTGACAAAAATTCTCTTTTTCTGTGATAAATCTCACAAAAATATACAACTCTACTTGTATGGTAGTATTTACGTGTTATTTTGATAACACCCAATTCCACAAAAGAGGTATTGAATGAAAATTGTAAAAGCTGAAGTTTTTGTATGTAGTCCAGGAAGAAACTTTGTCACATTAAAAATTACTACCGATGAAGGGGTATACGGTTTAGGAGATGCAACACTCAATGGCCGTGAATTAGCTGTAGCATCCTATCTTAAAGATCATCTTTGCCCACAACTTATAGGGCGAGATCCCCATCAAATTGAAGATATCTTTCAATATTTCTATAAAGGTGCATATTGGCGCCGTGGTCCTGTCACCATGTCGGCTATTTCAGCAATTGATATGGCACTTTGGGACATTAAAGGTAAGTTAGCCAACATGCCATTATACCAACTACTCGGAGGTGCATCACGAACAGGGGTCATGGTGTATTGTCATACGACTGGTTCAAGTATTGATGAAGCATTAGATGATTACGCTAAACATAAGGAAATGGGGTTTAAAGCAATTCGCGTACAATGTGGTATCCCTGGAATGAAGACAACCTATGGTCAAAGTAAAGGTAAAAACTTTGCTTATGAACCAGCAACAAGAGGGAATTATCCTGAAGAACAATATTGGGCAACCGAGAAGTATCTTGATTTTATGCCTAAATTGTTTGATGCAGTACGAAGTAAATTTGGTTTTAATGAGCATTTACTGCATGACATGCATCATCGCCTAACGCCTATCGAAGCAGCTCGTTTTGGAAAAAGCATAGAAGATTACCGTCTATTTTGGATGGAAGATCCAACACCGGCTGAAAATCAAGAATGTTTCCGTTTAATTCGTCAACATACTGTCACACCAATTGCAGTTGGTGAAGTATTCAATAGCATTTGGGATTGCAAACAACTGATCCAAGAGCAATTAATTGATTATATAAGAACCACCATTACTCATGCAGGCGGTATTACCCATATGCGTCGTATTGCTGATTTCGCTGCGCTTTATCAAGTAAGAACAGGATCGCACGGACCCTCTGATTTATCCCCAATCTGCCATGCTGCAGCACTACATTTTGATATGTGGGTACCTAATTTTGGCGTGCAAGAATTTATGGGGTATTCAGAGCAAATGCTAGAAGTTTTTTCACCAAATTGGACTTTTAATGATGGTTATATGCACCCAAGCGACAAACCAGGATTAGGTATCGATTTTGACGAAAAACTTGCCGAAAAATATCCATACAAACCAGCTTACTTACCGATTGCTCGTTTAGAAGATGGCACGTTGTGGAATTGGTAAATTATAGGAGGTTATATGAAAAGTATTGTAATAAAGCAACCTAATGAATTGGTAATTGAGGAACGAGAAGTTCCTCAGCCTGCAAATGGAGAAGTAAGAGTAAAAGTAAAATTAGCAGGTATTTGTGGTTCAGATAGCCATATATACCGCGGACATAACCCATTTGTTAAATATCCACGAGTTATTGGACATGAATTTTTTGGTGTGATTGATGCAGTTGGGCAGGGGGTTGATCAATCAAGAATTGGCGAACGTGTTTCTGTTGATCCAGTAATTAGTTGTGGACATTGCTATCCTTGTTCTATTGGTCGCCCTAATGTCTGTACATCTCTTACTGTATTAGGTGTTCATCGTGATGGGGGATTTAGTCAGTACGCGGTAGTTCCAAGTAAAAATGCTTATGTTATTCCAGATGAAATTAGTGATGAGTTTGCTGTGATGATTGAACCATTTACTATTGCAGCAAATGCAACCAATCATTTAAAACCAACTGAAAATGATATTGCATTAATTTATGGTGCCGGCCCAATGGGACTAACGTCAGTACAAGCGTTAAAAGGAGTTTATAACGTTAAAGAGGTCATTGTTGTTGACAGGATTGAAGAACGTTTAGATATGGCAAAAATTAGTGGTGCTGACAGAGTAATAAACAATACCTCTTTATCTTTAAAAGATGAGCTAGATAAGCTTAGTATTAAACCGACAATTATTATAGATGCAGCCTGTCATCCCTCCATTTTGCAAGAAGCAATTAGTATTGCATCACCAGCGGCAAGGATCTTGATTATGGGATTCTCAGGTGATGCCTGTCAGATAACTCAGCAAGGCATTACAAGTAAAGAATTATCTATTTTTTCATCTCGATTAAATGCAAATAAATTCCCTGTAGTTATTGATTGGTTAACAAAAAAATTAGTTGATCCTAAAAAACTCATTACTCATCAATTTGATTATTCGAAAATTGTTCAAGCAATTGAAACTTTCGAAAAAGATCAAAAACAGTGTTGCAAAGTTTTACTAACTTTTAGTTAGTGTTTGCTCTCTCTAGTCGTAGGTATTTTATATATAAAATAAAAAGGGAGTAACATCATGAATAATATAGGAAATAGAAAATGTGAAAGAAATACATCGGATTTGGTTAAAGCAGCTATTTCAGGATGGCTTGGAACAGCATTAGAATTTATGGATTTTCAGTTATATTCCTTAGGTGCAGCACTAGTATTTCGTGAAATATTTTTTCCCGAACAATCGGCAATTATGGCACTAATCTTAGCTATGGGAACCTATGGGGCAGGATACATTGCCCGAATTGTTGGTGCTTTTATCTTTGGACGAATGGGCGATGCAATAGGTAGAAAGAAAGTATTATTTATTACAATTACTATGATGGGTATTTGTACAACACTAATTGGTGTATTACCAACTTATGCTCAAGTAGGTATTTTAGCTCCTTTAATGTTGGTTGTTTTACGTATAGTACAAGGATTGGGCGCTGGTGCCGAAATTTCAGGGGCAGGCACTATGCTTGCAGAATATGCTCCAACAGGAAAAAGAGGAATCATTTCTTCATTAGTTGCAATGGGCACTAATTGCGGTACATTGAGTGCTACCGCGATTTGGGCAGTTATGTTTTTTTTGTTAGATAAACAACAGCTAATTGCATGGGGATGGAGAGTCCCTTTTCTTGTAAGTGCGATCGTTATGATCTTTGCCATATGGCTTAGAACGAACTTAAAAGAAAGCCCTGTATTTGACGGTGTTAATGATGTAAATACCCAACCAATTAGTAATAAACAACCAATCAAACACATTTCATTAGTTGAAATGATAAAAAGTAAATCATTTTGGCTAGCAACTGGTTTACGTTTTGGACAGGCAGGAAATTCAGGATTAATTCAAACTTTTTTAGCAGGTTACTTAGTGCAGGCCTTATTATTCGAAAAAGGTATACCGACAGATGCTTTAATGATTAGTTCGATTGTAGGATTTGTCACTATTCCTTTTTTAGGATGGTTATCGGATAAAATTGGGCGACGAATTCCATATATTATTTTGACTGTTTCTTCAATTATTCTTGCTTATCCAATGCTATCTATTGTTGTTGATAAAAGTCATTCAGTTAGCACTATAATGTTATGTTTGATTATTATTCATAATATTGCCGTACTAGGGCTATTTGCACTAGAAAATATTACAATGGCTGAAATGTTTGGTGCTCGTAATCGCTTTACTCAAATGGCGATATCTAAAGAAGCCGGAGGTCTTATTGCGGTCGGGTTTGGTCCTTTATTAGCCGGAATTTTCTGTAATATTGTCAACGATTGGTGGCCAATTGTTGTTATGATCATTGTTTATTCTTGTATTGGTTTGATATCAGCGATTTTTATGCCGGAAGTTAAAGACCGTGATTTATCTGATTTAAATGATGCCGCATTATAATTTAAGGTTTTGAAGGAAAAATAATGAAACTATCAACTAAAACTTTATCACAACTACCTAAAGAGGTAGTTGTACCAAACTATGATAGAAATAAGCTTAAAACTAAAATTGTCCATCTTGGTTTTGGTGCCTTTCATCGTGCTCATCAGGCAGTTTTTACTGATATTTTAGCGGCTAAATATGGTAGTGATTGGGGATATTGTGAAGTCAATTTAATCGGCGGTGAAAAGCAAATTGAGGATTTAAAACAGCAAGATTGCTTATTTAGTGTTTGTGAAATGGCTTATGACAATTGGTCAACTCGAGTTGTTGGTGTCGCCAAAGAGGCATTACATGCCGATATAGATGGTATTGCCAAAATACTCGAAGTTATCACGCGCCCTGAAATTGCTATTGTGTCAATCACTGTTACCGAAAAAGGTTATTGCTATTTACCTGCAACGGCATCAATTGATACCAATAATACACTAATTAAACACGATATTGAAAATCCTACTAAACCAAAAACTGTCCCTGGTGTGATTGTTGAAGCATTATACTTACGTAAAGAAAAGGGGTTAAAACCGTTTACAGTTATGTCTTGTGATAATATGCCAGAAAACGGTCATGTAACGCGGAATGTCGTTTTGGCGTTAGCCAAACTGCGCGATCCAAATTTGGCTAATTGGATAGAACAAAATGTAACGTTTCCTTCAACAATGGTTGATCGAATTGTACCTGCTGTAACGCCTGAAACGATGGAAAAAATTCAAAAGCAACTCGGCGGTATCGAAGACCCTGCCGGTGTTGCCGGCGAACCTTTTAAGCAATGGGTTATTGAAGACAATTTTGTTAATGGCCGGCCTGATTGGCAAAAAGTTGGCGCTGAACTTGTTAGTGATGTCTTACCTTATGAAGAGATGAAGCTACGTATGTTAAATGGTAGCCACTCATTTCTAGCTTATTTAGGTTATTTAGCAGGATATTTACATATAGATGAATGCATGCAAGATCCTTTTTATGTTAAAGCTGCAAGGCATTTGATGATAAATGAACAAGCAAGCACATTACGAGTGAAAGGCGTTGATTTACAGGCTTATGCTGATTCGTTGCTTGATCGTTATCGTAATACAGGTTTAAAACATCGTACTTGGCAAATAGCCATGGATGGCACCTTAAAATTACCTCAACGTATGCTTGATTCAGTCCGTTTTCATTTAGCAAAAAACACACCATTTGATTGCTTAGCTTTAGGTATTGCTGCTTGGATGCGCTATGTAAGTGGCACTGATGATGCCGGTAAGGCAATTGAAATAAGTGATCCAATGGTTGATAAGTTAAAAGAATTAGTAGCAAATAGCCAAGATAATCAAGAACGGGTAAAATCGTTATTGTCATTATCACATGTATTTGGCGATGATCTACCTAACAATCAATATTTTGTTGAGCAAGTGACTAAAGCTTATTTATCTTTGCGAGATATTGGTGCTAAACAGTCAGTAAAACAGTTAGAAAAATTTTTTTAAAGCATTACTAACAAAACTCACATAATTAATAACAGTAAAGTGTAATTGCCTGCAATGGCGTTACACTTTTTATTTGACTTCAATTTAGTACAAATAACCTTTCTATATTTATCTCATTGAAATAGCAACACATTTCAAACAAAAAAATTAAGGGGTAAGTGTTTTTTAAATTCAACGGAAGGCAAGTAGCCTAACGAAGAATGTAATTGTTTATGATTGTACCAATAGGCATAAGCCGAAAAAGCGCGTTGTAACTCAGTCGTTGAGTTTAAGCGATTAAGTCTTATTCTTTTTGTTGATGTGGCAACCTCATATTATACAAATAAGTCAAATCCTATTAATAATACATTTTCAACAATCGCGCAAAATGATATTCACACACAAATTAATTCATTAGTAGCACCAAATGAAGATAAAACAAAGATTCGTCTTGACGCTCAAAATTTACTTGATTGTGCGCATGAAGTTTGTGAAAAACACCTTTACCATGATGATATAAAACAAGATTTCATTAACAATGTTGATGGTTTCGCCACGCGCATTGTAAATCAAGTGGAAAGCGGAGCGATGAGTTATGAACAAGGCTCAGAAGCGATAAAATCTGAAGAAAAGAGTTTATTGGATCAAAGCATTCACTGGGTAGGTCGGGGACTAAGTGTTTTAGGTGGTTTTGGCTTGATGAGGATGGGGGTTGCAATGTGCTCAACTGGTGGGGGGTGTATACTTGGCTCATATGTAGTAGCGCATGGAGTTAATAGTATTCAAGAAGGGATAACCGATGAAGATGGCTTTTTAAAATCAGTGTATCAAAATGCGGCTGAAAGATTGGGAATGTCTAAAGAGGCAGGTTCTTTGGCTTATGATTTAGTTGATATTGGTATATCCGCACATGGTAAACTTAAATTAGTTCCTAAAATTGATGAAAGTTTTGCAATTAATCAATACAATCGTGCTAATCCAGCTAAATTCAAATTATTTTATTATGGTAGAAAGGATTTGATACAAGCATATAAACAGATGAATAAATGGTTGTTAAGTTATGAAATAGTAAGTGATGCTATATCATTATATGAAATTTATCAAGAGGCTAAAAATATATTAGTTAAAGATAATGAAAGTAGTGAGACAAATCTATATATTTCAAACCCGGAACAGATTGATAATATAGAGAAAATTGTAGATAGTTGTGCAATAGTAATACGTGTTACAGGTCGAGAATCTGATGCTGATGACCAACCTAATTATTCATTGTGCACGCGCTTAGATGGTACTATATATCGGCAATATTTTGATGGCCATATTGAAGAAGGTTCTATTGAATAACAGGAATAACACAGATGATTATATTGATTTACATTGCGTATTACTTTTTCTCTATTTTGCCTATTATGATTTCTTATCGTTTTAGAAAATACACAATATTTGATTATCAATATAATAAAAAGTTGAAATGGCAAAGGCGCATCATGTTGGTTTTTAATTATGTTGCTTTAGCTGTTCAAGTTATAATTGAAGGTGAACTTAAACGTATCGTTCCTTCTAATCCAGATTATGGTCCTATTGCATTATCAGCATTTATATTTCTAATTGTTTATACTATTTTTCCAATATCCTGGTTAGAAAGCCCAAAAGAGTATTTAACAAAGAAAAAGAAAAAATGGAAATAATAATGGATTTAGTAAAGTTAGCTTTCCACTATTAACCACTAGAGAAATAACACAGATTGTAAATACCCCATTTTTAGCACAAAACTCACGTAGAAAATCACGCTGCCTGTTTTTGTGTTTTAAATTCAATCGGCGTCATATT
>NZ_WTEX01000019.1 GCF_009795845.1 Gilliamella sp. Lep-s35 | reverse complement strand
CCAAATTAACGTGGGATGAGGTATTAAACAACCGCTTAGTAATGACAGGTACAGATAGTGACGATATTATTTTAGGCAGTAAAGGTAATGATATCTTATCAGGCGGTGATGGTAATGATACTTTATCAGGGGGTGATGGCAATGATATCTTATCGGGCGGTAAAGGCAATGACCTGTTATCAGGCGGAGCCGGAAACGATACTTACTTGTTTAATTTAGGTGATGGTCACGACACAATAAATAACCAAGGCGAATTAGGTTACACCGGTTTTTGGAATAGAATAAAATCTGATGTTGATACAATCCATTTTGGAGAAGGCATTCGTGCTGACATGCTAAGTCGTTCTAGAAAAAACAATGATTTAGTTATCTCTATTAATAGCCAAAATTCAATCACCATAAAAAATTGGTTCTCAACTGGTGATACGCAATTAGCCGCTAGGGTGGATTTTTTTGAATTTGCAGATGGCTCACAACTTAATATTAAAGAGTGGTATAATGATAATCCAATTGTGACATCGGGCACAGCAGAAGATGAGACACTGTTAAGTTCAAATTACAATGATATTTACCAATTTGGCCGTAATAGTGGTCATGACCAAGTGACAGAATTAGGCGGAAACGATAAGCTAGAGTTTATCGATGGTATTACGCCGAATGACGTTATATTTTCACGCCAAGGGGCTAATATAAAAGTAACCTTAATTGGTGGTAATAGCAGCATAACTTTAAAGAATGTCTTTTACAATACAACGTCAGCAACCGCAAGCATTAATAGCTATAACGTTATTGAAGAGTTTATATTTGCCGATGGCACCAAATTAACGTGGGATGAGGTATTAAACAACCGCTTAGTAATGACAGGTACAGATAGTGACGATATTATTTTAGGCAGTAAAGGCAATGATATCTTATCGGGCGGTAAAGGCAATGACCTGTTATCAGGCGGAGCCGGAAACGATACTTACTTGTTTAATTTAGGTGATGGTCACGACACAATAAATAACCAAGGCGAATTAGGTTACATTGGTTTTTGGAATAGAATAAAATCTGATGTTGATACAATCCGTTTTGGAGAAGGCATTCGTGCTGACATGCTAAGTCGTTCTAGAAAAAACAATGATTTAGTTATCTCTATTAATAGCCAAAATTCAATCACCATAAAAAATTGGTTCTCAACTGGTGATACGCAATTAGCCGCTAGGGTGGATTTTTTTGAATTTGCAGATGGCTCACAACTTAATATTAAAAAGTGGTATAATGATAATCCAGTTGTGACATCGGGCACAGCAAAAGATGAGACACTGTTAAGCTCAAATTACAATGATATTTACCAATTTGGCCGTAATAGTGGTCATGACCAAGTGACAGAATTAGGCGGAAACGATAAGCTAGAGTTTATCGATGGTATTACGCCGAATGACGTTATATTTTCACGCCAAGGGGCAGATATAACAGCAACCTTAATTGACGGCAAAAGTAGCATCACCTTTAAGAATGTTTTTGTCAATGCAACATCAGCAACCGCAAAAATTAATACCAATAATGTTATTGAAGAGTTTATATTTGCCGATGGCACCAAATTAACGTGGGATGAGGTATTAAACAACGGCTTAGTGATGACAGGTACAGATAGTGACGATATTATTTTAGGCAGTAAAGGTAATGATATCTTAACAGGAGGTGATGGTAATGATACTTTATCAGGTGGTGATGGTAATGATATCTTAACAGGAGGTGATGGTAATGATACTTTATCTGGGGGGGATGGCAATGATATCTTAACAGGTGGTAAAGGCAATGACCTGTTATCAGGCGGAGCCGGAAACGATACTTACTTGTTTAATTTAGGTGATGGTCACGACACAATAAATAACCAAGGCGAATTAGGCTACATTAGTTTTTGGAATAGAATAAAATCTGATGTTGATACAATCCGTTTTGGAGAAGGCATTCGTGCTGATATGCTAAGTCGTTCTAGAAAAAACAATGATTTAGTTATCTCTATTAATAGCCAAAATTCAATCACCATAAAAAATTGGTTTTCAACTGGTGATACGCAATTAGTCGCTAGGGTGGATTTTTTTGAATTTGTAGATGGCTCACAACTTAATATTAAAGAGTGGTATAATGATAATCCAATTGTGACATCGGGCACAGCAAAAGATGAGACACTGTTAAGCTCAAATTACAATGATATTTACCAATTTGGCCGTAATAGTGGTCATGACCAAGTGACAGAATTAGGCGGTAAAGATAAACTAGAGTTTATTGATGGTATTACGCCGAATGACGTTATATTTTCACGCCAAGGGGCTAATATAAAAGTAACCTTAATTGGTGGTAATAGCAGCATAACTTTAAAGAATGTCTTTTACAATGCAACGTCAGCAACCGCAAGCATTAATAGCTATAACGTTATTGAAGAGTTTATATTTGCCGATGGCACCAAATTAACATGGGATGAGGTATTAAACAACCGCTTAGTAATGACAGGTACAGATAGTGACGATATTATTTTAGGCAGTAAAGGTAATGATATCTTAACAGGTGGTAAAGGCAATGACCTGTTATCAGGCGGAGCAGGAAACGATACTTACTTGTTTAATTTAGGTGATGGTCACGACACAATAAATAACCAAGGCGAATTAGGTTACACCGGTTTTTGGAATAGAATAAAATCTGATGTTGATACAATCCGTTTTGGAGAAGGGATCTCAGCGAAAATGGTTGATATTAAAAAATCGGATACAGATCTTTTAGTAACATTTGGTACCGATTCTATTACAATTAAAAATTGGTTCTCAACTAAGCTAGATACTCGATTATCTTCCCGAATTGATATTTTCCAATTTGCGGATGGTTCATCGTGGTTAGCGGCTGATATTAACGCTCATATTAACGATGGTATACCACTACCTGTATTTTCATCAAATGCATCTACAGCTAATTTTTCATTAATAACGCAAAGCATAAGTGCTTTTGTTGCATCAGATGATGATAGTGATGTGGTAACCGATGAGTTAATACTGGCCAATCCATCGCCACATTTTAGTCCTTCAATCAAAATCTAACTAATCTTTAGATTTTATTTTAATCATTAAAAGACAGCTGATAAGGGCTGTCTTTTATTTAGAATTTAAGTTTGTTTTGTCGGTCTAAATGGTGAATTATTTTGGAAAAATTGATGCAAAAAGAAAAGTATAATGATTTATGGTTAGGATTTACGATTATCGCTCAATTTTATGGATTAGCGGTCAATACTAAATCGTTACAAGAACAGTTCTATCTTGATGATGAACATAATATCCCACTCCAGTTTGTTAGAGCAGTCAAAAAAACAGGGTTAAAATGCCGCTATATTGATAAATTAAATCTAAATAATAAAATTTCGACGCCTATTATTGTCCATTTAAAGCAGCAAGGTTATGTCGTTTTATTAGCAGTTAAAGATGGTCAATGGCTGATTCAATCTCCTCACAAAAAACAGCCAGAAGTGATAACGCCACAGGTACAAGAAAAAATGAGTGCGTTTTTATTTACCAAACGAATTACATGGGAATCAATTAATCGAGAGTTTAACATCCAATGGTTTTTTCAAGCTTTTATGCGTTATAAAAAACTGATGGGTGAAATTTTATTGGCCTCATTTTTTATCCAAATTTTAGCTTTGGTTACTCCACTATTTTTTCAGGTTGTTGTAGATAAAGTGCTTGCTCATCAAAGTTTAACAACATTAGATGTGTTAGCTATTGGAATGTTTACTATCGTGATTTTTGATGTGATTTTAGGTGGGTTACGTAATTATCAAATGGCGCATACCTCGCAACGTATTGATGTCATGCTCAGTTCGTTACTATATAAACATCTGCTTTCATTACCTTTAAGCTACTTTAAATCGCGTCAAGTTGGTATTACTGTTGCTCGTGTTTATGAACTAAAAACAGTACGTGAATTCTTAACTGGCAGTGCAATGACACTTTGTTTAGATATTCTTTTTGCGATTGTTTTTTTTGTCATTATGGCATTTTATAGTATTCCCCTGACATTAATTGTTTTGGTGTCATTGATTCCTTATATCATGTTATCAGCTTTTATTACCCCAGTGTTACGTAGACGTCTTGATGAGCAGTTTCAACAAGGTGCTAGAAATCAAGCCTTTTTAGTGGAAAGTATCTCAGGTATTGAGCAAGTTAAAGCGATGGCAGTTGAAAATCATATGACACGTCGTTGGGATGAACAAATTGCCTACTTTGTGACAAGCTGTTTTAAAACACAAAATTTAGGAAATATTGCAGGGCAAATATCTCAACTGGTTAATAAATTAACGAGTGTTGCCATTTTATGGTATGGCGCAAATTTAGTGATTGAAGGCAAATTGACTGTGGGTGGACTGGTCGCTTTTAATATGTTTGCAGGACAAGCAACAACCCCCGTATTACGATTAGTGCAGTTATGGCAAAGTTTTCAGCAGGTTTCGATTTCAGTAAAACGCTTGGGCGATATATTAAATGTTCCTGCGGAACGACAACAAGAAAATAGCAGTGTTTTGAAAGAAATCAAGGGACATGTCCGTTTTGCTAACATCTCTTTTGCTTATAGACCCGATGCTGCGCCTGTTATTCGACAATTGAATTTATCGGTTAATGTTGGTGAGGTTATCGGTATTGTTGGGCGCTCAGGATCGGGTAAAAGTACATTAACTAGGTTGATACAGCGACTCTATACCCCGATAGAAGGGCAAGTTTTTATCGATGGTATTGATATTGCACAAACAGATCCCCAATGGTTACGTAAACAAATTGGCGTGGTATTACAAGAGACACAGCTTTTTAATGGCTCTATTCGTGACAATATTGCATTAGCAATTCCTGATGCGCCTCTTGAAGCGGTGGTTAATGCTGCAATAATGGCCGGTGCTCATGATTTTATTAGTGAATTTCCATTAGGATATGACACGCCAGTCGGCGAGAATGGGGGGCAATTATCTGGTGGACAAAAACAGCGAATTGGTATTGCTCGAGCATTAATAACAAATCCTAAATTGCTTATTTTTGATGAAGCAACCAGTGCGCTTGATTATGAGTCAGAACAGATTATTCAAGATAATATGGCAAAAATTTGTCATGATAAAACGGTTTTTATTATTGCTCACCGCCTATCAACAGTTAGGCACGCAGATCGCATTATTGTAATGGAAAAAGGTGAAATTGTTGAACAAGGATCCCATCAAATGTTGTTAGATAAAAAGGGGATTTATTATAAGCTGCATGATTTACAAAGTGGGAGCCATTGATGAAAAAAAATTACCGTGACTTTTTGCCTGCTGTATTAGAGGTTCAAGAGACACCGCCTTCCCCCCTTGGTAGGTTGTTATTATGGGTAATTATGGTTTTATTTGTTATTGTTGTTTGCTGGTCCTCGTTAAGTAAAGTTGATATTGTTGCCACCACTCGTGGAAAATTAGTTGTCAATGAACTATCAAGACCCGTTAACACGTCGGTCACAGCCGAAATTGTCGCCGTATTGGTTAAAGAAGGGCAGCATGTTGAAAAGGGACAGCCTTTAATTAAGCTAAATAGCAAATCATTGTTAGCACAATTAGAAGAGAATCTATTACAACAACAGATTAATCGCTTTCATATTGCTAGGTTAACATTATTGTACGAACACTACCTTAATCGCCCAGCGGCGATGACTTTACCTACTGAGTTACAAACCGAGTCCCCAATACTTGCCAAACAAATTTCGATGCTACTTCAAGCTGAAGTAGAAGATGATTATAAAGAAAAAGAGGTTTTTAAGTTAAACCAACAAGTGTTAATGGCTCAGATAGAAAATTATCAAGCTCAAAAAGAGATGGCTGAAAATCTATTACCGATTTATGAAGAACAACATCAGGCGCTAGATGTGCTCTATAAAAAAAATATGACAAGTAAAGATAGTTTACTTGAGGTTAAGAAAAAATATCTAGAAGCAAAATTTACTGTGAGTGCAGCCGAAGCAAAAGTGAAAGAGATGCGCGCAAGTTATGCTCAAATTGATACACAAATAAAGTCTCATATTGCCGATAAAATTAAAGAAGTTGAACAGGAAAAAATACAAAAACTCAATCAAAACCACCTATTATCCGTACAACAAAAGCAGCTAGAAGCACTTATTGAACAGTATGAATTAAAAGCCCCTATTGCAGGGATTGTAGAATCGTTAGCTTACCGAGATGCAGGCGCTGCAGTTGAGGCACCTCAAGAGCTATTGAAGATTGTTCCTGAAAATGAAAAACTGATTGCAGAAGTTTTGGTGAGCAACCAAGATATTGGTTTTCTAAGAAAAAATCAATCGGTTACGGTAAAGATTGATACATTTGATTTTACGCGTTATGGTTGGATTGAAGGCAAATTGTTAACTATTTCTTCTGACGCTATTGAAGATAAAGACTTAGGACTTGTATATAAAGCTGTCATTGAATTAAGTAAAAATCACTTAATTATTGATGATCAAGCTGTTAATTTAGAGCCAGGGATGTCAATTTCTGCGGAAATAATAACAGGACAAAGAACCTTATTAAGCTATCTATTAAGCCCAATGATGGAAGCTTTAGATGACGTTGGTAAGCAACGTTAGTACATTAATTTGTAATAGCTTTCATTTAATTTGACAGATAATTATTACTCATCGATATTACTTTTCTAATAAATTTCGATGAGTAATCGGTGTCTGACTGGTTAAATTCAAACTACTACAGCTAATCAATCAATACCCAGCACCATTCGCCCATTTTTAGTTGCCACATTAACCACATTATCTAAATCAGTGTAACGGCATCCAGTGACTAACAGTTTAAGTTCTTCCCACATGTTGCCCGTAGAAAATGGTAACATATAGTCACTCACATTATCCGTGCCAATGGCAACAGGAATACCCGCAGCAGCGAGTTCATCCACTGGCGTTAGCGAGTTACGAGTAGGGCCTTGTTCTTCACGACGAGGACTATCGATCCAAGCAAATGGGCAGGCGATAACCATCATTTTGGCTTCTTGCATTTTTTTATAGAGTTTTTGGCGATATTCTAAACTGTGTGCAGTAATTGATATGCTATGAATTGCAACCACACGCCCATGCATACCGTGTTCAAGGGTTTTATCAGTAAGTTGTTCTGTTTCGATTTCATCTTGTGAATTAAATTGGTCAACATGCACATGCACCATTTTGCCTAATGATTTACCAGTTTGCATTAACACGTCAAGATGTTTAAGCCCCATACCTTTGCCATGATCACGCTCATCACGACGTGGCAAACCGCCAATAATATCAACCAAATCAGCGCCTTTATCAAACCAATAACGCGCCTCTTTATCAATAACACCTTTAAGTGTTTGATTGACTAATTTTATGATGATGTCGTTTTTATAGGTTTCTCGAGCCCGTAATGCCCCTTTAATAGCGCGCTCTTCTGCAATTGGGTCAATATCAACAAACGATCCCATGGCACTAACACCTTGTTCAATCATTCGCTCAACCGCCATACTAAAATGTCGATAATAATCATCCTCGCTCATCGACGCTTTGACTTTATCTAGCGTATCCCATTTTTCAATTAATGATTGTTTTTGATAAACATCAAAACTATCAACCGAGATAGTAAAAGCACGATCTGCATGCATATGCGAATTAACCCAACCACCATTTTGCTTAATTTTATTGATTAAATAAGCTTTTAAGCTTTGATCTCGACTGGTTAATAACATTTTTTTATTATCGGTCATAATCTGCCTCTACAATTCTGTTTAAAATAAAAAGATAAAATCGAATGGTGCAGACAAAAAAAATCCCCCAAAAAAGGAGGACAAAATATAATATCAATAATTTTATTGATTAAAACGATTGATTTACTATTACTCATTGTACTAACGCCATATCGATTCAAAACAGCAGGAATTTTAACCAAAATATTGGTAATAGCAAGTACTATAATTCATAAAATATATAAATAAATGAAATAGTTAAAGTATTATTTTTTAGATTTTTTGTTTTTGAAAAACATCTTTAATCAGTTTAATGTCTATAAAAATAAGATATTTAACATTAACTAATTATTTATTAATAATAATTTATTGTCACAAAAATGAGATTACTGAGTAATTTAACATCAGTTAATGTCATGCGAATTAGCTGATTATTGTTATCATAATAACGAGTCGAAAAGGTCAATGGTTCAGAAAGTGGAGCGTGGGGATAAAGCCGAATGGCAACAAGCGCAATGGTTAATAGCAGTAATGCCATTAACTTATTTTGTTGGCGAATAATAAACCTAATCATCGATAACTAAAAATTCACAAAATATTGCATATTAGCAAAGCAGCCACTTATGTTGTTATGCTTGTTCGATATTATAAATCCATCAACATAAGTGGCAATTTTGTTACATTTTCTCAACTGTCTTAATACCTAACATATCAAGACCAATTTTGAGGGTTTTTGCTGTTAACGACGATAATTTCAAACGGCTTTGCTTCAAGCTTTCGTTATCTGCCGTTAAGATAGGGCAGTTTTCATAAAAACTTGAAAACAGCGTCGCAATTTCATAAAGATAAGCACAAAGCACATGTGGCGTACCTTCGTTTGCAACGGTTGAAATGGTCTCATCGAATTGAATTAAACGTGTTGCTAAAGCGCGCTCTTTATCGGTGTCTAAACAGATATCACCCGTTAAACTGTCTTTTGCAATATTAGCTTTTTTGAAGATAGATAACACACGGGTATAAGCATATTGCAAATAAGGTGCGGTATTGCCCTCGAATGACAACATATTATCCCAATCAAAAACATAATCAGTAGTACGGTTTTTTGAAAGATCAGCATATTTAACCGCACCAATTGCTACCGCATCGACAATTTTAGCAAGCTCGCTTTCAGATAATTCAGGATTCTTACTGCGAATTAACGTTGTCGCACGTTCGCAGGCTTCATCGAGCAAGTCATTGAGTTTAACTGTATCGCCAGAACGAGTTTTAAACGGCTTTCCATCTTTGCCAAGCATCATACCAAACATATGGTGCTCAAGTTTTAACGATTCTGGTACATACTTAGCTTTATGTACAATAGCCCAAACTTGCTCTAAATGTTGATGTTGACGGGAATCGGTATAATAAAGGATACGATCTGCGTGCAATGTTTCGTAACGGTATTTAGCGCAGGCAATATCGGTGGTAGCATAAAGGTAACCGCCGTCACGTTTTTGGATGATAACACCCATTGGCTCGCCTTCTTTGTTTTTATATTCATCTAAAAACACAACAATCGCGCCATCGCTTTCAACTGCTAGTTTTTTCTGTTTTAAATCAGCCACAATTGTTGGCAGCATACTGTTATAGATACTTTCGCCCATAGTATCTTCAACGGTTAACGTAACATTTAAACGTCGATAAGTGGCGATATTTTGCGTCATGGTAATATCTACTAGCTTGCGCCACATATCACGGCAATACTCATCACCACCTTGTAGTTTAACAACATAATTACGTGCCTTTTCAGCAAACACGTCGTCTTCATCATAGTGTTTTTTAGCAGCACGATAGAATGATTCTAAATCTGAAAGTTCCATATCATTGGCATGTTCATTTTGCATTTTTTCAAGATACGCAATTAACATACCAAATTGCGTTCCCCAATCGCCAACATGATTGGCTCGAATCACATTATGTCCCAAAAATGACAAAACACGCACACTCGCATCGCCAATAATGGTTGAACGCAAGTGACCAACGTGCATTTCTTTAGCTACATTTGGCGCCGAATAATCGACCACAATGGTTTGTGGTTTGGCAGGGAGGGTGATATTGAGTTTGTCACTGTTTAATGCAATTTCATTTTGCTCAGCAATCCAGCTATTTTTTAAAAAGATATTAATAAAACCAGGGCCTGCAATCTCAACTTTTTCGGCGATATCATCGATATCTAAATGTTGTAAAACAGCTTGAGCAAGATCGCGAGGTGGCATTCCAAGTTTCTTAGCAACAGCCATAATACCATTGGCTTGGTAATCACCAAATTGAGCTTTATTTGATTGCTTAATTAAAGCATCACAGTTCTTATCGGCACCCGCCATAATCATTGCTTGCGAAACGCGTTGCGTTAATAATTGTTGAATATTCACACTAAACCTAATCGATTATCATAAAATGGCTAATATCATACCGAGAAAGTGATAAATTGTCACTGATTGGATATGATGGGGGATTGTTTTTCTTTAAAAAGAAAATAAAAAACTTTAATTAAATAAATATCTTTTCTAAGTAATTTTTGTTTAAAATCGAGGTGTTATTTTGTCGATGTATTGAGCTTACAGTTGTAGTTTTGGTGGTTTGTAATTTAAGTGATTAAAATGGCTGCAGTGAGCACGCCTGAGTCAGAGAATTAAAGCAAATTGCTTGCCAATTCATACTTTTAGCTCTAGAAGAGGCCTAGAGCTGAACCGATGTCGGCGCTTAGTCTTAATGTGCAGTCTATGATTTGCTTTCGACCAAGCATAGCCTTGCTCTATTGTCAGCACATTCAGACCTCGAAACAAGACAAACAACAATATAGTCTTGCGCAGTGATTAAGTTGCTTTTTATATTGATATGATTTTTATTGTTTTTTTACATAAACAGGGTGCTTTCCTGAAATTTTTTCACAAAAATGGCGTTACTTTTGTTGGTTAGATAAATGTTTGTTTAGATAAATTGCGTGATAACCGGTTTATCAAGCAAAAAATCAACAAAAATCATCTACCCACAAATCAATGAAAAAGCCGCAAGCGTGATGCGAATTTTGCATTGATGCGCGGTCTAATCAGCCAATATTTAATGATTTAAAATATAGGAAATAAAATTTTAAGAAATTGATTAATTTTATAATCTTGTTAAGATGCATAAAGTAATTTTAAGAAAAACGCCTTATGAATTTTTAGCAGATTATTTTGATCATGGAGTGTAAACAACTCGGCATTTTTCTACACTGTTTATTATACTTTTTAGTACCTGTTCCGTTATTTACAAGCCTAACTCTAACCTCTAAACTACTCAACGTTCTCAACGGGGTGCCCAGAAGGGCTGAGAATGTTAGGTTGACTAACGTAACCCGTCGAACCTGAACTGGATCATGCCAGCGGAGGGATTTGAGTTATTATACCTACTCAAAACCTTTTGTCTTTTATTTGCTATTTTGGAGGCAAAATGTTTTTTAAAAATATTCTATTACCGTTGGGATTGTTTGTGCTTTTTATCAACAACAATGCTAACGCTACCGACGAACGACCTACTTTGACTGTTTATAGTTACAATTCGTTTATTTCAGAATGGGGACCCGGTCAGGAAATAAAAAAAGGGTTTGAAGCTCAATGTAACTGTCAGCTAGATATCGTGACCTTAGGCGATGGAGTGTCAATTTTGAATCGAATTCGCCTTGAAGGTGATAAAACTAATGCCGATGTTATTTTAGGGTTAGATAATAACCTTTTAGAACAAGCAAAAATGATTAATATTATTGTTCCTCATCAAATCAGCAAGCCTGATAATTTGAATATTGATTGGTGGGATAGTGATTTTATACCTTATGATTTTGGTTATTTTGCATTTATTTATGATCAACAAAAGATCACCAATCCTCCACATAGTATGCATGAGTTAGTGGATAATAAAGCAAATTGGCGAATTATTTATCAAGATCCTAGAACAAGTACTCCAGGCTTAGGTTTTTTATTTTGGGTGAAGAATATCTATGGTGATGATGCAGTATCTGCATGGCAAAAAATAGCTAAAAATACAGTCACTATTACTAAAGGTTGGAGCGAATCTTATGGGTTATTTTTAAAAGATGAAGCCGATTTTGTACTTAGCTATAGTACTTCACCTGTTGCACATATTATGAATAATAATGAACATCGCTATGTTGCAGCAATTTTTGATGAAGGGCATTATCGCCAAGTTGAAGTGGCAGGCATTACTAAATATAATCATCATCCTGAATTAGCACGTGCCTTTTTGCAATATTTATTAACGCCCGATGTGCAACGTCAATTTGCAGAAAAAAATATTATGTATCCTATTGTTAATACCGAATTACCTGAAGCTTTTGGACAGATTAAACCTGTCAATAAAGCGCTTGAGTTTGATGCAAAGCAAGTTGAAAGCCAACAAAAAGCTTGGGTGCGTGAATGGAAATCTACGATTAGTCAATAGTTTTATTGAGTTTAATGTTGAAATTAAGAACGTTACTTCCCGGTATTAGCGCAGCAAGCTTAATCTTAACTGTATTAGGTGCTGCGCTATTTGCACTTTGCATAACAGCGATTAAATCCAATAATTTAACGGTTTATTTTGATAGTTACTTATTGCATATCATTTGGGTAACGACATATCAAGCAACGCTATCGACAGTGTTATCTGTATTGTTAGCAATATTGATGGCAAAGGCTTTGTCAATGGTTAATTTTTGGGGTAAGGGGTTATTGTTGCGCATTATGCCTATTACCTTTATTTTGCCTACATTGGTTGTAGTTACAGGGTTATTATCTATTTATGGACAACATGGTTTATTGGCGTCAATTTTTGATTATTTTGGCGTGTCATTTTTTAGCTCAATCTATGGTTTAAAAGGTATTTTACTTGCCCATGTATTTCTTAATCTTCCGTATGCTTGTTGTTTGTTTTATCAAACGTTAAATAGTGTACCAATTGAACAAAAACAATTGGCAGCGCAATTGAATTTTTCAAGTTTTTTTTATTTTAAATTGATTGAATGGCCATTGTTATCTCGACAGTTACTTCCAATGGCAACGCTTATTTTTATGCTTTGTTTTTCTAGCTTTTCTATCCCATTGGCACTTGGAGGAGGGCCCAAATATACCACACTTGAAGTTGCTATTTATCAAGCTATTCGTGATTTTGATTTGATTGAAGCTGTGCTTTTAGCATGTTTGCAGTTGGTTTATTGTGCTATTTTTATGTGTTTGATGCAAAAAATTAATCATAGGCAAAAAATTAACGTGCGTTATTTTAGATCATACTACCGTTTACCTGTTTCGTGGAATTTGGCGTTGTTGTGTATGGTAATTGTTGTTATTGGTGGATTATTTATTTCATTGCCAATTGTTATTATATTAATTGAAGGTATCTGTTCTTTTAAGTGGGTATTTTTAACGGTAGATTTTCAACGAGCTATCATGTTTTCATTATTAATTGCCTTTGGTTCGGCCATTATTGCTATGTTGCTTGCGTTATTGTTGCTTTATACCAATAGCCGTTTGTTGATTAATCAGCAAACACGTTGGAGTAATCGGTTAATGTTAGTGGGGTCGCTCATTTTAGTTATTCCAAGTATGGTACTTGCATCAGGTTTATTTTTATTGTTGTTTCCTTTTGCTTATAACACTGCCTTTGTTTGTGGGTTAATGATGTTATGTAACGGTTTAATGGCATTACCTTTTATATTAAAAAATCTTGCCATGCCCATGTATGATGTCACATCACGTTACTGGCAATTAAGCCAATCACTTAATATTAATGGATTTTTGCATTTTTATTTAATTGAATATAAAGCATTAAAAAAATTAATTTTTCAGAGTTTTGCTTTTGCGGCGATCTTGTCATTGGGGGATTTTGGTATTATTGCGTTGTTTGGGGGGCAATCTGTCACTACGCTACCTTATTATTTGTACGAGCAGATATCACATTATCATTATCAAGAAAGTACCGTAACGGCTGCTTTATTGTTAATATTATCTTTTAGTTTGTTGATAGTGATAGATTATGATAGAACTAAATAAAATTAATTATCATTATGATAATTTTAAAATGCATTTTGATATTAAAATAGCTTCTAAAGACAAGGTGCTGATTGTAGGGCCAAGTGGTGCGGGTAAAAGTACCTTGCTAAGTTTGATAGCAGGGTTTATTTTTCCTGATTCTGGTAATATTTTACTTAATCATCAAAAAATGACTAATATTTTACCTGGTAAACGGCCTGTTTCAATTTTATTTCAGCATAATAATTTATTTAGTCATTTAACGGTTGAACAAAATATAGGTTTAGGTATTAGACCTTGCTTAAAACTCACTGATTCCGAACGGCAAACCATTGATGATATGTTAGCTAAAGTCGGTTTAGTGGGCTTTAATGATCGTTACCCTGATCAGCTTTCAGGCGGGCAATGTCAACGTGTTGCTTTAGCACGCTGCTTAATTCAACGGCGTCCTATTTTATTGTTAGACGAGCCATTTTCAGCGCTCGATCAAGCCTTACGTTTTGAAATGTTAGCACTAGTTAATCAAATTTGTGACGAGTTTAATTTGACATTAATGATGGTATCGCATCATATTGGCGATTTTCTAGGTTATTTTTCACGTTGTTTGGTGGTAGATAATGGGCAGATTGTCTTTAACGGTTTGCCAAAGCAACTAAAACAATCTGAAAATAACCATATTGCCAACATGTTGGGTTTTAATTTCAATAAAGCGTAGTTGTTAGGGCTAAATAAAGGCCTTTTTGCTGTCTATATTGATTTATGCTTTTTCTAAATCAATTTTTGCAAATTTGACTTGTTATTAATTTAAATTCATGCAGTTATATCTTAAGGTTTTATTAATCTATTTTGTGTAGATTGTTGCTAATAACTACACTTAACTTATTCAATCTCTATGGAAAATACAAAAATAAATCGTTCATTTAGTTGGTCAGCGCTTATCTTTGATATTCTATTTTTTACTTATTTTTCTAGTGCATTGCAATTGTATATTTTCTTTTCTGGTCATTCAAATGTCATTGGGTTGCGTGATTCTATCATTTATAGCTTGATTTGGCTTATTCCCATTTTGATTTTTCCTAACTATACGCGGAAAATTGCGACTGTTTTTGGGATAATTGTAGGAAGTTTGTCTTTGATTCCTGTTGGTTATTTTACTATTTATCGGCAGGAATTTTCGCAAAGTGTGTTTTTTATTATGGCCGAATCAAACTTTACAGAATCTAGTGAGTTTATTCAACAATATTTGAGCTTTAAATTAGTTGCAGTTCTGATTATTTATAGTTTAATTGGAATTTATCTTTGGACTAAAGTCAAACCAGTTTATGTTAAAAACCGTACTAAATCGATTGCATCACTATTAATTGTGATTTATGCCGTTATGCCGGTGTTTATCAGCGTTACAATCAAAAAATCTTCTATTGGAAAAGCAGGATCTCATTTGTTAACGCGCATGGAAACAACCGTACCATGGCAACTTCTTAATAGTTATTTGGCTTATCGAACACAACTATCTAATATGGAAGATATTTTAAATCATTTACAAACGTTACCACCATTAGAAAACTTAAAAGATACCAACGGCAATACTCCAAGAACGTTAGTACTAGTTATCGGTGAGTCAACAACACGCAATCGAATGGGCATTTATGGCTATGAACGCGATACCACACCACAAATTGAGCAGTTTAAAAAAGATAACCCAGATTTTGTGGTATTTAATGATGTGGTTTCGTCAAGGCCTTATACCATTGAAATTTTGCAACAGGCGTTAACTTTTGCTGATGAAAAACATCCTGATTTATATTTAAAAACACCTTCTTTAATGCATTTAATGAAACAAGCAGGATATAAGACATTTTGGATTACCAACCAGCAAACAATGACGCGACGTAATACAATGCTAACAATGTTTTCTCAGCAAACTGATGAACAATTTTATATGAATAATGATCGTAACCAAAGTGCAAGACGATATGATGAGTCTGTCTTTGATCCATTTAAAAAAGTATTAACCGATCCAAGTGAAAAGAAATTTATCGTTATTCATTTGCTCGGAACGCATATGAAATACGAATTTCGTTATCCGAAAGGAGGCGAACATGATCGTTTTAAAGATAAGGCAGGCATTTCGTTTAATATTGATAACGATAAAGTGGGTATTTATAATACTTATGATAATGCGGTAAGTTATAACGATTACGTTACAACAACACTTTTTAATATCTTTAAAAATAGCCAGCAAAATGGGTTTATGTTGTACTTTTCAGATCATGGCGAGGATGTTTATCAAACACCTCCGCACAATATTTTGGGTCGAAACGAGAAAGCCCCAACACGCACTATGTATACTATACCATTTATGCTTTGGCAATCGCCAACATGGATAAAAACACATCCAAATAATTATCAAAATTATGTGGATCGCAAATTTAGTACACAAGATTTGATCCACACTTGGTCTGATTTAGCTGGATTAAGTTATAATTTATATGTTCCTGAAAAAAGTGTTGTTAATCCTAATTTTCATGAGTCGATTCGTTGGATTGGTGATCCTTATGATAAAAATGGTTTAATTGATTTTGATAAATTACCTAAGTAACCACCACAGGTTATTTACACAACGGTTTAAATTATGGTATTGTATATTTATACAGTGTATATTTTAAGATGTTGTGAACCAATTTATGCGAAAAATCATTCATGTCGATATGGATTGTTTTTATGCCGCCGTTGAAATGAGGGATAATCCCCGTTATCGTAATATACCTATTGCAGTAGGGGGGGATCCTCGTAAACGTGGTGTGGTTGCTACTGCCAATTATTTAGCTCGTCAATATGGTATACATAGCGCTATGTCTATGGCGCAAGCAGTAAAACTGTGTCCTAATCTTAAAATAATACCAGGTAGGCATGCAGTGTATAAAGAAGTATCTAAACAAATCCACCAAATATTTAAACGGTATACTGAATCTATTGAAGCACTATCGCTCGACGAAGCTTACCTTGATGTTACCGATTGCAAACGTTGTTATGGATCTGCCACTTTTATCGCTCAAGATATTCGCCAAGCTATTTTTAATGAACTTGAATTAACCGCATCAGCTGGCGTTGCACCTCTTAAGTTTCTTGCTAAAGTGGCTTCTGATATGAACAAGCCTAATGGTCAATATGTGATAACACCCGATGAAGTTGATAGCTTTATTGAGAAGCTTTCCTTAAAAAAAATCCCAGGAGTGGGTAAAGTAACAGAAAAGAAATTAGCCCAATTGGGGCTATTTACGTGCAATGATGTGGTTAATTATGATGTAACTAAATTAATTAAGCAATTTGGTAAATTTGGGCGAGTATTGTATGAACGATGCCAAGGTATCGATGATCGCAAAGTGTGTAATGATAGGCAACGTAAATCTGTTGGCGTTGAGCGTACTTTAACTGATGATATTCATAGCTGGGAAGAGTGTTTATTGCAGTTCGACCCATTATTTGATGAAATGGAAAAACGGTTAAGCAAAGTGCGTGCTGATTTGTCTATAGCTCGGCAAGGGGTCAAATTTAAGTTTGATGATTTTCAACTTACAACACAAGAACATGCATGGTCTAAATTAGATAAAGCTGATTTAATTGAACAAGCACATAAAGTTTGGGTTGAGCGGCGTAATGGTCGTGGCGTTCGGCTAATTGGGTTCCATGTTACGTTAATCGATCCGCAAGTTGAAAAGCAGCTGATTTTTCTATTTTAGTCATTGTTAATTTATAAAAAAGAGGATGTTGGCAACGCCTTAAACATCCTCATTATAGAATAATAACTAATTGAAAATTATTATTTTAAACTTTCACCATTAGTACTAATGACGTTTTTATACCATTCAAATGAGTCTTTTTTATAACGTTTCATGCTGCCGTTTCCTTCATTGTCACGATCAACATAAATGACGCCATAACGTTTTTTCATTTCGCCAGTAGTGAATGAAACAACATCAATAATACCCCAAGCGGTATAGCCTATGACATCAACGCCATCATAATCCATAGCGGTTTGCATGGCTTTAATATGGGCACCTAAGTATTCAATACGCGGTTTGTCGTGTATTTGATTGCCGTTTTCGAGTTCATCAATGGCGCCAAAGCCGTTTTCAACAATAAACAAAGGTAGCTGGTAACGATCATATAAGCGATTTAATGTATACCTTAAACCTTCAGGGTCAATTGGCCATCCCCAATCACTGCTTTTGATGTAAGGGTTTTCAACGGCATTTGGTAATGCGCCGTTAACAATGTTGTCACGATTATCATTTTTGGCATCAGCTTTAACAACAGTAGACATGTAATAGCTAAAACCAATGTAATCAACAGTGCCTTTTTTCAAACAGGCTAAGTCTTCGTCAGTAATATCAAGTTTGTAACCTTCTCGTTCAAACTCTTTTAAGGCATAAGCTGGATAATAGCCACGAACATGAACATCAGGGAAGAAGAATCTTTGGTGCATGGCAATTTCTGAAGCCATCATATCTTCAGGATTGCATGAAAATGGATAAATTGGCACATGTGAAACCATACAACCAATTTGAAAATCAGGATTGATTTTTTTACCAGCAATCACTGCCTTAGCACTGGCTAATAGTTCATAGTGAGCAACTTGGTACAGGACTTCTTGCGGATTTTCGCCCGGTTTAACTTGTACGCCAGAGTTAGTCCAAAAAAAGATAGGGTTACTGGTATCCATTTGATTGTTGATTTCGTTAAATGTCATCCAGTATTTGACTTTATTTTTATAACGCTCAAAACATGCAGTGGCAAAACGTTCAAAAAATTCAACTGTTTTACGGTTTCTAAAACCACCATAATGGCGAGCAATATGTAAAGGTATTTCAAAATGCGATAAGGTAATGACAGGCTCAATTCCATTAGCAATTAATTCATCAAAAACATCATCGTAAAAACGTAGACCTTCTTCATTTGGTTCAAGCTCATCACCTTTTGGAAAAATTCGTGTCCAAGCAATCGAAGTGCGTAAACATTTTAGGCCTAATTCAGCAAAAAGCTTAATATCTTCTTTATAATGATGATAAAAATCAATCGCTGTATGGTTTGGATAAAATTTACCTGCTTCAATATCTTGCGTGATTTGCCTTGCAACACCATGAGCACCTGCTGTCATGACATCAACAACGCTTGGGCCTTTACCGCCTTCGTTCCAACCGCCTTCAAATTGGTGAGCGGCTAAAGCACCGCCCCATAAAAATGGTTTTTTCGTCATTTTTGATTCCTTGTTATTGCTTAATTTTAAATATGATATCATTAATCGTTACGTCAGTTTTATCGGTTAATGAAATTAATTGGTATTGATCGGTGTTAACAATAATAATTGGCGTAATTAATGGATAACCAGCTTGTTTAATAGCATCAGGATTAAAGCTAATTAGCAAATCTCCTTTTTTCACTTTTTGATTTAATTCAATGTGATATTCAAACTCATTATTAGTTAAATTAACGGTATCAATCCCCACATGAATTAATAACTCAACACCGTTATCTAATGTTAACCCAATGGCATGTTTAGAATTTTCAAATACCGCAGTTATCTTGGCATCAAAAGGCGCATAAACGTGATTATCTGTAGGTTCAATTGCAATCCCTTCGCCCATCAGTTTTTGTGAAAAAGCAGGATCGGGCACTTCACTTAATGGTAAAGCATGACCTGTCATTGGGCTTGTAATTTCAACCTCATCAAGAAGAATTTTAGGGGTATCATCTTTAATGTTAGCTATATCTTGCTTTGTTTCACCTGTACCAAATATTTGGATTAAAATTACAGGTCCAAATAAAGCAATGCCTGATCCAATTAAAACACCAAAAAATGAATCTGGATTATGAGGGCTAATCGCATTGACGATAGTTAAAGGGCCAGGTAAACCAGCATAAGCAACATAGTGAGGAGCAAAAAATCCAGCAACAATACCACCTAAAGATGCGCAGATACAGCCATAAATAAATGGCTTTTTAAAGCGTAAATTAACACCATAAATAGCAGGTTCGGTTATACCGAATAAGCCAGTGATAAAAGCAGATAATGAAATACCTTTCATCTCTTGAGTTTTGGTTTTTAAGTAAAAACCGAATGCTGCACCGACTTGACCAATAACGGCAATGGTTTGGAAAGCTTGGAAAGAGTCTTGACCATATTGTTTAAAGTTTTCAACAATAACTGGTGTAATACCCCAATGTACTCCAAAAATTACAAAAACTTGCCAAACTGCACCGATGATTCCGCCTGCAATTGAAGGTGCTAGACTGACAAACCAATTATAACCGTTAGCAATGTATTGTGCACCATAGGCAGTTAATGGACCAACAATAAGCAATGTTAATGGAACCATTATAACAAGACTAAATAATGGCAGTAAAACTGGCTTTATAATGCTATGTAGGAGAGGCTCTAGGAACCGTTCTAAATATGAAAGTAACCAAACTAAAAATAATGGTGGTAAAACGGTTGAGGCATAAGTGGTTTTTGATAGCGCAATACCAAATAGATCAATTTCGTGCCCTTCGCTTATTAGTTTTGCAAACTCAGTCCATGTTGGTGATAACAGTGCAGCACAACATGCAACTGCAATATATAAATTACAACGAAAATGTTGCGAAGCCGTAATGGCAATAAAAATAGGTAAAAAAACAAAAGGCGCCCAAGAGATAAAATTAAATATCTGAAAAGTTCCAGTTTTTTCTAGCTCAGGACAAGCCAATTTGATTAAAATCAAGATACCTTGCAAAATCCCTGATGCAGCTAAAATATAGACAAATGGGGCAAATACTGCCGACATTGTTGCAATGATTTTATTTAAGATATTATTATCACTGCTAGCTTCAATATTGTTATTTGTATTAACAAGTTGAATAAATGCATTATAGACTTTATCAACGTTAGTACCAATTACAACTTGGATTTGTCCTCCTTTTTCAACCACAGTAATAACACCAGGTAGCTTTGCTATGTTTTCTTTTGCTTGATCTGGGGTTGTTTTTGTTACAAGGCGAAGACGGGTTGCACAACGCGCAACTGTCACAATGTTATTTTCACCGCCTAGTTCATTTAAAATATCAACAGCGAGTTTGTTATAGTCTCTAATTTTTGATGACATTGATTTAGCTCCTTAAAGCAAGTTAATGCCTTTATCTTAGTCTGAAATTTTAAATTGTTAATGATCAATTATATTGTTTGTGATCTAGATCTCTTTTTTATGTAATTTAGTTTAAAAATTAAATATAACCTGTATAAAATAATCATTAAACTTTTGTAGAATAGAAAATAATTTTGAATGGTTAAATATCAATATGTTGCAGGGAAGATTAAACAGCTGATTTATCAGCAGCAATTACCAAAAGGGGCGCAACTTGCTAATATTGAAGGCTTAATTAACCAATATCAGGTCAGTCGTAGCACAATTATCAAAGCGCTCAATTGCCTTGAACGGCAAGGGGTGATTTACCAAGTGCAAGGTAGTGGTATTTTTGTACGCCAACGTAAAAAAAGAGGCTATCTCAATTTTTTACAAAGTCATGGATTTACAGTTGATTTAGACGATACTTATGGTGTATCCAAAGTTTTTAATGTCGATCTTATTAAACCAAACTCAAAGGTAAAAGATAATTTACAGTGTGATGACGATGAGGATGTTTATTTTATTAAACGCCTGCGCTATGTTGATGGTAAATTATATGGCCTAGAGCAATCTTATTATCGCAAAAAATTAATCAATTACTTGAATAAAGAAATTGTTGAAAACTCAATTTTTAGTTACATTCAAGATAATTATAATATTAATATTGGTTTTTCTGATAAATATTTTCAAGTAATCAAACTTGATGCCGAAACAGCTCAATATCTTGGCTTACAAGCAGGTGAACCAGCTCTTTGTGTGGAAGAGGTATTTTATACCACAGCTGGCGAACCCTTTGACTTTTCAACCATTATTTACCATTATGAAAATGCAAGATTTTGTATACAAAATCATTCAAAGTGATTTTATCTATTAAATTATCAATTAATAAGAGGAGCCAAATATCAAGCTCCTATTATTATAATTGCTAAAAAGTTAAATTTCCCCCCCAACCCCTTTAAACTTTTCAACCAATGCGGCGATTTTTTCAAAAACTCGGCTCTTTTTAATTAAATATTGAGGATTAAGTGGGCTCATTTTAGGTAAAATCTCATTCAGTTCTGTGCCATTTTCAGTTGCATACTCTCGCTTTAACGATGAGGAGATATAGCGTTTTGTAGCGGCTTCGTTTAAATTTTCTTCTTCAATTAAGGTATTTAGTTCTACCTGTAACTCTTGCTGTGCATATAAGAAAAACGCATCAATAATCGAGGCTTTATCCGGAATAGCGTCAAGATCGGTGTGTTTTATAAAATCAACAACTAGCTCTTCTTTAGCACGATTTTCTAAGCTTGATCGAATTAAGCGCTGAGCATCTTCGACAATGTCTTGTTTGGCTTTTTCTTGTTTGTTTTGTTCATAAATGAGCTCAAGAATATAATCCAAATTAATCTCTTGCGATTTTAATAGATCGATTTCAAAAACCACATCATCCCAGTCAAATCTTTGCTGATCTTGTTGATTGGCTTGTTTTTCTCGGCGTAGCCAATCACGAATATCATTATAAGTTGAACGATAATTTTGTATTGCGCGATCAGTCGGTAGTTTAACTGCTTGCATTTTTTGCAGATCTTCATCAGTCACATAATGCTTGTTTTTAAACGCTAAAACCGCTTGCGCATCGGTCATATCTAATTGTTGGAAATCTTTTAATGCCACAAATTCATCATAATTTTGCAATATGTTGTCAGCACGCAAGTACTCGCCAAATAATTTAACAAACGCTTTTTTATCTTTGTCGGTGATAATTTCGTCGGGACGTGGGAATTTTTCTTGTAACTCGGCAACGATGGCTAGATAGCCCTGATGGAACTGACCTGAGCTTTGATCAGTAAACCCTTCCATGTATTCCTTAAAGCTTTTTTCTAGCACCACTTCACGAGTATTACTTTTACCAAATGTTTTTATTGCATCAATGGTAGCTTGTTCTAAATCGCGAAACGCCACAATATTACCAAAGGTTTTGGTGGCATTATAAATGCGATTGGTGCGTGAAAAGGCTTGAATTAACCCATGATATCGCAGGTTTTTATCAACAAATAAAGTATTAAGCGTTGGCGCATCAAAGCCGGTTAAAAACATACCCACCACAATTAACAAATCAATTTCTTTATTTTTTACTTTTAAAGATAAATCGCGATAATAGTTCTGAAACTGCTCACTGCTGACATCATAGTTTGATTTAAATTCCTGATTATAGTCATCAATAGCCATCGCTAAAAACTCTTTGGCACTTTGATTCAAAGCATCAGTCTCGAAGCTCTCATCAACAAGGTTACCTTGTGGATCTTGTTCTTCATTGGCGGCAAAAGAAAATATGGTGGCTATTTTTAACGGTTGATTGGTTCCTTTTTGTAATTTTTTGAATGATTCATAATAGAGTTTAGCTGCGTCCACACTACTCACCGCAAACATGGCATTAAATCCTTTACTTGTACCGTTTAAGCGATGGGTTTTTTGTTTAAAATTATTCAAAATATATTGTGTAATTTGCTCTATACGGTTTGGGTGGAGCAGGGCTTTTTTATTTTCAGCAGCGCTGAGTTTTTCAAGATTTTGTTCTTGCTCTATTGATTTAAAATTCGGGCGCACATCATTATAGTCGACTTTAAATTTTAGTACCTTTTCGTCACGAATGGCATCGGTTAATACATAAGCATGCAATTCACGACCAAAAACATCAGCCGTGGTTGGTGTTCCTTGTGCGTTATCAAGCATAATCGGCGTGCCGGTGAAACCAAATTGGTAATATTTTTTAAATTTACGCTTTATGTTTTTTTGGGCTTCGCCAAACTGGGAGCGGTGCGCTTCGTCAAAAATAAACACGACCTGTTTATCATAGATTGCTAAGTCATCTTCGCTTTTAATCAAATTATTGAGTTTTTGAATAGTGGTAACAATAATTTTATTATCGGTTTTTTCAATGTTACGCTTAAGCCCAGCGGTGCTGTTTGAACCATTGACACTATCTTTTGAGAATTTTTGATACTCTTTCATGGTTTGATAATCCAGATCTTTACGATCCACCACAAAAAAGACTTTGTCTATAAATTCAAGTTCAGTGGCTAAACGAGCGGCTTTAAAACTGGTCAGTGTTTTACCCGATCCCGTTGTGTGCCAAATAAAGCCACCACTTTGAAGCGTACTCCAATTTTTGGCATGATATGCACTAGTAATTTGCCACAAAATCCGTTCGGTTGCGGCGATTTGGTAAGGACGCATAATTAATAAAGTATCATTAACATCCAAAACCGAGTAGGTGATAAGTACACTCAACAAAGTACGACTGGCAAAAAACGTTGCAGTAAAATCTTTTAAGTCTTTAATCGGTTTGTTTTTTACATTTGCCCAATTCATGGTAAAGTCAAAGCTATTTTTGTCACGTTTAGTCGTGTTAGCAAAATAGCGCGTATCCGTACCGTTTGAAATCACAAACATTTGCAAATATTTAAATAACGAATTATCTTGATTAAAGCTTTCTTTACTATAACGATGGACTTGATTAAAGGCTTCACGAATGGCAATACCCCGTTTTTTTAATTCGACTTGTATTAAAGGCAAGCCGTTCACTAAAATAGTCACATCATAACGATTGGCATAACTACCCGCTTGTTGAAATTGGTGAATAACTTGTAATTTATTATTTTTAAGTGTTTTTTTATCAAGTAGATAAATATTTTGAATATGACCATCATCAAACACAAAATCATAAATATGATTGTGGTGGATTTTACGACTTTTATCGACCATTGACTCATTGGGTTTATCCAAATACTCCAAAACAAACCGTTGCCATTCCGCATCAGTAAACTGCATGTTGTTCAGTGTTTGTAACTGCACGCGAATATTGGCCAACAACTTTTCGTGCGTAGTTAGGTTGGGCAAATATTCATATCCTTGACGGCATAAATCCTGAATTAATTCGTTTTCTAATTGATTTTCGGTTTGGTAAGCAGCCGCTGGCTCTTCAAGCTTGGTGTAGTTATCTAAAATAATATAACCATTGGTTTCGGCGATGGGGGTTGTATAAGTCGTCATAGTCTATTCCAAATGTTTAAAATTATACTTTTCAAGTAAATGGTTCAGTAAAAAGGCAACCGTTTGCTTTTCAGGTTCAGAAGGTTCGGAAACCATTTCATTAGATAAGGTTGAATGGCTGGTGAAATTGATAATCCGTGTTAAGTAAAGTTTTTTATCGTCAGGCAACAAGTCTGACCATTGCGGATAGCCTAAAAAACCGGCGGTTTTTTCATATAAGTTGCGTAATAGGGTAAAATGATATTTTTCAATTTTATTTTCCTTAACCGCTTCTTGCAGCAACTGTTTTACATACAGATGATAGGAAAAACTGCGGTTTGAATCGCCTTTTTTCTCTTCTAATGCAAATTCACCGCCCTCAAATCGTCTTAAAATATAACCGTTTGACAATTTGAGTTCATTATAAAGTACATTATAAAACAGTGGGTTATGGGTCGTAATAATAAATTTAATGTCAGAATCACTAGATTGGATCAATTGGGCAATATCTACCGCCAATTGGATAAGGTGATTTTCGTCCAACGAACTGACCGGATCATCAATAAAAATATAGCGTAATTGGTCAAACTCATTAGTGGAACGCTCGCTTGTTTCCGCAATATTGCGCTCGGCAATCACTAAGTTAATCAGCGTGAAAAAAATACTCCAAATTAAATTGTTTTCTTCGCCTTTGGAGATTTTAATATTATCCATACGCTGCTCATTATCGCCTGCCAGCGAAAAAGTAATAGCGGAAAAATCCTCATTAAAATGCGGCAGTAATCTTTGATGAGTATAGGATTGAAAGTAACGAACAATATTTTGGTCTTGTCCTTGGTCTTTCAAAATCCAGTCCGTAAATGAGTTCGGTTGTATGATTAATTGATGTTCACCCTCTTGGTGTTTATCATTATCCCAAACAAATAAATCCTCAGTAAAGGCGTTATAATAAAGGATTTTATGCCTTGTTAAGGCTGCATGATCCTCTTGATTGCCTTTATGCTGCGATATAATTAAATTCTTAAAGGTTTGAGATAAACGTGTTTTACCGGTTCCGTTAAAGGCATAGATTAATTGGACTTTTCTATCGTTTTTATCCAGCTTTTCAGCAATATTCCTTAATGTAGTATTCATCTTTTTATAACTCTACCTTATGATTCTTACTCTTTCGGAAAGTCTAATAACAAATTCCGATAATATTCATATTGTTTTTGGCGTAAGGCAATCTCACGCGGTAAACCCTCGGTGATTGAGTTAGTAAGCGCATCAAATTTATCTAGGATTTCGACAATTCTGTTTTGAATACTGAGCGATGGAATTGGTATAACAAATTTATCCGTATCTGGTGTCGCAATCTGTGGCATTTGCATTTTACTACCAATATTTTGAAAATGTAGTTCTTTAGTTTTTAAAAAATAGTAAACATATTTGATATTAATATTCCCATCTTTAGAATGGTATGACCACATTTCATTTTTATGGGAAAATGGTTTATCGTAATATTCAAATTCAATGATACCGCGAGATTTTACAATAATAGACGGTTCTCGATTAATATCTTTTTCGGGTATATCGTCAAAATTGACTAAAGCAAATGTTTTTCCACCAGCAAAAATCTTTAATGGTGCATTATTTTTATGAATTTCTTTCATTTTAGATGCAGTGATTTTTGCGCCTTTGGTTCGATGAAGAATTTCCCCTAAAGCCTTCCACTCAACCTCATCCTCTTGAAAGGACAACAATTGATCACGATAATAGTTGTATTGTTTTCTCCGTGCGGTAAGCTCTGCTGTTAGCTCTGCTGTTAGGGCTGTAAATGTGTCTAAAATACGGACTATTTCGGTTTGAACGTGTAGAGAGGGAATGGGGATTTCAAATTTATCCGTATCTGGTGTCGCAATCTGTGGCATTTGCATTTTGCTGCCAATATTTTGAAAATGTAGTTCTTTAGTTTTTAAAAAATAGTAAACATATTTGATATTAATCTGTTTATCTTTGGAGTGATATGACCACATTTCATTTTTATGAGAGAATGGTTTATCGTAGTATTCAAATTCAATGATACCGCGAGATTTTACAATAATAGACGGTTCTCGATTGATATCTTTTTCGGATATATCGTCAAAATTGACTAAAGCAAATGTTTTACCACCAGCAAAAATCTTTAATGGTGCATCATCTTTATGTAGTTCCTTCATTTGACTTGCTGTAATTTTTGTTCCTTTTGTGCGTATAAGTAATTTACCTAATGGTTTCCACTCAACCACTACCCCATCAAGTAATTTCGCGATACTATTTTGCATATTTAGTCTATCATTCATTTTTTGCGGCTTTCCTGTTTCGCTTTATTTGCTAATACATTGATGGTTTTCAGATAAGATATTTCTACCCCCACTGGAAACATTGCATGAGCTCTGTGGTTGAACTGTTCGGATTTTCCGAACAGTTGCACCTTTAAAGCGAGCCTCAACGCGAATTGATTGGTTATTATCCTGGTAAATAAGGATATGATCATTACTCATGCTTCAATCTCTTTAATTATTTCATCTATATCAGCACGAAGTGTGTTTATTTTTTTTACCGTTTCGGCAATGTTAGCATTAAGCTGTTTGATATCAATCACTTCACGGGTATCTTCGGCTTCGACATACGAACTGACCGCTAAATTATAATCATTGTCGGCAATGGTTTGATTATCAACCGATTTGGCAAAATATTCGATATCTTGCTTGCTAGCAAATACTTGCATAATTTGTTGAATATGTTCATCAGTGAGCACACTATTATTGGTCTCTTTTTTAAACAGTTTGCTGGCATCAATAAATTGTGTCGTTTTGACGGTTTTATTTTTAGCAAGCACCAGAATATTAACCGCAATCGAGGTGCCATAAAATAAGTTGGGTGCGAGCGATATTACGGTTTCAACATAATGATTGTCGACCAAATATTTGCGAATTTTTTGTTCTGCACCGCCACGATAAAAGATCCCCGGAAAGGTAACAATTGCCGCACGACCGCGATCGGACAGGTAACTTAATGCATGCATAATAAAGGCAAAATCAGCTTTCGATTTGGGTGCCAGCACACCGGCAGGTGCGTATCGGTCATCATTGATTAAGGTTGGATCATCACTGCCAATCCATTTAATTGAATAAGGTGGATTAGAAACAATGGCATCAAATGGCTTTTCGTCGCCAAATTTTGGATTAAGTAGCGTGTCCCCTAAGGCAATTTCAAATTTATCATAGTTGATATTGTGTAAAAACATATTCATTCGAGCAAGGTTATAGGTGGTATGATTAATCTCTTGACCGAAGAATCCATCCTCAATAATATGTTCGTCAAATTGTTTTTTCGCCTGTAACAATAAAGAGCCCGATCCTGCTGCCGGATCATAGATTTTATTGACCTTTTTTTGATTATGTAAGGCGAGTTGTGAGATCAGCCTGGACACATTCGGCGGGGTAAAAAACTCGCCTCCCGATTTACCGGCGTTCGAGGCATAATTAGAAATCAAATACTCATAAGCATCGCCAAACAGATCGATTTTATGGTCTGCAAAATCGCCAAAATCAAGCTCGGCCACCCCATTAAGTACTGCAGCTAACCGTTTGTTTTTATCGGCAACCGTATTACCTAATCGGTTACTAGTGGTATCAAAATCGGCAAATAATCCTTTAATATCACTTTCTGAAGGATAGCCAATAGCTGAGCTTTCAATCGCATTAAAAATATTAGCCAAGTCAGTATTTAAACTTGGATTGGTATTAGCTTCCGCTACAATTTTACAAAATAGTTGGCTAGGATAAATAAAATAGCCTTTGGTTTTTATTGCGTCTTTTTTAATTTCATCGGTAATAACATCATCCGGTAATGCGCTGTAGTCGATACTCTCATCGCCAGCTTGAATATAATTGGCAAAATTCTCACTAATAAAGCGATAAAACAAAGAACCAAGTACATACTGTTTAAAATCCCAACCATCGACCGCACCACGGACTTCGTCGGCAATTTTCCATATTTGGCGTTGTAGTTGATCGCGTTGTTGCGTTTCGGTAATTGATTTAGCGTTATTAGATGTCATATTTTTCAAAATTCCTAAATAAAAATAGGTGCTGCCTAATTAGAAGGTAACTAATTTTTACTTCCATATTAGCCATTTTATAGCTACCTGTTATAGGTGTTATAGCATAGCTGATTTGTTGTTATTTTTCCATCTGGGGCGTTTATTAAAAACTCAGCCAATGGGTATTTTAAATTTTAAACTTGGGAAATATTAAGAAATAACAAAGCAACAAAATCTAAAAACAAAAACCCTTTTTTTAGCTGTATTTTAAAAGTTAATAAAATCAATAGATTAAATTTATCTCTAAAAAAAGGGTTTTTAAAAACTAAATACCTATTTGCCTTTTTACATACTATATTGATAGTATATTAGCTTCTAGTTCACTGCCGTGTAGGCAGTTTAGAAACAGCTAACATATTAACGGTTGGTATTGGCTCTGTTCACTGCCGTGTAGGCAGTTTAGAAAACTGTCCTCAAGGTCTCAATCACATGCTCGACGTTCACTGCCGTGTAGGCAGTTTAGAAATAGTACATGTTTTTTATCAGTGATACAGTTGAGTTCACTGCCGTGTAGGCAGTTTAGAAATGCATCACTAACACAGCCAAATAACGAGCCTCGTTCACTGCCGTGTAGGCAGTTTAGAAAATGATTAACTCACCAGAAACGAGCTTTTCTTTGTTCACTGCCGTGTAGGCAGTTTAGAAATATAAGGGGGTGGGAGCACGCTCCCACTTAAAGTTCACTGCCGTGTAGGCAGTTTAGAAAGACAAACAAAGCAGTTGAGCGGTGGAGCAAACGTTCACTGCCGTGTAGGCAGTTTAGAAATAATTAGTGGCTTTTTTATGTAAATTAATTGTGTTCACTGCCGTGTAGGCAGTTTAGAAAATTTCATGCTTGATTTTTGCCGTATTCGCTCCGTTCACTGCCGTGTAGGCAGTTTAGAAAATATTTCAAATCAATTGAACTTGCAGCGGGACGTTCACTGCCGTGTAGGCAGTTTAGAAAAAGAAAGAGGGGTAATTGATGAGAATAACGTCGTTCACTGCCGTGTAGGCAGTTTAGAAAGTAATTAAAATAGCTTTCTCAATTGCTTTATTGTTCACTGCCGTGTAGGCAGTTTAGAAAGCATGTGGGCAACATTAACGGATATATCGAAAGTTCACTGCCGTGTAGGCAGTTTAGAAATGATTTCGCACTAAAATTATTTGGAAGAAGATGTTCACTGCCGTGTAGGCAGTTTAGAAATCGCCGGTCCAATAATCAAGACCAATAGGATCGTTCACTGCCGTGTAGGCAGTTTAGAAATTACTGGCATTAGAATTGCTATTGCTTCTTGATGTTCACTGCCGTGTAGGCAGTTTAGAAATGAACCGCCGAATACGTCAACTATTGTCCAACGTTCACTGCCGTGTAGGCAGTTTAGAAAAATAAAAGACCCAGACAACATTAATTGGACCGGTTCACTGCCGTGTAGGCAGTTTAGAAACTCGACATCTTGAGCATTAAAAACATAATACGGTTCACTGCCGTGTAGGCAGTTTAGAAAATATAAGGGTAGGCGTTATAAATTGGGTGCTAGTTCACTGCCGTGTAGGCAGTTTAGAAAATTTCCGCTTTAATCTGCTTTGCCACCATTTGGTTCACTGCCGTGTAGGCAGTTTAGAAAGCGGCACGTCGGCGAGTGTTACGCTGTGTATAGTTCACTGCCGTGTAGGCAGTTTAGAAACACAGGATGAAAAAAGAGATTTTCTAAATCATGTTCACTGCCGTGTAGGCAGTTTAGAAAAAACCATTTTTATTTATTTTTTTAATATTACTGTTCACTGCCGTGTAGGCAGTTTAGAAATATCAACAACGTGCCCACCAGCAACACGTTGCGTTCACTGCCGTGTAGGCAGTTTAGAAAAGTCTGATTATAAAAAAGCAGTACAAAATAATGTTCACTGCCGTGTAGGCAGTTTAGAAAGCAACAAATAGCTCATTTAATTCTACGCTATTGTTCACTGCCGTGTAGGCAGTTTAGAAAAAAGGAAATCGTAGATCGATCCTTGTTAAAATATTAGACAGTATCTACCTATAACAGATAAGTGCCCTATCGGGCGTTAATTTTGTTTTTTATGTTTATTACTGCAATTTTTTAAATTACTGTAAAAAATGCGAGGGATTTCTATAGGTTTTAAATCCTGTTGTTATTATTTTAAAAAATGTTTTTATGTTATGAATTTCCATAATCAACGAGCTTTCCTGTTTTTTCATCACGCACACACCATTGCAAACGGTGATCCTCGCCAAAATATTAGACAGTGCCCACCTCTATCATTTTTTCGTTTTGGTAATATTGTTGTTCATATTGCTGCGGTGATACCTAGCCATTGGCTGAATGACGGCGTATCCGATTATAATAGATTTCAATATATTCAAATAGTGCTTTATTAGCCTGCTTCCTCGTTTTGTAGTAACAGTCATGAATAATATGTGTTTTGAGTGTATGAAAAAAACTCTCAACAACCGCATTATCAAAGCAGTTGCCTCTTCGACTCATGCTTTGCCTTAGCCCATATTGTAACAATAATTGCTTGAAATCAGCACTGCAATATTGGCTTCCTTGGTCACTATGAATGAGTACATTTTTAGGAAATGTGACGCCGAAATAAAGCTTGTTTTAATGTATTACACACTAAATGGCGGTCTATGTAGAGACTCGTTTGCCTAGCAATCACTTTTCGTCCATATAAATCGATAATCACCGACAAATATAACCAACCTTCACCCGTTTTAATATAAGTAATATCGGTTACCCATGTTTTATTAGGCTTATCAGGGTTAAATTGCCTATCTAACGTGTTGGGCACAATATTGCGATGAGCCGTGTCTGTTTTATACTTGAATTTACGTGCTGCTTTACTATGCAATCTTAAACTAGGTAATCCCCATTGTTACAAAACACGGCTAATTGTCCTTTCTGAAACTTGATAGCCCGCTTCCCTTGCATCATGAAGCAGGCTTGGCGCACCCAAACGAGCTTTATGTTGCCAATACTGCTTTTGGATATACTCGCTGAGTTTAGCTGATTTGTTTGCTTTTTTTAACCAAGCATAATAACCCGATGAACTGACACCAAGTAATGAGCATATCCTAGTAACGGGATAGCAGGTTAAATGATTTTTCATATAAGCGTACTTCATCGACTTGGATTGTTGATGAAGTACACATGCGCCTTTTTTAGTATATCATTAGCCATTTTCAGTTCTTTAATCTCTTTTTCTAACGCCATAATCCGCTGTTGCTCAGCGGTTAACTCTCGACGGCTGGTTTTATTCGGGGAAAGTTGCCTAATCCATTTATCTAGGGTTGATTTACCCACACCTAGATGGTTGGCAAGTTCGCTGATAGAAAGGTGTGCATTAGATAACGCATAATCCACTGATTGTTGTTTGAATTCGATACTAAATTTTTTGACCATAATATTTGTCTCCTATGATTTTTGTTTATATCATAGAGGTGACTTTTGTCCACTTTTTTGGCGAGGATCACGGCTATCTAATAGGGCTTGCTGTATGTTAGGGGGATAGTCAGCTAAGGTGGTTTCTTTAGGGATCGGTTTGCCCACTTTACCAGCTTGGCGTATAACTTTTGGCCATCGAGGTTGCCAACACAGGCATTCCGAAATAAAGTAGCCGATAGTGTAAAACGGTAATAAAATTAAAAATACAGGAATAAGCAGTAAATACACCCATGCCGTTGGGGCATTTTTAGCTGCATGAATCATGGGCTTTATATGCCCCTTAAAGCCATGAAAAGGCATGGGTAAATGGGTGCTTAGGCGTGGTTTTGGCAAGTTTTCGGGGCCGTGCTCCATATACCGGAGAATAAATTCCCATTCGTCTTTATAATCTTGGGCATTATAAGTATTTTTGCCAATGCCGACTGATTGAGCAACCGGAAAGCCAGTTTTATATGGGGGAAAGGTCATTAGGTTAACCATATTGGTGCCACCCATATCTCAGCCAGTTTCGCCGAAGTTAGCAGGCATAATATGTTCCCACTTAAATACCACTGTGCCACCACAATATTTAGGGCGCTGAATATACACTTGCCTTGTAATTCGATTAAATCGTACCCGAATATGGCGGATGGTAAATAGTTCAAAGCGGTAAATATAGCGGAAATAGCGGATACATAAATATGTTAATAAAATAACTACAATTGAGTGAGATGTAATTGAAAATATACCTGATATGATATTATCACTCTCATGATTATACAATTTCAGTAGAGTATCTAATCCCAAGTATCCACTGAAACAAGGAATCAAAAATATAAGTTACAGGTCTGATTTTTTTAGATTTTTTACATAAATGTAGTGCGTTCCTGAAAGTTTTTAACAAAAATGGCGGATTTGTTTGTTTTTTTGATACGGTAAAAAGGCTGAAATATTGGCCTTGCGGTGTTGTTAGACTTTTTTACTTTTTTATTTAAATCAATTTGTTATGGATTTAAAACGGTATAGACTCCTGAATATTTTTTACAAAATAACCGGTCAAATAAACCAATAAATCGCCCCACTTGATGTGAGGATGCTGTTTTTTTATTGTTTGGCTAGCTTTTTATAACTTAAAGATTAAAAACTCAAAACTTGGTTTTTTAGCGGATTATTTTAATCATGAAGGGTAAACAAGTTGGTGCTTTCCTAAATTTTATGCTAACTAACAAATAAAGTTAAACTAAAGTGTAATAAGGTTTACACTTTAGCTAGGTTTATTATTTATGTCTTGCTTTTAAAATACCAATGACATCTTGCAGTGACAGATTTTGATCTTGAAGTAAAACTAAAAGATGATAAACCAAATCAGCAGATTCATTTTTTAATTCTTCGCGATCATGTACGGTTGCTGCTAGTGCTGTTTCAACACCTTCCTCGCCAACTTTCTGAGCAATACGTTTGGTGCCATCATGATAGAGTTTAGCGGTATATGATGATTTAGGATCAGCATTTTTGCGCCCTGCAATTAACTGTTCTAATTCAAATAAAAATCCCCATTGGGTTTTAGTCGAAGCAAAACAACTTGTTGAGCCGGTATGGCAAGTTGGGCCAACTGGATCAACTAAAATCAGCAAAGTATCATTATCACAATCGGTTGAAATACTCATCACATTTAAAAAGTTACCAGACGTTTCGCCTTTAGTCCAAAGGCGTTGTTTGGTACGTGAATAAAATGTCACTTTACCGCTATTTTGCGTTTGTGCTAATGCCTCTTGATTCATATAGCCTAGCATTAACACATCACCCGAAACATAATGCTGAATAATCACCGGCATTAGATTGTTTACTTTTTGCCAATCCAGTCGTTGCAAATCTAGTTGTTGTGAATTTAATTGCTGTAAATCTAATTTTGTATCGCAATTTTGAGTTAACATAATCGAATTTCTACTCCATGTTCAGCCAAATACTGTTTAAGTTCACCAATATTGATAATTTGCTTATGAAATACCGAAGCGGCTAATGCACCATCAACTTGTGCTTCATTAAATGCCTGTAAAAAATGCTCAATACTACCAGCACCGCCTGAGGCAATCAGTGGCACGTTGCATACTTCTCGAACGGCGTTTAGTTGAATAATATCATATCCATTACGAACGCCGTCTTGGTTCATCATATTAAGGACAATTTCGCCCGCACCACGCTTTTGTACTTCTTTAACCCAATCAAGCGTGTTCCATTTTGTGGCAACGGTACGTTTTTCGTCGCCAGTAAATTGATAAACATGATAATTGTGTGATTGTCTGTCATACCAGCTATCAATGCCAACTACAATGCATTGTACTCCGTAACGATCTGCAAGCCGTGTAATTAAACTAGGATCAGCAAGTGCAGGGGAGTTAATTGAAATTTTATCAGCACCAAATGAGAGTATTTGCCCAGCATCTTCAATTGTTTTAATTCCACCAGCGACACAAAAAGGGATATCAATCACTTCGGCAACTTTTGCGATCCAACTTTTATCGACAACACGGCCATCTGACGAAGCGGTAATATCATAAAAAACCAGCTCATCAGCGCCTTCTTCAGCATACCTTTTTGCTAAGGGGACTATGTCTCCAATAATTTCATGATTACGAAATTGTACGCCTTTAACCACTTGACCATTACGAACATCTAAACAAGGAATTATCCTTTTTGCCAACATGAAATCGCCTCCTGAACAGTAAATTTACCTTCAAGCAGTGCTCGCCCGACAATTACGCCTGCAACACCACTATCTTTAAGCGCTTTAATATCGTCTAACTGGCCAATTCCGCCAGAAGCTTGAAAAGCGATTTGTGGGTATTTTTGACTGATTCCCTGATACAACTTAACGTTTGAACCGCTAAGCGTACCATCTTTCGAAATATCAGTACAAAGTACATGTTTCAATCCATAAGGCAGATAGCTATCAATTACGCATTCCAATGTCTGTTTTGAGTCTTCTTGCCAACCGTGGATAGCGACGTACTTGTTTCCTTTAGAATCAATTCGTACATCAAGCGCTAATACCAATTTTTCAGCACCATATTTTGTAAACCACTGCTTAACAATTTCAGGTTGTTTAATGGCGGTTGAACCAATCACCACACGCGCAGCACCTGCGGATAATAACGCATCAACGTCATTTTGGGTACGAATACCACCACCAACCTGCACAGGGATTTGAACGCCACTAATAAGTGATTGTATTAACGAAATTTGCCTAGCATTAGGATCTTTCGCACCTGTTAAATCCACCAAGTGCAACAGTTTAGCGCCTTGCTTTTGGTAATCTTGTAAACGTAAAAGAGGATCGTTACCATAATCACGTTTTTGTCCATAATCGCCTTGATGTAATCGCACCACATTGCCATCAATTAAATCAAGAGCAGGAATGATGGTTGGAAAAGTTGTCATAGTTACATCTCCAAAAAGTTTTTTAGCAATTTTGCACCGGCCAAGCCAGAACGCTCGGGATGAAATTGCACGCCGTAAAAGTTGTCTTTTTGCACGGCTGCGGTAAAGCTTTCGCCGTAACTGGTTTCTGCTATTGTTGCTGAGCATAGTGGCATCGCGTATCCATGTACAAAGTAAAAATAAGCACCATCAGGAATATCTCGAAAAAGATGATGTCCAGCTTTTGGGTAGACCTGATTCCAGCCCATATGGGGTAGTGGTAATCCACAATCAGGAATTTCAATCACTTTTTCATTAATTATACCAAGTGTATGCACATGTCCTTCATTACTATAATCGGCTAAAAGTTGCATACCAAGGCAGATCCCTAATACTGGTTGAGTACAAACTCTTATCAGTTCAATTAAATTGCGCTCTTCTAATTTTTGCATTGCAGATGAAGCCGATCCGACACCCGGCAAAAATAACTTGTCTGAATTCAATACCACATCAGGATCAAGACTAATGATGGGTTGATAACCAAGCCTTTCTATTGCATATTTCACCGATGAAAGATTGGCGCAACCAGTATCTAAAATGACAATATTCATTTATAGCACTCCTTTTGAGCTAGGTAGTCGATCACTTTCAATTTTAATTGCTTGTTTTAAAGTACGAGCAAAAGCCTTAAACAGACTTTCTACTTTATGATGATCATTATCACCTGTGGTTTCAATATGCAAGGTAATTGCCATTGCATAGCTGATTGAATAAAAAAAGTGCTCAACCATTTGCGTGCTCATATCGCCCACTTTCTGGTGAGTAAACTGAGCCGAAAATTTAAGATAAGGACGACCTGAAATATCCATTGCACATTTTGCTAAACACTCATCCATCGGAATAACAGAGGCATAGCGAGTAATACCACGCTTATCACCGAGCGCTATTTTTAAAGCCTCGCCCAAGACAAGCCCAGTATCTTCGATAGTATGATGATCATCAATATGCAAATCGCCATCAACTTGAATATTGAGCTTAATACCGCCATGAGTCGCAATTTGATCAAGCATATGATCAAAAAAACCGATCCCGGTATTGATATGACTATCACCTTGGCGATCAAGCCACACTTCAACTTGTATTTTTGTTTCTTTGGTATTGCGTTCAACTTTTGCATAACGATCTTTAGTGGTTAATCGTTGGGCGATTTCGCTCCAATTTAAATTTTCAGGATGATAGCGTAATCCTTGGATTTGCATGTTTTCAGCCAATTGAATATCTGTGACCCTGTCACCAATAACATAACTGTTTTGTTTATCTAATTTACCACTAGTAAGATATGGCAAAACTAATTGGATTTTCGGCTTACGACACTCACAATTATCTTCTGGAAAGTGTGGGCAAATTAAGACATCCTCAAAATTAACCCCTTGTGATTTAAAAATCTGCATCATCAAATTATGCGGACCATCAAAATCGGCTTGCGGATAACTACTTGTACCAAGTCCATCTTGATTGGTCACCATCACCAACTTATAACCAACAGCTTGCAATTTAAGAAGCGCAGGGATCACATTTGGCTCAAAAGCCAGCTTATCAAAACGATCAACTTGAAAGTCAACGGGCGGTTCGGTAATTAATGTACCGTCTCGATCAATAAATAAGTATTTTTGTAACATATTTACTCCTATCTTATTGCTTTGAGTGCAGAAAGAACCGCTTCGCACTCAGCTTGGGTACCAATGGTGATTCGAATCATATTATCTTGCCCAATCGATTTGCTTTGATCGCGTAAAATAATGCCTTTATGCCATAAAGTCTCAAATACTGCTTTATGGTCTTGAAATTTCACGCATAAATAGTTTGAAGAACTTGGATAGACTTTTTCAACAATCGGTAATTGCGCTAGCAAACTGGCAAATTTTTCTTTTTGTTTATTTAAATTAATGACATGCAACTTCATAGTATTAATACCCTCTTTACTCAGCGCTTGAGCTGCAATATCGGCAACAGGCGTCGCAAGAGGATAGGGGGCAATCACTTTTTGTAATGCATCAATAACGGGTTTATTTGCGATGGTAAAGCCACAACGTAATCCAGCCAAAGCAAAGGCTTTTGATAGCGTACGTAAAACCACTAAATGCGGATAATCAGCAAGCCAGCTCACGACCGTTGAGTCAGGAGAAAACTCAATATAAGCCTCATCAATCACAACTAAAGCACGATTCTTAGCAATCTTGAGCAAAGTCTTAATATCTTCAGGATTAATCAAGTTACCTGTTGGATTATTTGGTGAACAAACATAAATCAGCTTAACACCGTCAAGATTTTGCTCAATACTTTCAAGATCGAGCTGCCAATCGGGTGTAGTCGGCACTGTTTTGGTTTTTATCCCTAACGTTTCTGCACTCACCTGATACATACCATAAGTCGGAGGGCAGTATAAAATGCTATCTTTTTCAGGCTCGCAAAATGCACGCATTAATAGCTCAATAGCCTCATCCGCTCCACGGCTAACAATTAACTGATCGGCTTGCACGCCTGCATATTGAGCATAACGCTTAATTACTTTTTCAGGCTGTGGTTCTGGATAACGGTTTAACGTTTGCTCGGACAACTCAAAATGTGGAGCAACGGGATACTCGTTAGCATTCAGCCACACATCGCCTTGACCACCAATACGGCGAGCAGATTGATAAGGCGTTAATTGCTGAACATTTTTTCGAACTAATTGATTGATATCCATTTAAGCCACCTATTTTTGATTTATTGAATTTAATACCGCAAGCCTAAGGCTAACCGCCTGTTTGTGGGCAGTGAGTTGTTCTGCTTCTGCCATCAACTCAACCGCATGACCAATGGCTTTTAAACCTTCTGGTGTTAATTTTTGCACTGTCATACGTTTTTGAAAATCAGCAAGCCCAAGGCTAGAATATGTGGCTGTATAACCATAAGTTGGTAATACATGATTGGTTCCTGAAGCATAATCACCTGCTGACTCCGGTGACCAATCACCCAAGAAGATCGAGCCAGCACTAGTAATTTGTTCAACTAATTCATCCGCATTCGTAGTTTGAATAATTAAGTGTTCGGGACCATAGCGATTGCTAATAGCAACACATTCATCCAAATCTTTAGTTACAATGAGGCGACTTTCTTGTAATGCTTTTTTAGCGATATTTTGGCGCGATAGTTGCGTAAGTTGCTTATCGACTTCAATCGATACTGCTTGTGCTATTTTTTCATCAGGTGTTAACAAAATAACTTGTGAATCAGGACCATGTTCAGCTTGCGACAAAAGATCGGCAGCAATAAAAGCAGGATTTGCTGAACTATCTGCAATCACTAACACTTCAGACGGACCAGCTGGCATATCAATGGCTGCGCCATCAAGTCGCTGACTGACTTGTCGTTTAGCCTCGGTAACGTAGGCATTTCCAGGACCAAAAATCTTATCGACTTTAGGAACCGACTCGGTACCTAGTGCCATTGCACCAATGGCTTGCGCACCGCCTAATTGATAAACCTCGCTAACACCACACAACTGTGCGGCATATAAAATCTCATCAGCAATGGGCGGTGGCGAACATAAAATAACTTGACGACAACCCGCAATTTTAGCTGGTGTTGCAAGCATTAACACAGTAGATAATAAAGGGGCTGAACCGCCTGGAATATAAAGCCCAACCGAATCAATAGGGCGAGTAACTAACTGGCATTTTACGCCTGCCATTGTTTCAACCGTAATAGATTGATAGGCTTGTGCTTGGTGGAATTTTTCAATGTTGGCAACCGCTAATTGCATGGCTTGTTTTAATTCAGGATTAACACGATTTGCGGCGGCTTTTATGTCTTCTTTTGTAAGCTTTATTTGCTCAATTTGGACTTTATCAAATTTGTTACTTAATGCTTTTAGAGCCTCATCGCCGTGCTGCTTTACTTGTGCCAAAATATCGGCTACTGCCTTGCTAATCGAATCTGAAGCATTAATTGCTGGGCGAGTCAGTAGTTTCTTTCGTTGAACGTCAGTACATTGTTGCCAATAAGAAAGTTTCATCTTATTACTCCATCATTTTTTCAATTGGTAATACAAGAATTGAACTTGCGCCTAATGTTTTTAATTTTTCCATGGTTTCCCAAAAAAGCGATTCACTACTCACCATATGTAGCGCAACACGATTTTGCTCGCCAGTGAGTGGCAAAATGGTTGGGTTTTCGGCACCCGGCAATAGCGCAACAATATCATCTAACACCTCGGTAGGGGCATGGAGCATAATATATTTGGACTCACGAGCCTGAATAACGCCTTGAATGCGTGTCATAATTTTATCGATTAACGCCTGTTTTATTGGCGACATTTCACCTTGACGTTGAATTAAGCAGGCTTTTGATTTATAGATAACTTCGATCTCTTTTAGTCCATTGGCCTCAAGTGTTGCACCACTCGAAACCAAATCACAAATTACATCGGCAAGCCCAGCCCGAGGGGCAACCTCGACCGAACCATTCAGCAAACAGGTTTTAAAGTTAACATTATATTGAGCAAGATAACGGCGGAGCAGGTGAGGGTAAGTGGTAGCAATACGTAAATCATTTAAACATTCTGGTCCTGTATACTCAAAATCACGAGGTGCTGCGATCGACAACCGACAGCCACCAAAATCTAAACTGCGCAATTTTTTAAATTGTGGGTTTTCGCCTTCGGCTTGCCTATCTAATACTTCCTCCTCTAAAACATTTTCGCCGACAATCCCAATATCGACAACACCATCAATAACCAATCCGGGGATATCATCATCACGAACACGCAAAATATCAATTGGCATATTTTCGGCAAAAGCGATCAAACGCTGTTCTTGAAGATTAATTTTAATACCACATTGAGCAAGTAATTTTTTTGATTCGTCACTTAATCGACCTGACTTTTGCATTGCAATGCGTAAACGCGAATTATCCAACATATCTTTCTCCAAAGTTATCTAAAAATTTATAAACCACAAACAAAAAACCCTCGGAAGTTTGATCTTCCGAGGGTTCTCTGCTTGCTTTTGCGATATCACCGGAAGATCAAAGTCTTCCAGCACCAATCGCCCGAAGACTATTCAGGAATGATGGTGATGATGATGTGTACTAATAACATCTGTATTAACAAAAGTAGTAACAAAACCGCAAAAACAATTCATAAAAATAAAAAACCTTTAACTGAGTTGATAATTAAAGCTACTGAACAAAATATAACAGAATTTATTTGCTCGCAACTTTTTTTTGATTTTTTATTCAAAAATAGCTTGCATAATTAGCTCAATAATTTCAACATAACTTTAAAACTAGGCAATTTTGACGCTTAATTTATTGATTTGTTAATTCTATCTATATTTGGAAGTAGTTAGAAATTATTTCTGCTTAATCGGAATCGCTATAACAAAAATAGCAGCGCGACTAATTAGTCGCACCGTTATTGCTTATATTATTGTTAGTGTCGTTGAATTGATTTAAATTGTTTTGTAGTTTGTTTTAGTGCTACTTCTGTTGGTAAGCGCTCCATTGAGCTTGCCCCATAAAATCCATTACAATCAGGGCAATTATTTAAAATATATTCGGCATCTTCAGGAGTGGCAATAGGGCCACCATGGCATAAAATAATAATATCAGGGCGAATTGCTTTAGCTGCTTTGGCCCATTGATTGATTAATGGTACACAATCTGCAAGTTTTAATGCCGTTTCTGCCCCAATGCTGCCACCTGTTGTTAGTCCCATATGAGGTACTAAAATATCAGCACCCGCTTTAGCCATATCGATTGCATTTTGTTCACTAAATACGTAAGGTGTTGTAAGTAGATCTTTTTCATGTGCTTTACGAATCATTTCCACTTCTAAGTCGTATCCCATGCCTGTTTCTTCTAGATTTGCTCTAAAATTGCCATCAATAAGCCCTACAGTTGGAAAGTTTTGTACACCAGCAAATCCTGTTTCTTTAATTTTATCTAAAAATTGGTCAAACTGGCAAAATGGATCAGTACCGTTTACACCTGCTAGCACTGGTGTGTGTTTGACTACAGGTAATACTTCTTTTGCCATATCCATAACAATTTCGTTAGCATTGCCATAAGCTAGTAATCCTGCTAATGAACCTCTACCTGCCATACGGTAACGTCCTGAATTATAGATAACAATAAGATCGATTCCACAGGCTTCTTCACATTTTGCTGATAATCCTGTCCCAGCACCACCACCAATAATTGATTGACCTTTATTAATCATATCGTGGAATTTTTTTAACAATTGAGCACGTTGACTACTCATTATATTCTCCAAATATTTATTTCATTACATTTGCAAATTCGTTGATGATTAGATCACAAAACTCTGCTGAATTTATGTGATAAGGGGTTTTTATTAACTTTCTTTTGTCAGTTTGAATAAAAGTTTTTTCAAACTCATCAATAAATGCTTGATTAGCTTGTGGTAACCAAAAAGCTCCACCTTCAATATCTAACGCTGAAAACCCACCTTCTGGAATAATAAAAGTCACATAACCTAGGCATTGGTTAAGTTTATTTGCGATCCAATTAGCCATTTTTTTGTTTTCTTCTGGCGTTGTTCGCATTAAAGTCACTTGGGGATTATGTGGATAGAATAAACGATCTTTATATTTTTCAGGAATTGTATCAGGGCTTGCAAAATTAACCATATCCAGTGCACCACATGAACCAATATAAGGTATTTTGCTTCTAGCTATTGCACCAAAACGGTCTTCATTACAAGCTAAAACTCCGCCGAAAAGATAATCACATACTTCGGTTGTTGTGATATCAAGGACCCCATGTAATAGGTGACTGTCGGCAAGCTTTTCCATGGCTTTACCGCCACTACCTGTTGCATGAAAAACCAAACAGTCATATTGTTTATGTAATTTTGCTGATACGGATTGAACACACTTTGTTGTGACACCAAACATTGTCAAGCCAATTGCAGGTTTATCTTCAATCATATCTTGGCTTTTAAAAAGAACCGAACCTGCAATAAAGTTTGCAGCATTGGTTAAAACTTTTCTAGATATGACATTAATACCTGCAATATCTGTAACTGAGTACATCATTGCAATATCACTTGCACCAATATAACCAGAAATATCGCCTGATGCCATTGTTGATACCATCAGTTTAGGAACTCCAACAGCTAGTGATTGCATAGCCGGAGTAATTAAGGCTGTTCCACCTGAACCACCTAACCCTAGTATGGCTTCTACATCATTTTGAGCTATCAAAAATAATTTAAATGCATCAGCCATTGCAACAATTGCTTTACCTCTGTCTCCACAAAAAACAGCTTGTTTACCATTTGGATGGTAATTAGCAACAGTTTCAGCTTCAATCGTTGCTAAATGATTAAATTGATGAGGTTGTGTAGAAATATCAACGATTTTACAATTAAGATTTCTTAAATTTAGGAGGTTTTTGATATAAATGATTTCTTCCCCTTTAGTGTCTAATGTTGTGACCAAATAAATTGTACTAGGTGATGTCATTTATTACTCCTAACTAAGTTAATTTGGTGAGTATTTATAACCAAAGAGTGGTTAATTGTTAAACATTATATATCAAAATGAGAATGAAGTCTCATTTATTTATTAAATGATAAATTTTAACTAATTTATTAAATATGATGTATCATATCCATAATTAATAAAAATTGAATATATGCCCAATGATTCAAAATAATTTAATCTCTTCTTCAACATATGCAGGCGTAAAAAAGCGGACTTATGAACGTTTAATTAATACTGCATTAGAAGCATTAGAACAAGGGTATGAACTTACTATAACTGAATTAGCTGATAAATCAGGTATTTCAAGAGCAACAGCTTATCGTTATTTTCCTACACAAAGTGATTTAATTGCAGCTGTGGTGGCAAGCTCGTTAGGACCTATTTTTAGTTGGCATTCCCAAAAACAGAATGTAGAAGAACAACTTAATGATTTTTTAGCTTTTGCCTTTCCTCAAATGTTAAAACATGAAGGAGCGCTACGTGCTGCATTGAGGCTTTCATTACAACAATGGGCAACAGAACGAGCCTCATCATCATTGCAAACTAAAAAATTGGTTAGAGGTAATCGAAAAGAAATCCTTTCAACAATATTATTACCACTCAAAACTGAGTTACCTGATGAAATTTATAATCAAGTAATTTATTCTATTTCAATTATTTATGGATCAGAAATATTTATGGTGTTAAAAGATATTTGGAAATTGGATAATCAACAAATTATATCGTTAACGCAGTGGATAGCAAAAGCAGTAATTAACCAAGCTCGGCAAGATGCATTAAAAGTGTAATTGAATCCTAAAGTAATTTAGCATTAATTTTATACTGTTACGTTAAAATATTAATTATTGATAGATGAAGATTTTCACTGAGTTGCTTAATTATCTCCTTTTTCCTATACGCAAGCCTAATTTTTGCCAGTTAACACAGTCTTTACAGCATAAAATGATTAGTATTACTGGGATACTGAATTTGGGCAACGGTTAATGGCTTTTGTTGTTTTAGTACCTAATAGTAAATTAACCGAAACAGTATTATTGGGGTGGTTAAAGCCTCAAATTGCCCGTTATCAAATGCCGAAAAAGATCAATATTATTGATCAATTGCCCATGACAAAGATTGGTAAAGTTGATCGAAAACGACTAACTCAACTGTATTTGTCTTGTTAGCCATATTCTGTAATTTAATGATATTGAATTGGCTGTTTGTCGTTGACTAAAAGTAGACAGGTATTGCTTGATAATACGGCTTGCTGTAATCGTTGTTTGTCTTGTTCATTGAGATTGTTGATGCAAGCAACGATATAACTACAGGTTTGGCTTCGTAAAGCCTTTTCTATTGTCGATATTAGATTTTCATTTTTTAAATTACTTAAATGAACAACTTTTTGTTTGTCTAACCCAGCCGTATTGATCCATGAACGTTTTAACATTGGGCGTTCAGAAAGCCATAATTGCCATTTTTTGGCTTTATTAAGTGATTTTAATAAAGGGCGTTGTTGTTGTAACAGTTGTTGAAAAGGTGATTCAAAATGAATTGCCATAAGTTGTTGTGATGAATGTTCAATTAACATAATAACCTCAATACTGTGTCTATATACAGTGTATATTAATACAGTATTTAGGTGTTGTAAACTCTATTTATGATTATTTTTTGTATTATTTGTTAATTTAATCACTTTAAGATCGCAAATATTGGTACGATAAAATCCCTAAGAATGTCATTAAAACTGAGCCAATTACATGAATCAATATGGCTGCTAAGCCCCAAGATATTCGACCTTCTTGTAAAAAATTAACAATTTCGGCTGAAAAAGTTGAAAAGGTTGATAGCCCTCCACAAAAACCGGTTATCACAAGTAAACGCCATTCGGCAGAAA
>NZ_WTEX01000098.1 GCF_009795845.1 Gilliamella sp. Lep-s35 | reverse complement strand
GGTAGTGTGGGTATTACCCATGTGAGAGTAGGGTGCCGCCAGACTTTTAAATACACGAGCCCAGCAGCAATGCTGGGCTTTTTTGTTTTTTTATTAAACCCATCTGTAAGTTCAACGCTATATCAAAGCTTCTCGGTTAAAGTAATCATAATAGTCTTAACTCAATCTGACATTTAAGTTATTTTATAACACAAAAGGAGAGTCAGAAATGAATCAAACCGCCAAAATCATTAAACCTAAATTA